>JBHJHL010000065.1:0-16188 GCA_050330935.1 Sphingomonadaceae bacterium | reverse complement strand
GCGCGCTCGGCCGCCAGCTGCGCGACCTCGGCCTGCCGCTCGCGCGCCTCAAGACCGGAACGCCGCCGCGCCTCGACGGGCGGACGATCGACTGGGCGGCGCTCGAGCGCCAGCCGTCCGACGGCGAAGGCTGGACGATGTCGGCGCTGAGCCCGGCGCGGCCCGCGCCGCAGCTCTTCTGCGCGCTCACCCGGCCCAATCCGCGCCCCCATGACGTCATCCGCGCCAATCTCCATCGCTCGCCGCTGTTCGCCGGCGAGCTGAGCGGCGCCGGCCCGCGCTATTGCCCGTCGATCGAGGACAAGGTGCACCGCTTCGCCGACCGCGACGGCCACCAGATCTTCCTCGAGCCCGAGGGGCTCGACGACCCCACCGTCTATCCCAACGGCATCTCGACCTCGCTGCCCGAGGATGTGCAGCTGGCGATGATTCGCACGATCGCGGGGCTCGAAAGGGCCGAAATCGCCAGGCCCGGCTATGCGGTCGAATATGACCATGTCGACCCGCGCATATTGGAGCCGACGCTCGGCGCGCGGGAGCTTCCCGGCCTCTATCTCGCCGGGCAGATCAACGGCACGACGGGCTATGAGGAGGCCGCCGCCCAGGGGCTGGTCGCCGGATTGAACGCCGCGGCCTTCGCCGGCGGTTCGGCGCCGGTCCTGTTCGAGCGCAGCGAGTCCTATATCGGCGTCCTCATCGACGATCTCGTGCTCCAGGGGGTCACCGAGCCCTATCGCATGCTCACCGCGCGGGCCGAATACCGGCTGCGGCTGCGCGCCGACAATGCCGGCCGCCGCCTCACCCCCGGAGCGATCGCCGCCGGCTGCGTCGGCGAGGAGCGCCGCCGCGCCTTCGCGGCGCGCGAGGCGGAGCGGAGGCGGATCGAAAAGCTCCTCGCGCGGCCCATGAGCGCCCGGCGGCTCGCCGCTGCGGGCGCCGCGGTCAGGAACGGCGCGCAAAGCCGCAGCCTCGCGCGATGGCTGCGCTTTCCCGAGGTCGATCTGAACGCCCTGCTCCACGTGGAACCGGCGCTCGGCGATGTTTCACGTGAAACATTGGAGGAGGCGGCGCAGGACCATCGCTACGCGCCCTATGTCGCGCGCCAGGAGGCCGAGATCGCGAGAATTCGCGGCGACGAGGCGATCGCGATCCCTGCAGGGCTCGACTATGCGCGGATCGCGGGGCTTTCGAACGAGATGGTCGAGCGGCTTTCGCTGGCGCGTCCGGCGACGCTGGGAGCGGCGGGGCGGATCCGCGGGGTGACCCCGGCGGCGCTCGCGGCGATCCTCGTCCATTGCCGCCGCAAGGCGGCATGACCGAGGACGCGGCGCGCGCTTTCGTCGCCGGCCGCGTTCCACGTGAAACATTCTCCCGGCTGGAACGATGGGTCGGGCTGCTGGAAGCCGAGAATGCGCGGCAGAATCTCGTCTCCGCCCGCTCGCTCGCGCAGGTCTGGAGCCGCCATATCGCCGATTCGGCGCAACTGCTCGATTTCGCGCCCGAACAGCGGGGCGACTGGCTCGATCTCGGCAGCGGCGCGGGCTTTCCCGGGCTCATCGTCGCGCTCGCCGGCCGGCACCAGGTGGTGCTCGCCGAAGAGCGGCGGCTGCGCTGCGATTTCCTCGCCCGGTCGGTCCGCCTTCTCGGCCTCGGCAACCGCGCCGAGGTCGCCTGCGGCCGCGTCGAGCGGCTGCCGGCGCGGCGCTTCGCGGCGATCAGCGCCCGCGCCTTCGCGCCGCTCGAGACGATTTTCGCGCTCGGCAGCCGCTTCGCGGGGCCGGGGACGCGCTGGCTCCTCCCCCGGGGCCGCAAGGCGAAGTCCGAACTGGAAGCGGCGCGCGCTTCGTGGCAGGGTGAGCTCGCGCTCCATCCGAGCCTCACCGACGCGGATTCCCACATCCTCGTCGCAACGCGGGTGCGGGCGCGGCGCGAGGGGAAGGACCGGCCATGATCCGCATCGCCATCGCCAACCAGAAAGGCGGCGTCGGCAAGACGACGACCGCGATCAACCTCGCCACCGCGCTCGCCGCGACCGGCTGGCGGGTGCTGGTGATCGACCTCGATCCACAAGGCAACGCCTCGACCGGCCTCGGCATCGAGCAGAGCCGCCGCGACCGTTCGACCTACGACGTGCTGAACGGCAGCCGCGGGTTCGCCGAGGCGGCGGTGCCGAGCCAGGTGCCGCGGCTCGACATCGTGCCCGCGACGGTCGACCTTTCGGGCGCCGAGATCGAGCTCATCGAGGTCGAGCGGCGAACCCACCGACTCGCCGCGGCGATGGACGCGATGCCCGACGGCAGGTGGGACATCTGCCTCGTCGATTGCCCGCCCTCGCTCGGCCTGCTGACGATCAACGCGCTCGCCGCCGCGCGCTCGCTGCTCGTGCCGCTGCAGGCCGAATTCTTCGCGCTCGAGGGGCTGAGCCAGCTGCTCCAGACGGTCGAGCGGGTGCGCGCGCGCTTCAACCCCGACCTGTCGATCCTCGGCGTCGTCCTCACCATGTACGACGTGCGCAACAATCTTTCCGGCCAGGTCGCCGAGGATGTGCGCTCGTGCCTGGGCAAGATCGTCTTCGAGACCATCATCCCCAGAAACGTGCGGCTTTCCGAAGCGCCGAGCCACGGCCTGCCGGCGCTCATCTACGATCATCGCTGCCGCGGCTCGCGCGCCTATATGGCGCTCGCGCGCGAGCTGATGGACCGGCTGCCCAAGCCGGCCGCGGCGGCATGAGCGAGGAGGGCAAGCCGGGCAGGCGGCCGACCGGCCTCGGCCGCGGCCTTTCGGCGCTGCTCGGCGACATCGAGCGCGAGGCGCCCGTTTCCGGCGGCGAGCGCGGCGAGGGCATCGCGCTGCTCGCGGTGGCCGAAATCGAGCCCAATCCGCAGCAGCCGCGCGCCAGCTTCGACGATGCCGCGCTCGCCGAGCTCGCCCGCTCGATCAAGGCGCGCGGGCTCATCCAGCCGATCGTCGTCCGCCGCGCCGGCGCCAAATATCAGATCGTCGCCGGCGAGCGGCGCTGGCGCGCGGCGCAAAAGGCGCGGCTGCACGAGATCCCGGCGCTCGTGCGCGAGCTCGACGACGAGCAGACGCTCGAGATCGCGCTCGTCGAGAACATCCAGCGCCGCGACCTCAACGCGATCGAGGAGGCACGCGGCTACAGGCGGCTGATGAAGGATTATGGCCACAGCCAGGAAGAGCTCGCCAGGCTCGTCCACAAATCGCGCAGCCACATAGCCAACCTGTTGAGATTGCTAGAGCTTCCTGAAAGCGTCCAGGACATGGTCATGGCCGGCAGGCTCGACATGGGCCATGCCCGGGCGCTGATCACCGCCGACGATCCCGAGGCCCTCGCCCTCGAGGTCGCGCGGCGCGGCCTTTCGGTGCGCGAGACCGAAAGGCTGGCGCGCGAGCGGCGCGAGGGCGGGGACGCGCGCGAGGGGCGGATCGAACAGGAGAGCGCCGATGCCGACGTCGCCGCGCTCGAGCGCCGGCTTTCGGCGCAGCTGGGGCTGAAGGTGCGGATCGCCGCCCGCGGCTCCGGCGGCAAGGTGACGCTGAGCTATTCGAGCCTCGACCAGCTCGACCTCATCTGCCAGCGCCTTTCGGGCGAGCGGATCTGAGACGCGGCGCGGCCCCCCGCGCCTAGCGCAGCCTTTGGGCCTGGCGGGCGATCGCGAACAGCTCCTCGTCGGCGGCGCGGGGGCCGAGGCCGTCGGGCGCCATCACCGCCCGCTGCGCCTCCTGCAGCCGCTCGACCGCGCGCGCCAGCAGCGGCGAGCGCCAGCGGGCGAGCTGCCGCGCGATGCCGTCTTTTTCCTTCCAGAACAATGACTTGCCCGATGACGCCATGACCTTGTCGACGCTCTCGCCGCGATCGACCTCGGCGCGCAGCCGCGCGAGCAGCAGCATCCGCCGGAGCACCGCGCGCAGCAGCGGGATGCCCTCGATGCCGACGCCGGCAAGGCGGACAAGCTCGGCTTCGAGCTCGGCCGGACGGCCGCCGGCGACGCAGACGACGAGGCGGCCGAGATCGCCCTCGCCGGCGTCGGCGCCGACCGCGTCGATCGCGTCATGATCGATGTCGCGCGGGCGGGCGGGATCGGCGTCGGCATAGAGCGCGAGCTTGGCGATCTCCCGGGCGATGAGCGCGCGGTTGCCGCCGGCTGCGTCGGCGATGCGCCGGGCGACGTCCGGGTTCATGCCGAGCCCGGCGGCGCGCGCCTCCTCGCGCACCAGCCGCACGGCCTCGCGCGCGCCGGGAAGATAGCTCGCGAAGGCGAGCGCGGCTGGCGAGGCGAGCGCGGCCTTCAAGAGCTTCGAGGAGGCGCGCAGCGGCCCGGCGACGAGCGCCACCGGATTGCCCGCCTCGGAGGCTTCGAGGAGCGCCGCGACCGCGGCCACGCATTCCTCGCCGGCGGGATCGACGACGATGTAGCGGCTGGCTCCGAACAGCGAGATCGCCGCCGCCTCGTCGGCGAGGCGGGCGGGATCGGCCTTCAGCTCGGCGGCGGCAAGATCGATCCGCTCGGCCCCGGCGCCCATGCCGCGCGCCAGCTCCGCGAGCCGCGCGCACGATCCCGCCTCGTCGGGGCCGTGGAGGAGGAACAGGCGAAGCTCGGGCGGCGGCGCGGCGAGCGCGCGAGCGATGCGGGCGGAATCGGCCTTCATTCGGCCCCGGCCCGGTGGCGCAGATAGAGCGCGACGCGGGCGAGGATCTGCCCGGCGAGCTCCTCGGACAGCCATTCGAGCGCCGATTGCTCGGCGGCGACGGTCGCATATTCGGAGGAGACGACGTCGATGCCCGCGTCGGCGCCGGCGGTGGCGTCGAGCAGGACCGTGCCGCGCCCGATCTCGACCAGCCGGTAGCGCGCGCGCAAGGTGCGGCGCTCGCGGGTGACGGCGTTGTCCGAGCGGATGCCGAGGCCGACGATCTCGTCGTCGAGCTCGATGTCGAGCCGGTAGCGCGGCGCGGCGTCGGGGGCGGCGGCGAGCCTGTCCTTCACCGCATGATGGACGAGCCAGCCGGCGCGGCCCGGAATCTCGCCCACCTCGACCGCGCCGAGCCGCTCGGCGACCGGCGCGCCCGAGGCGCCGCCGTAAAGGGGCCGGAGGCCGCAGGCGCAAAGCGCGAGCGCGACAAGGAGAAGCGGGGCGGGCGCGCGCGTCATGCGACGATGTTGACCAGCCGGTCGGGGACCACGATCACCTTCCTTGGCGCCGCGTCGCCGAGATGCGCGGCGACCTTGTTCGAGCCGAGCGCGATCTCCTCGAGCCGCTCGCGCGGCGCGCCGCGCGGGGCGGTGAGCGTGTCGCGCAGCTTGCCGTTGACCTGCACCGCGATCGTCACCTCGTCGGCGACGAGGAACCGAGGGTCGGCCTCGGGCCAGGGCGCGTCGGCGATGAAGCCCTCATGGCCGGTAGCCACCCAGGCTTCCTCGGCGAGATGGGGCGCCATCGGCGCCACGAGCAGGAGCAGCGTCTCGATCGCCGCGGCGCGCGTGGGCGAAGGCGGCGCCTTCTCGATCGCGGCGACGAGCTCGAAGATATTGGCCACCGCCTTGTTGAAGGCGAGCGCCTCGATATTGGTGCCGACGGCGTCGATGCTGCGGTGCAGCATGCGGTCGAGCGCCTCGTCGCGCGGGGCGTCGGCGGCCTGGGCGGGGCCAGCTTGGCTCGCCAGGCGCCAGAGCCGCTGGACGAGGCGCGCGGCGCCCTCGATCCCCGCCTCGCTCCAGACGAGATCGCGGTCGGGCGGGCTGTCCGAGAGCATGAACCAGCGCACCGCGTCGGCGCCGTGGCGGGCGACGATCGGATCTGGATCGACGATGTTCTTCTTCGATTTCGACATCTTCTCGGCCCGGCCGACGGCGACGGGGCGGTCGCAGCGCCGCTCCTCCTCGGCCTCGGCGGGGGTGAGCCAGCGGCCGGCGGCGTCGCGATAGGTCTCGTGGCAGACCATGCCTTGCGTGAACAGGCCGGTGAAGGGCTCGGCGATCTTTAGCCTGCCGATCCGCCTGAGCGCGCGGGTGACGAAGCGGGCGTAGAGGAGATGGAGGATCGCATGCTCGACGCCGCCGATATACTGGTCGACCGGCAGCCAGGCCTCTGCGGCCTTCGCGTCGAAGGGGCGGTCAGGAGGCTGACTCGCGAAGCGGATGAAATACCAGGCCGAATCGACGAAGGTGTCGAGCGTGTCGGTCTCGCGCGTCGCCCTCCCGCCGCATTGGGGGCAAGCGACATGCTTCCATGCCGGATGGCGGTCGAGCGGGTTGCCGGGAACGGCGAAATCGATGTCCTCGGGAAGCTCGACCGGCAGCTCCTCGCGCGGCACCGGCACCGGCCCGCACGCCTCGCAATGGACGATCGGGATCGGCGTGCCCCAGTAGCGCTGGCGCGAGACGCCCCAGTCGCGCAGGCGCCACACGGTCGCGCCCTCGCCCCAGCCTTCGCTTTCGGCACGGCGGACGATCTCCGCCTTGGCCTGCGCGACCGCGAGGCCGTCCAGGAAGCGCGAATTGACAAGCATCCCGTCGCCGGGTTCGGCCGCATCGCCGATCGGCGCGGCCGCCTCGTCCGCGCTGGGCGCGACGACGCGGCGGACGGGAAGATCATATTTGCGGGCGAACTCGAGATCGCGCTGGTCGTGGCCGGGCACGCCGAACACGGCGCCGGCGCCATAGTCCATGAGCACGAAATTGGCGATGTAGACGGGAAGGCGCCATTCGGGATCGAGCGGGTGGATCGCCTCGAGCGCGACGCGATGGCCCCTTTTCTCCATCGTCTCGAGCTCGGCCGCGCCGGTGGCGCCCGCCCTGCACTCGGCGATGAAGCGGGCGGCCTCCGGATCGTCCTCGGCGATCGCCAGCGCCAGCGGATGATCGGGCGCGACGGCGACGAAGCTGGCGCCGAAGATGGTGTCGGGACGGGTGGTGAAGACCTCGATGCTTCTTGCCGGACCGCCGGAGAGTGCGAAGCGCAAGCTCAGGCCTTCGCTCCTGCCGATCCAGTTGGCCTGCATGAGCTTAACCTTGTCGGGCCAGCCGGACAGGGTTTCCAGGCCCGCGAGCAGCTCCTCGGCGAAATCGGTGATCTTGAGGAACCACTGGTCGAGCTTGCGGCGCTCGACCGCAGCGCCCGAGCGCCAGCCCTTGCCGTCGATCACCTGCTCGTTGGCGAGCACCGTCCGGTCGACCGGGTCCCAATTGACCTCGCCCTGCTTGCGATAGACGAGGCCTGCTTCGTAAAGGTCGAGGAACAGCGCCTGCTCGTGCCCGTAATATTCGGGATCGCAGGTCGCGAGCTCGCGGCTCCAGTCGAGCGCGAAGCCGAGGCTTTTCAGCTGCCGGCGCATGGTATCGATATTGGCGCGCGTCCATTCGCCGGGATGCACCCCCTTCTCGATCGCCGCGTTCTCGGCCGGCATGCCGAACGCGTCCCAGCCCATCGGATGGAGCACCGCCTCGCCCTTCATCCGCCAATAGCGGGCGAGCACGTCGCCCATCGTGTAGTTGCGGACATGGCCCATATGGATGCGCCCCGAAGGATAAGGGAACATCTCCAATATGTAGCGGCGCAGCCGCTCGCCGGCCTGGTCGGCGCGGAACAGCCCCGCTTCTTCCCAGCGCCGCTGCCAGCGCGCGTCGGCCTCGCTGCCCTCGAAGCGGCGCGTCTTCGGCGCGCGGGGCATCGGGATCAGCCGACGACGCCGCGGCGCAGGTCGCGGGCGCGGGTGAGGATGATCTCCTCGAGCTTCTGCACCGTCGCCGCGTCGACCGGCGCCTCGATCCACTGGCCGCCGCGGAAGATCTGGCGCGAGGCGGCGACGCGCAGCGCGTCGGCGCGCAGATCGCTGTCGAGGATGGTGACGCTGACCTTGGCGCGCTCGCCGGGGGCGCTGGGATTGGCGTACCAGTCGGTGACGATGACGCCGCCCGCCGAATCGGCCTGCAGCAGCGGGGCAAAGGACAAGGTGTCGAGCGCGGCGCGCCACAGATAGGCGTTGACGCCGATGGTGGTGACGTTGCTGGCGCCGAGCTCGGCCGGCGGCAGCTCGCGCTTCGATCCGCAGGCGGAGAGCAGGGCGGCGGCGGCGAGGGCGAGCAAAGCGGCTGGAACGCGAACCATGGGCAATATCCTTCGTCGAATATGGAGGTGGTCGAGCGCCGTTATAGAAGCCCGCGCGCCACCGGCAAGCCATGTCGGCGGCGCCGTCCCAAGCGATCGCATGGGCGGGGGGCGGCGCTCGCCCTGCTGTGGAAAAGTTGCAACATCGCGCAACGATTCAAGCGCTTCGCGAGTCGTGCTGTGGTAAGCAGGAGGCTGGCGGAGTATCTGGTCGGACAGAGGAGATTCGGCGCCGATGACGAAGCGAGGCAAGATCGGCCTGGGAGCAGGCGCGGCCGCGATCGCGGCGGCGGCCTTCCTTACGCCCGCGCTCGCCGAGGAAGGGCTGTTCGGAGCGGACAGCGCCTCCTTCTATCCGGGCGGCTTCGATTTCTTCACCCCCGCGGTCGCCGATCCCAAGCTCGCCGCCGAATATGAGCGCCGCGGGCTCGACCGTTCGAGCCTCAGCTTCACCCCGGCCGAGATCGCGCTCGGCGGCAGCAAGGAAGTGCGGGTGGCGATGCGGGCGAACAACCGCGCCGCGCAGGCGGCGGTCGAAAAGGCGCCGCGCGCCGTCGCCGCGCAGATCCCGGCGCTCGCCGAAAGCGCGAGCGGCGAGATCGCCGCGCTCCCCCCCACCGCCTACAATCTCGGCGTCGGCGTCGGCTGGCAGCGCTTCGCGCTCACCGGCGACGTCGCCAGGGTCGAGGGCGGGCCGGTCCCCGGCGGCCGCGAAAAGGCGAGCGCCGGCGTCTCCTACAGGGAGAAGAAGTTCACCGGCCGCGTCCAGCTCGAGGCCGACCGCGCGACGACCGCGACTCCGCGCGCGCTTCAGGACAGCAGCTATTCGCTCGACGTCGCCGGCTCCTATTCGCTGACCCGCAACCTCAAGGTCACGGGCGGCGTGCAGTACAAGATCGAGCGCGAGCGCCTCGAGCCGCTCGCCGACACCCGCCAGGACAGCCAGTCGGTCTATATCGGCACCGTGCTGAAATTCTAGGCGCCAGGCGCTTCGTCCAACCAATGATCGATCGCCGCCCAGCCCCGGGCGCCGATCATCCGCGCGCGCATCGCGCTCATGCCGCCGAGCGCGATCGCCGGCAGGCGGGTCGCTCCCGCGAGCCGGCGATAGCCGAGCGGTCCGAGCACCGGCGCGCCGGGATGGGAACGGGTGGCGAAGACGGGCGAAACGAACAGGAGATCGGCGCCCGCCGCCGCGGCGCGGCGCGATTCGGCGAGATCGTGCGCCGGCGCGCTGCGCGGCAGCCCCGCCTTGCCGCCTCCCGTCCCGTGGCTGCCGTCGGCGCCCCAGCGCAGCGCCTCCTCCCCCGGCCCGGCGAGGAAGAGGACGAGGCCGCGCTGGCGGGCGACGGACCGGACGCGATCGAACAGGTGGCGGCGCGCCTCGGCGGGCAGCGCGTAATGGCGAAAGACGATCCCCGCGCCGCGCGGCAGGCGGGCAAGCGCGGGGAACAGCGCCGCGCCCATGCGCTCGTCGGTCATCAGCCAGATGCGGGGGTGGCGGCGGGACATGGCGCTTCCTATAGCAGCGGCGATGGCAGAAGCGTCAGCGCAAGAGCGGCTGGAAAGGGTGCGGGCGGGAATCGCCGAGGCGGCGCGCAAGGCCGGACGCAAAGCCGAGGAGGTGACGCTGGTCGCGGTCTCGAAGACCTTCGGCGCTAAGGCCGTACGCCCGCTGATCGCCGCCGGGCAGCGCGATTTCGGCGAGAACAGGGTGGGGGAAGCGGCGGGGAAATGGCCGGCGCTGCGCGAGGAAGCTCCCGATATCCGCCTCCACATGGTCGGCCGGCTGCAGTCGAACAAGGCGGAAGAGGCGGCAGGGCTGTTCGATATCATCCATTCGCTCGACCGCATGTCGCTCCTGAAGGCGCTCGCCAAGGCGATGGACAAGCTCGGCCGGCGCCCCGACTGCTTCATCCAGCTCGATCTCGAGGGCGAGCCGCAAAAGGGCGGTTGCGCGCCGGGCGAGCTGCCGGCGCTGCTCGATGCCGCGCGCGATGCCGGCATTCGGGTCGTCGGCCTGATGTGCCTGCCGCCGCTGGGCCAGGAAGCGGCGCCCTATTTCGCGCTGCTCGCCAAGCATGCCCGGGCGCACGGGCTCGAAGGGCTGAGCATGGGCATGTCGGCCGACCACGAGACCGCGGTCATGCTCGGCGCCACCCATGTCCGCATCGGCACCGCGCTGTTCGGGCCGCGGGAATGAGCGGCGGCGAGGATTCCGCCCGCGGCTCCCCCGGAGCCGCTCGTTTCGAGGAGGGCCTCGCTCGCTGCTCCCCCGGAGCCGCTCGTTTCGAGGCCCTGATCCTCGATTTCGACGGGGTGCTCATCGACAGCGAATATGAAGGCAATGCCGCGCTCGCGCGCTATCTCGCCGGGATCGGCCATGCCATCAGCCCCGAACAGTCGATGCGGACCTTCATGGGCCTCGCCGGGGACGATTTCCATGCCGCGGTCGAAACCCATATCGGCCGGCCCCTGCCCGCGGATTTCGCCGAGCGGATGAGCGAGGCCTATCGCGAGATGCTGGGAGACGGGGTGGCGGCGGTGGCGGGAGCGATCGATTTCGTGCGCAAGCTGCCGCCCGCCCTGCCGCGCGCGATCGCCTCGTCGAGCTCGACGCGCTGGATCTCCGGCCATCTCGAAAGGCTCGGGCTGGCGGGGCATTTCGGCGACATGATCTTCAGCGGCCGCGAGCATGTGGCGCGCGGCAAGCCCGCGCCCGACCTCTATCTCCACGCCGCCCGGGCATTGGGCGCCGATATCGCCGCCACCGCGATCGTCGAGGATTCGCCGGTCGGCATGCGGGGCGCGGTGGCGAGCGGCGCGACCGTCATCGGCCTGTGCGCGGGCAGCCATTGCGACGCCGATCATGGCGCGCGGCTGAAGGCGCTCGGAGCGCATCACGTCGCGCAAGGGTTCGGCGAGGTCGCCGCGCTGCTCGGGATCGGGCGCTAGAGCTGATGGCCGCTGCGGTCCCGCTTGGCGTCGAGATAGGCGCGGCTGTGGGCGGTGGCGGGCGGACGCAGGGGAATGCGCTCGACGATCTCGATCCCGGCCGCCGCCAGCGCCTCGGCCTTGGCGGGATTGTTGGTGAGCAGACGCACGCTGTCGCGGCCGAGAAGCTTCAGCATCGCGGCGGCGACCGCATAGTCGCGCTCGTCGTCGGCGAAGCCGAGCCGGTGATTGGCGTCGACCGTGTCATGCCCCTGGTCCTGCAGCGCATAGGCGCGGATCTTGTTGACGAGGCCGATGCCCCGCCCCTCCTGGCGCAGATAGACGAGCACCCCCCAGCCGGCGGCGGCGATCCGGCAAAGCGCGTCCTCGAGCTGCGCGCCGCAATCGCATTTCAGCGAGCCGAGCGCGTCGCCGGTCAGGCATTCGCTGTGCAGGCGCACGAGCGGCGGCTCGCCCTCGCGCGGCGCGCCGATGACGAGCGCGACATGCTCGGCCGCGTCGTCGCCCGAGCGGAAGGCGACGATCTCTCCCCTGTCGCCGTGACGGGTGGGGAGCCTCGCGCGCGCCGCGATGCCGAGATTGGCGGCGGGATCGAAGTCGAGCACGTCGCGGGCGGCGAGCGGCGCGGGATCGCCCTCGCGGCGCCCGCGAACGAACAGCGCCGGCAGCAGGCCCGAGAGCAGCGCGAGTCGCAACCCGGCGCGCGCGGCCTCCTCGTCGCCGATCTCGCGCGCCTCGAAGGGCCCCTTGAGCGGAGTGGCGAGATCGCGGACCGGATCGGCGACCGCCCGCGCGGTCCCGAGATCGAGCCAGGGCGCGTGGGCGATCCTGACCGGCGCCCCGGGCACCGCCGCCGCGCGCTGGTTGGCGAGCTTCAGAAGCGCCGCCCGCCGCCCGGAAACGAGAAGATCGGCATCGACGCCGAATTCGCCGTGCGCCTCGGCCCCCGCGGTCTCGACCGCGAGCAGCGCCCAGCCGCCCACCGCCACCGGACGGCCGCGCTTCACCGCCCCGATCGCATCGAGCACGGCGCGGCGCGCGCTCAAAGGCGAAACTCGGTGACGAGCGGGACATGATCCGACGGGCGCCGCCAGCCGCGGCACGGCTCGTGCACCCGATGCGAAACGGCGAGGGCGGCGATGTCCGGGCTCGCCCACATATGGTCGAGGCGGCGGCCGCGGTCGGACTTCGCCCAGTCCTTCGCGCGATAGCTCCACCAGGTGTAGAGCCGTGCCGGCGCGGGATGGAAATGGCGGCCGAGATCGACCCAGCCGTGGCTCTGCCGCAACCGGGTCAGCGCCTCGACCTCGACCGGCGTGTGGCTCACCACCTTCAGAAGCTGCCTGTGGCTCCAGACGTCGCATTCCAATGGCGCGACGTTGAAGTCGCCGACCATGATCGTCGGCGTGTCGAGGCCTTCGGACCAGCGCGTCATGCGCTCGATATAGTCGAGCTTCTGGCCGAATTTGGGATTGAGCGTGCGGTCCGGGATGTCGCCGCCGGCGGGCACGTAGACATTTTCGAGGCGGACGCCGCATTCGAGCATGACGCCGACATGGCGCGCCTCGCCATTGTCCTGCCAGTCGCGGCGCACGTCGGCGGCGAGCGGCACGCGGCCGAGGATCGCGACGCCGTGATGCATCGGCTGCCCGCACAGCAGCCGATGGCGGTAGCCGAGCCGTTCGAACAGCGCGTGGGGGAAGGCCTCGTCGACGACCTTGGTTTCCTGCAGGCAGAGGATGTCGGGCGATTCCCCGACGAGGAATTTCTTGACGATATCGGCCCTCGCCCGGACCGAATTGATGTTCCAGGAGGCGATCTTGAGCGTGTCAGACATGGGTCCTGGCGGGATTAGCGCCGGCGGGCGCCGCTGTCGATGCGGGGACGGCGACAGGGGGGCTGGCCCGGAAATGAAAGGCCCCCGCTCCGGGGGCATGGAGCGGGGACCAACCAAGCGTTTTGACACGCGAGGTGAATTGCGAGGCCCGCGGGGAACAGGGGGGAAACCCGTCAGGCAGTTCGCAATTGCAACCTATCTTCTACGCCCGAATTCCTGTCCAAAACATGAACAGAAAGGAGAATTTCGGGGGCTAGCCGCGCGGCCCCTTCTTGCGCGGATCGACATAGCGGAACCGCTTGTTCGAGACGGCGACGTTGAAGCGCTGGTTGGCGAGCTTCACGGTCGTCCGGTTGTTCTGCGAATCGAGCATCGTCCAGCCCTGCAGCATCAGCCCGGCGGGGGCGGCGGCGCTCTTCGAGAAAGCGATGGTGATGACGCCGAATTCGGGCCGCCTGGGGTCGCGCGCCTTGACGAGCAGGATGCGCTTGTCCTTCGAGGGCACCACCTCGGCGAAGCGCGACAGATCCTTGCCGGGATCGAGCAGCACCGAAAGCGGCGAATCGCCGATCGGCCAGCGTTCGACCTGATCGACCTCGTAATCGATCATGGTGAGCGACTTGCCGTCGCCGACGACGAGGATCGGCACGCCCTTCTGATACTGGAAGCGGATCTTGCCGGGGCGCTTCAGATAGACCTTGCCCGACAGGCTGTTGCCGGCGCGGTCGGTCTGGACGAAATCGGCGGTCATCGTGTCGACGGCCTTGAGATGCGCGCTCACCTGCGACAGCGACGAGGCGGATTGCGCGGCGACCGGAGCGGCGGCGAAGGGGATGGCCGCCACCGGCGCGGCGAGAAGCGCGAAGGCTGCGAGACGCATTTTCATGATCGAAAAACTCCGTTGGATATCTTGCCGCCCGGACTAGCGGTCGGCGCTTGAATGCGCCGTGAACTTTCGGGTTCCTTCCTGTTCAGCCGAGCGGTTCAGCCGAAGGCGAGGCGAAAGCTTCCGTTCCGGCGCATTTCGAGATCGCATCGGCGCAAAATGTCCATGCCGAGCAATATGTCGAAGGACGAAATATCACGCAGCTCGAATCCGATCACCTCCTCGAAAATGAAAGGGAATGCGGGATCGGACATGTCGGTTGCCTCGATCCCGACCCGGAAGAGATAGCGCTCGGCCTGGCCTTCGCCATGCACGGAGCCGAGCGGTCGCTTGCCGCGCCCGACGAGGCCGAGCCGCCTTATGATGCCCGGGGAAATTCCCGTGACGGTCGAGCCGGTGTCGATCAACGCCTGGCCGGAAACTCCCGTCAGATCGGCTGCCGGATGGGGCGCCAGCACTCTGGCCGGAACGAGCAGCCGCCCGCCGTCGTGGCGGCCGCGGATTTCAGACATGCGACCAGAAGCCGAGATCGATCGGCTCGTCGGTCACCTCCTGTATCGAGAATATCTGGTCCGGAAACCGTTTCAGGGCTTCGCGATAGGCCTCGCCCGGCGTGTCGAAATAGCCGACTATCTCGCCGTCGCGCATAAGAGCGAGCTGGTCGCGATGCGCGGGGAGTATTTCGGCCAGCATGCGGACGAACGCATCATAGTTGCGCTCGACCTCGCGGCATTGTTTCGCGGCGTCGATTTCGGCCATGGCCTTCTCCCCACCCCAGACTAGCGATCGGTCCCGCAAGAGCAAAACGCATGAGTCCGGCTGTGCCCGTTTCGAGTCGGGCCGCTCAGCCGACAGGATTGCCTTCGGGATCGATGAGCACGTCGCGGCGGCCGACATGGTCGGGCGCGCTGACGAGCCCTTCCTTCTCCATCCGCTCGATGAGCCGCGCGGCATTGTTGTAGCCGACCCTGAGCTGGCGCTGGAGATAGCTGGTCGAAGCCTTCTGGCTTTCGGCCACGGTCTGCACCGCGCGCCGGTAGAGCTGGGTCTCGGCGTCGTCGGCCTCGCCGAAGCCCTCGCCGAACAGGCTCATCCCGTCCTCGGGCTCCTCGGTCACGGCCTGGACATAGTCGGGCGTGCCCTGGCCGCGCCAATGGTCGGCGACGCGGCGCACCTCGTCGTCGGAGACGAAGGGGCCGTGGACGCGGACGATCTGCTTGCCGCCCGGCATGTAGAGCATGTCGCCCTTGCCTAGGAGCTGCTCGGCGCCCTGCTCGCCCAGGATCGTGCGCGAATCGATCTTCGAGGTGACCGAGAAGCTGATCCGCATCGGCAGGTTCGCCTTGATGACGCCGGTGATGACGTCGACCGAGGGGCGCTGCGTCGCCATGATGAGGTGGATGCCGGCCGCGCGCGCCTTCTGCGCGAGGCGCTGGATCAGGAACTCGACCTCCTTGCCCGCCGTCATCATCAGGTCGGCGAGCTCGTCGACGAAGACGACGACCTGGGGCAGCACGTCGTAATCGAGCTCCTCATGCTCGTAGCGCGGCTGGCCGGTCTCCGGATCGTAGCCGGTCTGGACGCGGCGGCCGAGCGACTGGCCGCGCGCCCTGGCCTCGCGCACCTTGGCGTTGAAGGAGGAGAGCGCGCGCACGCCGAGCGAGGCCATCTTGCGATAGCGCTCCTCCATCTCCTCGACCGTCCATTTCAATGCCCGGATCGCCTTGGCGGGCTCGGTGACGACGGGCGCCAGCAGATGCGGGATGTCGTCATAGCTCGATAGTTCGAGCATCTTGGGATCGATGAGGATGAACCGGCACTGCTCGGGGGTCAGGCGATAGAGCAGCGACAGGATCATGCAGTTGAGGCCCACCGACTTGCCCGAGCCGGTGGTGCCGGCGACGAGCAGATGCGGCATCGGCGCGAGATCGGCGATCACCGGATCGCCGGCGATGTTCTTGCCGAGGATGATCGGCAGCTGCGCGACCTGGTCCTCGAACGCCTCGCTTTCGATGAGCTCGCGCAGCACCACCATCTCGCGCTTGGCGTTGGGAAGCTCGATGCCGATCACCGAGCGGCCGGGGATGGTCGCGACGCGCGCCGACAGCGCCGACATGTTGCGGGCGATGTCGTCGGCGTGGTGGATGACGCGGCTCGCCTTGATGCCGCTCGCCGGCTCGAGCTCGTACATGGTGACGACGGGGCCGGGCCGGACCTCGACGATGTCGCCCTTGACGGAAAAATCCTCGAGCACCGATTCGAGCAGCCGGGCGTTGCGCTCGAGGCTGTCGCGGTCGAGCGTCTCGACCGGGCGGCTGGGGGCCGGATTGAGCAGATCCGCCGACGGCAGCACATAGCTGTCGCCGAGCGCGAGGCCGGGCTGGCG
>JBHJHL010000064.1:0-16157 GCA_050330935.1 Sphingomonadaceae bacterium | reverse complement strand
GGCGGGCGTAGACGAGGCCGGACGCGGTTGCCTCGCCGGCCCCGTCGTCGCCGCCGCCGTGGTGCTCGACCGGCGGCGCTTCCCGCGCGGCATCGACGATTCGAAGAAGCTCGCCGCGCCGGTGCGCGAGGCGATCTGCGGCCGGCTGGAGATGAGCGCGCTGGTCGGCCTCGGCATCGCCTCGGTCGCCGAGATCGACAAGCTCAACATCTATTGGGCGCGGATGCTGGCGATGGCGCGCGCGGTCGAGGCGCTGGGACTGGAGCCGGCGATGGTGCTCGTCGACGGCAATGCCTGCCCGCGCTGGGAGCACAGGTCGAAGGCGATCGTCGGCGGCGACGGCAAATGCCGCTCGATCGCCGCCGCCTCGATCGTCGCCAAGGTGAGCCGCGACCGGATCATGGCCGAGCTCGACGCGCGCTATCCCGGCTATGGCTGGTCGCGCAACATGGGATATCCGACGCCCGAGCATCGCCGCGCGCTGAAAAGGCTCGGCCCGACCCCGCTCCATCGCCGCAGCTTCGCGCCGGTCCGCGCCTGTGGCGAGCGCCGCCCGCCGGTGCGCGCGCTGCCGGCGGAGAGGCTTCCGGGCTGAGTCCTCGGCGCCACACCACTGCATCTTGCGCTGCCGGACCGCGAAGGACCGCAATATCTGGCGCCGGACTCTTTTCGTTCCGAGCCGGTTAACCATTTTCTAAGCCGCGCTTCCTAATCCTCTGTTCTTGACCGGGGAGTCCGCGCGGCCCACTCTGGTTATCCACAGGGGATGGGGGGCGTCTGACATGGGCGTTGTCGAGCAGGTAGGAGCGAAGGCGGCGCGCGCCGAACGGGGGCCGCGGCCCGCCGGCCTGCCGCTCGGGCGGATTCTCGAGGGCGACTGCATCGCCGCGATGGCCGGGCTTCCCGAGGCCTGCGCCGACATGATCTTCGCCGATCCGCCCTATAATCTCCAGCTCAATGGCGAGCTTTACCGCCCCGAAGGGGGGCGCGTCGACGCGGTCGACAATGATTGGGACAAGTTCGACGGGTTCGCCGCCTATGACGCCTTCACCCGCGCCTGGCTCGGCGAGGCGCGGCGCATATTGAAGCCCGACGGCACGATCTGGGTGATCGGCACCTATCACAACATCTTCCGCGTCGGCGCGGCGATGCAGGACTGGGGCTACTGGATCCTGAACGACGTCGTCTGGCGCAAGACCAACCCGATGCCCAATTTCCGCGGCACCCGCTTCACCAACGCGCATGAGACGCTGATCTGGGCGGCGCGGAGCGAGAACAGCCGCTACACCTTCAACTATCGCGCGATGAAGGCCCTCAACGACGAGCTTCAGATGCGCTCGGACTGGCTCCTGCCGATCTGCGGCGGCGCCGAGCGGCTGAAGCAGGGCAGGGCCAAGGCGCATCCGACCCAGAAGCCCGAGGCGCTGCTCTATCGCGTGCTGCTCGCCTGCACCGAGGTGGGAGACGTCGTCCTCGATCCCTTTTTCGGCACCGGCACGACCGGCGCTGTGGCGCGGCGGCTGGGGCGCGAATGGATCGGCATCGAGCGCGAGAGGAAATATGTCGGGATCGCGCGCGAGCGGATCGATTCGACATTGCGGCTCGACGAGAGCGCGATCGAGGTGATGGCCTCGAAGCGCGGCCAGCCGCGCGTGCCCTTCGGCACCCTCGTCGAGACCGGCATGGTCCCCCCGGGCACCATGCTCGTCGACGTCAAGCGCCGCTGGCGGGCGAAGGTGCGCGCCGACGGCTCGCTCGCCTGCGAGGGCCATCGCGGCTCGATCCACAAGGTCGGCGCGGCGGTGCAGGATGCGCCTTCGTGCAACGGCTGGATCTTCTGGCATGTCGAGGGGAAGGCCGGGCTCCAGCCCCTCGACGCGCTGCGCCAGCTCTATCTGCTGACGATGGATTGACCTTCGCGTCATCGCCGCCCCGGCCAGAGGCGGGGGAGGCGATCCAGCGGCGCGCTGCCGGATCGCAACCTCGCCCCTCGACAAGCACGGCGCTCCTCGCAATGACCGATCGGAGACATGACCTCGACCTATCTGCGTCCCACCGCCTTCGTCGACGCGCCCTTCGGCCATGACGGCAAGGTCGCGCGCCTCGCCGGCGGGCTCGTCTGGTTCTCCGCCGTCGAGCTGATCCGCGAAGGCGCGGAGCCCGAGCTGGTGCCGGTCGCCGGGATCGAGCGCCGGCTCGGCGACCTGCCCCAGGAAGCGCGCTCCGCATGGGAGCGGATCGTCGCCCCGCGCCCGCCGCTGCGTCTGGGCGGGCGCGGCATCCCGCTCGATCAGCCGCGGATCGTCGGCATCCTCAACGTCACCCCCGACAGCTTCTCCGACGGCGGACGATACGAGAATGCCGGGGCGGCGGTGGCGGCGGGAGCGGCGATGGCCGAAGCCGGCGCGGCGGTGATCGACGTCGGCGGCGAATCGACTCGGCCGGGGGCGAAGCCGGTGTGGGAAGGCGACGAGATCGCGCGGGTCGGGCCGGTGGTCGAGCGGCTCGCAGCGGCGGGCCACGCGGTCTCGATCGACAGCCGCAAGGCGGCGGTGATGGAGGCGGCGCTGGCGGCGGGGGCGGCGCTCGTCAACGATGTGTCGGCGTTGACATGGGATGATCGCGCCGCCGAGACCGTGGCCAGCGCCGGCGTTCCGGTCGTCCTGATGCACCATCGGGGCACCCCCGAGACGATGCAGCAGGCGCCGCGCTACGACCGGCCGGTCGCGCTCGCGGTCCACGACTGGCTCGAGGAGCGGATCGAAGCGGCCATGGCGGCGGGCATCGACCGCGAGCGGATCATCGTCGATCCCGGCATCGGCTTCGGCAAGACGCTCGCGCACAATCTCGCGCTCCTCAACAATCTATCGCTGTTCCACGGTCTCGGCTGCCCGCTCATGCTGGGCGCGAGCCGCAAGCGGATGATCGGCGCGCTCTCGCACGAGGCGTCGGTGGACGAGCGCCTGCCGGGCTCGCTCGCGCTGGCGCTGAAGGGAGCCGGGCAGGGGGCGCAGCTCCTCCGCGTCCACGACGTGCCCGAAACCGTCCAGGCGCTGCGCGTCTGGCGCGGCCTCCGCGACGCGGCCCTGTCCCCTTCCGTCTAGCGATCCAGCTCGAGGCTCTGCAGCACGCGCTCCACCGCCTCGGCATCGGGATTGCCGCTGGGGCGGTATTGGCGCGAGATCATCAGCGTGCGGCCTTAGCCCGCGGGTTTCAAATGCCGGTCGGCGCCGGCGCCCTCGGCGCCAATCTTCCACGCCACCCCTTCGCGGCCGGCGAGGCGCGTCGGTTCCAGGTCCTGCGCGGGCAGCGCGGCGCGCAGCTCTTCATAAGCCTGGTCGATCAGCGCGAATTCGAGGCCCGCCTCCTGCTCGGCGTTGCAGGTCGTCGCGCGGCCGCTCTCGCCGTAGATGCATTCGGCCTTGCCGAGCAGCTTCTCCCGCTCGCGGGCGACGAGCTTCAGCCCGCGCACCTCGCGCTCCCAGTCGGGCGGGATGGCGATCTCGGCGTCGGTCTGGGCGAAGGCGAAAGGATCGTAGGCGATCGACAGCGGCCCCACCTGCTGCATGACGACGAGCGAGGCGAGCGCGCGCTCGGCGATCGGCGCCATCCGCTCCGCCTCGTCGGGAGGGTAGCGGAAGCTGGCGCTGACGAGGCGGCCCTCGCCCGGCCGCACGAGGCGCAGATGGACGCGCCTCCCCTCCTCGTCGATGCCGGTCGCGCGAAAGCCGTAATCGCCGTCGATCTCGCCCTCGATCTCGCGCAGACCCTCGCTGGCGGTCTCGATCTGGGTCTTAAAGCTTCGCTTGAGCGCATTATGCGAGGCCGAGATGCTCAGCTCGGCGCCGCTGGCGGGATCGACGAACACGCGCCCGTCGAGATTCTGCGGCGCCTCCTCGGCCCGCATGAAGCCCGGCACGTCGATCGCGAAGCGGTAGCGCTCGTTCTCGTAACGCCGGGTCTCGCCCGGCTCGGAGGCGACGGGTTCGGGAGCGCGCGTTTCGGGCGCGGCGGGCTCCGGCGGCGGAGCGCTTTCCTCCCCGCAGGCGGCGAGGACGAGGGCGGATGCGATGGCGGCCGATCTGATCATGCCCCATGAAAGGGCGAACCTTGGCCGGAGTTCCGTCAGGCGGCGTCGCCGATGCCGAGCTCTCCCAATTTGCGGTAGAGGGTCGAGCGGCCGATGCCGAGTCGCCGCGCGACCTCGGTCATGCGACCGCGATAATGGCCGATGGCGAGGCGGATGACGTCGGCCTCGATCGCCTCGAGGCTCCTGAGATTGCCGTCGGGCTCGTAGAGCGTGATGCCCGGCGCATGTTCGAGCGCCGCCGCCGCCGAGGCGCCGTCGAGCTGGCGGGCATGATAGTCGTCGGCGCGCTTGCCGTGGCGCGATTCCTGCGCGATCTGCGGGAAGTCGGCGGCGGTGAGCGCGTTGCCCTCGCAGAGCACCGCGGCGCGGAACAGCGCGTTGTGGAGCTGGCGGACATTGCCCGGCCAGCCATAGCCCATCAGCACCGAAAGCGCGTCGTCGGTGATCGACAGATAGCGCATCCCCGGCTGCTCGGCGATGCGCGCGAGAAGATGGCGGGCGAGCGCGGGGATGTCGTTCGAGCGCTCGCGCAGGGGCGGCAGGGAGACATGGACGATATTGAGCCGGTAATAGAGGTCTTCGCGGAAATCCCCCGCCTCGACGGCCTCCTCGAGATTGCGCTCGGTGGCCGAGATGAGGCGGACGTCGACGATCCTGAGCGCGCGGCCGCCGACGGGCCTGAACTCGCCCTCCTCGAGCACGCGCAGCAGCTTGACCTGGGTCTCGGCCGGCAGCTCGCCGACCTCGTCGAAGAAGATGGTGCTGCCGTCGGCCTCCTCGAACAGGCCGGCATGGTCCTCGAACGCGCCTGGAAAGGCGCCCTTCTGATGGCCGAAGAGCACCGAATCGATGAGATTGGGCGGGACCGCGCCGCAATTGACCGTGACGAAGGGCTTGCGGCTGCGCGGGCTCGCGCCGTGAACGGCGCGGGCGATGACCTCCTTGCCGGCACCGCTTTCGCCTTCGATGAGCACCGGCACCCGCGCCCTGGCGGCCTTCGCCGCCACCGCGAGCGCGGCGCGGAATTCGGGGGCCGAGCCGACGATCTCGTCGAAATCGAGCGTCGAGCCGATCTTCTCCGAAAGCGGGCGCAGCTCGCCATTCTGGCGCCGGCGGTCGGTGGCGCTGTCGAGCGCGGCGAGCAGCCGGTCGGGCGAAAGCGGCTTGACGAGAAAATCGCTGGCCCCGGCGCGCATCGCCTCGACCGCGACCGCGACCGAGCTTTGCGCGGTGAGGATGAGGAGCGGCAGTCCGGGGCAGGCGGCGCGCAGCTGCGCGATGAGCGCGGTGCCGGCCGGTCCCGAGAGCCAGTGGTCGAGCAGTATCGCATGGATGGGGTCGGGCCCCCGGGCGAGGGTGAGCGCCTCCTCGATATCGGGCGCGCACATCAGCCGCCAGCCGGCGCGGCCGACGATCGCGCTCACCAGGCGGCGCTGCGCGGGCTCGTCGTCGATGAGGAGCAGATTGCGTATCGTCTCGGGTCGCATGGCTCACCAGCACACAGGGAGAAGGCAGCGATAGCCTGTGGTGGTAAAGCTGTGCTTAATCGCCTTTTCCGCGGGTCGTTCGCGGCGTCGGGCCAGGCGCGGCCCCAAGCGCCGGCGAGCGGGCTTGCCGCCCGGGCGGAGGCGCTGTTAGAAGGCCGGCCGGTCGATGGTCGGGACAGGGAAAGCGCGGATATGGCCTCGGAGGGCGAAACCAATGGCGATTTCGAGACGCATCGCGAAAGCTACGCCCTGTTCGGCCAGCTCGTCAAATGGGGCACGGTCATCTCGTTCGGCCTCGTCTTTTTCGTCGTCTTCCTGCTGATCGCCTGACCCGGCCGGCTGCGTGAAGATCGCCGTCCTCGAGGAGGTGGAGCCCGGCGAGCGGCGGGTCGCAGCGACGCCGGAGACGGTGAAGAAGCTGATCGCGCTCGGCGCCGAGGTCATGGTGCAGAAGGGCGCGGGCGAAGCGGCCTCCTTCCCGGATTCCGACTATGCCGAGGCGGGGGCCGCGGTCGGCGCGCGCGCCAGGGCGCTGTCGGGCGCGGACATCGTCCTCGCGGTCGGGGGCCCCGATGCCGGGGCGCTCGAAGGCGCAAAGCCCGGGGCGCTGCTCGTCGGCATGCTCGATCCCTTCGCGGGCCCCGAGCGCGTCGGGCGCTATGCCGCCGCCGGCCTGGAGGCGCTGGCGATGGAGCTGATGCCGCGCGTCACCCGCGCGCAATCGATGGACGTGCTGTCGAGCCAGGCCAATCTTTCCGGCTACAAGGCGGTGCTCGACGCGGCGGCCGAATATGGCCGCGCCTTCCCGATGATGATGACGGCGGCGGGCACGATCGCGCCGGCGCGCGTCTTCGTCATGGGCGTCGGGGTCGCCGGGCTGCAGGCGATCGCCACCGCCAGGAGGCTCGGCGCGCAGGTCTCCGCGACCGATGTCCGCGCCGCCACCAGGGAGCAGATCGAAAGCCTCGGCGCCAAGCCCGTCTTCGTCGAGGATGTCGAGGGGATAGAGGGCGAGGGGAGCGGCGGCTATGCGGCCGAAATGTCGGAGGAATATAAAAAGGCGCAGGCCGAGCTCGTGTCGCGGCACATCGCCAGGCAGGACATCGTCATCACCACCGCGCTTATTCCCGGCAAGCCCGCGCCGCGCCTCGTTTCGGACAGGCAGGTGCAAACAATGAGGCCCGGGAGCGTCATCATCGATCTCGCCGCCGAAAAGGGCGGCAATGTCGAGGGCAGCGCCCTCGGCGAGATCGTCGAGAAGCATGGCGTCAGGATCGTCGCGCACGCCAATGTGCCGTCCCGCCTCGCCGCCGACGCCTCTTCGCTCTATGCGCGCAACCTTTACAACTTTCTCGCCGCCTTCTGGGACGAGGAAGCCCGTAAACCCGCGCTTCCCGACGATGACGAGATCGTCAAGGCCGTGCGGCTGACGAGGGGCGGCGAGGTGGTGAACGAGAGGGTCGGACAGGGGTAGCCGCGAATGGATTTCATCTCGATCCTGTCGATCTTCGTGCTCGCCTGCTTCGTCGGCTATTATGTCGTCTGGTCGGTGACGCCGGCGCTCCACACGCCGCTGATGAGCGTCACCAACGCGATCTCATCGGTGATCGTCGTCGGCGCGCTGATCGCCGCCGCCGAGGCCGGATCGGAGGCCGCCAAATGGCTCGGCCTCGTCGCCGTCGCGCTCGCCAGCATCAACATCTTCGGCGGCTTCGCCGTCACCGAGCGCATGCTTGCCATGTACAGGAAGAAGGAGCGCAAATGACCGCGCCCCTCTTCGCCGCGGGAGTGAGCGCGCACGGGGTCGCCGCCCCCGCCTGGGTGCTGCTCGCCTATCTCGTCGCCGGCATCTGCTTCATCCTCGCGCTGCGCGGGCTTTCGAGCCCGGAAAGCGCGCGCGCCGGCAACCGCTTCGGCATGGCCGGCATGGCGATCGCGGTCGTCGTCACGCTCGTCACCCACGACATTGCGAGCCTGCCCGAAATCCTCGTCGCGGTGGCGATCGGCGGGACCATCGGCTTTCTCGTCGCGCGGCGCATCGCGATGACCGCGATGCCGCAGCTCGTCGCCGCCTTCCACAGCCTCGTCGGCATGGCGGCGGTGCTCGTCGCCGCCGCCGCCTTCCTCAATCCCGGCGCCTTCGGGATCGTCGACGCGGCCGGCGACATACTCGCCGTCAGCCGGCTCGAAATGGGTCTCGGCGCGGCGATCGGCGCGGTGACCTTCTCGGGCTCGGTGATCGCCTTCCTGAAGCTCAACGGCAATATGTCGGGCAAGCCGATCCTGCTTCCCGGCCGCCATTTCCTCAATTTCGGCGTGCTCGGCGCGATCGTCGCGCTGATCGCGGTGTTCGCCTTCGTCACCGGCGGCGCGCCCGGCGAGAGCCCGCTGTTCTGGATCGTCTGCGCGCTCGCCTTCCTCGTCGGCTTCCTGCTCATCATCCCGATCGGCGGCGCCGACATGCCGGTCGTCGTCTCGATGCTCAACAGCTATTCGGGCTGGGCGGCGGCGGCGATGGGCTTCACGCTCCAGAACACGGCGATGATCATCACCGGAGCGCTGGTCGGCAGCGCGGGCGCGATCCTCTCCTACATCATGTGCCGGGCGATGAACCGCAGCTTCGTCTCGGTGATCGCCGGCGGCTTCGGCGGCGACGCGGTGGCCGGCGGCGCGGAGGGCGGCGCGATCGACCGGCCCTGGAAGCGGGGGTCGGCCGAGGACGCGGCCTTCCTGATGAAGCAGGCGGGAAGCGTGATCATCGCCCCCGGCTACGGCATGGCGGTGGCGCAGGCGCAGCATGCGCTGCGCGAGATGGCCGACATGCTGAAGGAGGAAGGGGTCGACGTCAAATATGCCATCCATCCCGTCGCCGGGCGCATGCCCGGCCATATGAACGTGCTGCTCGCCGAGGCCAATGTTCCCTATGACGAGGTGTTCGAGCTCGAGGACATCAACGCCGAATTCTCGCGCGCCGACGTCGCGCTCGTGATCGGCGCCAACGACGTCACCAACCCGGCGGCCAAGACCGACAAGAGCTCGCCCATTTACGGCATGCCGGTGCTCGACGTCGAAAAGGCGAAGACGGTGCTGTTCATCAAGCGCTCGATGGGCGGCGTCGGCTATGCCGGCGTCGACAACGAGCTGTTCTACCGCGACAACACGATGATGCTGCTTTCGGACGCCAAGAAGATGGTCGAGGAGATCGTCAAGGCGCTCGATTGAAGATATCGACGGCCATTGTCACCGGGATGGAGGAAAATTACCTCCGTTTCGGAGCAAGTTTCCCGACATCTTCCCGGCGGCCGGGAGACTGAATCAACTTTTGGCTCCAAGCGAAGTTTCGCTTCCAGGTCCGCGCGAATCCTGAGGTCGGCGGAAAAGGGCACGTCGGCGGAGCAAGGGCATTTCCTTGCCTCGCGCATCAATCTTGCCCGAAACGGACGAAACCCGCCCTGATTTTCCACCGTCCTGGCGTCAATCTCGCGCCGGCGCATGGATCGGGTGACGGGGGCTGGCCGTGGGGCGTGCTTTGCCGGTAGACGAACTGGCTATGGTCGATTTCGGCGAAAGCTTGTCCGCCCTGCTCGCGCATGACGGCGATCAAGCCGAAGGGCGGGGACGAGAGGCCCTGCGCCGCGCCGGGATAAGGGTGAGCCAGACGATCGATCTCGCGGCGAGCCAGGGCTTCGAGCCGATGCAGGCTCCCGCCATCGTCGTCGCCGAACTCGGCGAGGATGTCGGGCGGTCGCGGCCCTTCCTCGAAAGCATCGAAATGGGCCTGGCGTCGGGATATTTCGAGGCCGTGATCGCCTCGCCGCTGAGCGCGGTCGACGCGCTTGCCGCGCATTCCCTGGCGCCGGAAATATGGCAGATCGTCGGCGAGGACATCGGCGAGCGGGTGGCGGCGATCCAGGCGGCCTGCGCGCTTCGCAAGGCCCGGCTCTCCGATGTCGGTGCCGAAGGAAATACCGCCGAGCTTCAGCAGCTCAGCGAAGAGGTGGGGCGGATCGCCAACATGCTCGCCTCGCTCTCCGAAGACGTCCAGACCAAGGCGCTCGACAGCCAGGAGCAAGCGGAGAAGGAAAGCCCGCTCACCGCTTCGCGGATAAGGGCGATGATCCGCGCCCGGCGCCTGCGCGAGCAGTATTTCACCTCCGGACTGTTCGCCGACCCCGCCTGGGACATGCTGCTCGACCTGTTCGCGGCGCGGCTCGAGAAGAAGCGCGTAGCCGTCTCCAGCCTGTGCATCGCCGCGGCGGTGCCGCCGACCACGGCGCTGCGCTGGATCAAGACCTTGACCGACCATGGCCTGTTTCGCCGCGTCGCCGATCCGCAGGATGGGCGGCGGGTGTTCATCGAACTGTCGGACGATGCGGCGGCGCGGCTGGAAAGATATCTCAAGATGGTGCAGCGCCTGGCGCCGCTGGCGATTTGAAATCGAAGCGGGAAGCGATGGTGGGCGCTGTAGGGATCGAACCTACGACCACTCCCGTGTAAAGGGAGTGCTCTACCGCTGAGCTAAGCGCCCGGGCTGATTATAGGGCGGACCTGCCAGCGCGCCAACCGGCGCCAGCCTCTTTTCCTATGTCCTACAGGCGGCGCACCAGGCGCGCGGCCACGGCGAGCCAGGGCGGATCGGCGACCACCAGCTGCCGCCGGCCGCCGCCAAGCGGCAGGATGTGAAGCTTTTCGTCCTCGCGGCCGATCAGCCGCCCGAACAGGAAACGGCCATGGGGCCGGGGCACGAGCACGTCGCGGTTGATCGCCTCGCCATAGGCCGCAGGGGCCAGCCTGTCGCACCAGATTTCGTCGCCGCTGCGATAGTCGCCGATTCCGCCCTCGACGGCGACCGCGACCTGCCCCGGCGCGGGGCGCGGGGGAGGCAGGACCTTGGTGCGCCGGGGCGCGCGGGCGCCGTCGGGCGAAAGCTCGGCGGCGACGGCGAGCTCTTCCTCCTGCTCGAGACGGACGAGATCGCCGGCGTCGACGTCGAGCGCCTCGGCGATGCGGTTGAGCCAGGCGACGGAAACGGTGCGGGTGCCGGTTTCCAGCCGACCGATCGTCTGCGGGGTGGTCGGCGGATCGCAGCGCTCGGCGACATCCTGCAGCGTCATCTTCTTTGCCCGGCGCACTTCGCGGATACGGGTGATCATGCCTGCCCTGCTAACCCTTGAGGTTCTTCTCTTTCCTACAACCGGACCTGAATGGCAATACCCATTTCCGCGATTTTTCACCAAGGAGCATGACATGAAGGCCAAAAGGAAGGCGGGCCGCCTGCTCGCCGAGAGACCGTTGCCGCGCGACGGCAAGGCGAAAAGAGGGTATCGTCGGCTGGCGCGCTCGGTGACCGTCAACCTCGCCGAATCCCCCTTGGGCTGGCTGCACGCCCGCGGCCATGTCAGCGCCCGGCAGCTGACGGCCGGCGAAATGCTGCGCAACGACTGGGAACGCGCCCGTCTCGCGCCGCGGGTGACGATGGCCTGGGACGGCTCGCCCCCCGACAAGAGCGCACGCGCCGCCCCGCGCGGGGCCGATCCGACGGCGACGCAGCTCGCCGCGCGGCGGCGGTTCCGCGAAGCGCTCGCCGCGGCCGGGCCCGGTCTGGCCGATATTTTATGGCGGATCGTCTGCGCCGGCGAGGGGATGCGCGAGGCCGAAAGCGCGCTCGGCTGGCCGGCGCGGGCGGGCAAGCTGGTGCTTTCGATCGCGCTCGACCGGCTCGCCGACCATTACCGGCTGCGCTGAGCCCCTTTCGATCCGTCCTCTTCGATTTTCCCTTCCCGACAAGACTCCGGGCATGGCCTTGCGAAACCGGTATGGAGTTGGCCGTGGCGCGCCGATGTTTCGCCCCGGGGCAAGCTCGGCGGCCTGGGACCAGCGGCGGGCAATGGCCGTGCCGGCCATGCTTAACGGCTTGCTAACCATTGTCTCTTAAGGCCGGTTTCGGACCTCAGCGAGGGGAGCAGGGACGATGAGCGAGCAAGCGAGGGAAGCCAATGGCGGGCGGGCGCTGCCCCCCTTTGCCGGCATGGCGCTGCGCGAGGCGCGGCACGGGGACGGGGAAGGGACCAAGGGCGAGGGCCGGCCGGACTGCGCCGGGGCAGCGCGGAAGACGGCGACGGCGAACGCCGTGGTATCCCTGCGGCGGACGCCAAAGCGGGTCCGCTCGACCCCGCCTCCGCCGCCGCCCGAGCAGATGCTCGCCGTGCATATCAGCGAGGAACTGTCCTATATCGTGCGGATGATCGACGGCATCTTCCCGCCCTTCGAGGCGATCCCGCTGCTGCGCAACCGCCATATGCTCGAGCTCAACCGGTTGATGCAGAGCCGCAACATGCTGATCGAGATCGCCAAGATTCTCGCCTCCCCCGATCATGAGGAGGCGGTAGAGCGGGTGGCGCTGGCCGACTTGAAGGCGCGTCTCAAGCGCCGCCCGGTTGACGATCGCGCCGCTGGCCGCGCGCTCGGCCTGATCAGCAAGAACTAGGCGCGCGAAAGCGGCTCCTCATAGGTGGCGGTAACGCGGCGGAAAGAAATGAAGGACTAGGCTGCGCCCCTGACCGCAAGCAAAGACGAACGGGCGTCAGGGAGGAGTTCCCCCAAGTGGAACATGGACCAGCCGAGGCTTCGCGACTCGCCGCCCTTCGCTCGCTCGAAATACTGGACACCGAACCCGAGCCGCAATTCGACCTCATCACCAATATCGCGACGCGGATCTTCGAGGTGCCGGTCGCGATCGTCTCGCTCGTCGAGGAGAAGCGGCAGTGGTTCAAGGCCAAGACCGGCACCAGCCTGTGCGAGACGCGGCGCGACATCGCCTTTTGCAATCACGCCATCGAGGGCGACGGCCTGTTCGAGGTGACCGACGCCGCCGCCGATCCGCGCTTCGCCGATAATCCGCTCGTCACCGGCGAGCCACATTTGCGCTACTATGCCGGCCATCCCCTCAGGCTCGCCTCGGGCCACCTCATCGGCACGCTGTGCCTCATCGACATCAAGCCGCGCCCGGCGCTCGACCGCGAGCATGGCGAACTGCTGCGGCGGCTCGCCGAGCTTGTCGTCGTCGAGATCGAGCTCAGGCAATCGCGGCTCGCCGGCGAGACCGCGAGCGCGATCATCGCCGCGACGCCGGACGCGATCGTCTTCGTCGACCGCGATGATCGCATCACCCACTGGAATCCGGCGGCGGAAAAAATGTTCGATTATAGCGCCGAGGAGATGGCGGGCGCTTCGATCGAGCGCATCGTGCCGCCCGATCTGCGCGCCGTCCATCGCGAATGGACGCGACAATTGTTCGCCTCGGGCACCCACAGGCTGCTCGAAAAGCCGATCGAGACGACGGCGCTGCGCCGTGACGGCAGCCTCATAGAGACCGAAATGACGATCGCCACCTGGCGACGCGAAGACGGCAGGCCGGGCGGCTATGGCGCGATCATCCGCGATCAGAGCAAGCGCAAGGCGCTCGAGCGCGACCATGCCGCCACCCGACGCTTTCTGCGCACGATCGTCGAGCATCTGCCGGCGATGCTGTTCGTCAAGGATGCGCGCAGCTTCGACTATCTGCTCTGGAACGACGCCGCCGAGCGGATGACGGGAAGGTCGCGCGAGGAAGTGACCGGCCGCAACGACACCGAATTGTTTCCCGACAAGGCACGTCTCTGGCGAAGCCGCGACAAAAGAACCTTGAAGACCGGCGAGCCCGAACGCCACGAGGGCAGTTTCCTGCGCGAAGACGGTGAACCAAGGGTGCTGCGCACGACCCGGGTCGCAGTGCCCGACGAAACCGGCAAGCCCGCCTATATATTGGGCCTCACCGAAGATTTGAGCGAATGGCGCCATGCCCAGCAGCAGGTCGCCTTTCTCGCCGGACACGATCCCACCACCCATTTGCGCAATCGCAAGAGCTTCATTCGGGTGCTCGAGGAGGAATGCGGCAGAGGCACTGGCGCGGCTGTACTGGCGCTGGAGATCAACCGCTTCGAGACGATCAGCGAAATATACGGCCGCGAGGGCGCCGACCTGCTGCTGGTGCGGCTTGCGGCGCTGCTCGTCGCCGCTGCGGAGGGCAAGGCCGAGGTCTCGCGCATCGGGGCCGGGCAGTTCGCGTTGCTGGTTTGCGGGAAAAATGCCGCCGCGCGCGCAAGGCGGCTGGCGCGCAAGATCGTCGACCGGCTCGCCAAGCCGCTCGAAATCGAGGCGGGAAGATTAAGGGTGAACGTCAACATCGGGATCGCCGCCGCGGCGGCGGGCGAACGATCGATCCATAATCTGCTGAACAACGCCGAGGTGGCGTTGCGGCGGAGCGGCAGCGGTAATGGCGGCTGCGTGTGCGTCTATGACGCGGAGATGGGCAGGGCCGTGCGCGCCCGGCGCGACACCGAAACCTATCTCAACGAAGCCATCGAGCGCGGCGACATCGAGATCCATTATCAGCCGATCGCCGAGGTCGACAGCGGCGCCATCCGAGCCTTCGAAGCGCTGGCGCGCTGGCAGCATCCCGAACTCGGCCGCGTCTCGCCCGAGCTTTTCATCCCGATCGCGGAGGAAAGCGGCATGATCGTGCCCCTGGGCCTGCAGGTGCTGCGCAAGGCGATGATCGAGGCGGCGCGCTGGCATCCGCCGCTCGGCATCTCGATCAATCTCAGCCCGCTGCAGATCCAGCATCCGGGTTTCGCCGCCGAGGTGCGCCGGATTCTCGAAGAAAGCGGACTCGATCCCAAAAGGCTCGACCTCGAAATCACCGAAGGCGTGCTCGCCGACGATCCCGACAACGCGGTGAAGACGCTGCTCGAACTCAAGCAGTTCGGCATCGACATCGCGCTTGACGATTTCGGCACCGGCTATTCGTCGCTAAGCTATTTTCGCATGTTTCCCTTTCACAAGCTCAAGATCGATCAGGGGTTCGTGCGCGACATGACGGCAAGCCACGAGGCGCGGGCCATCGTCGAGGCTGCGATCGGCATCGCCCGGGGTCTGGGGCTGAAAGTGGTCGCCGAAGGGGTCGAGGAGGAAGCGCAGCTAAGGGAGCTCGCCGCGCTGGGCTGCGATTATGTGCAGGGCTACATGATCGGCCGGCCGGGGGCGATCGAGGCGTTTGCCCCGGCCGTCGTGCGGCGCGAGGCGAAAGCGGTGCGCGACGCCGCCTGAAGGGTCTGGCCGGCGCCGGGACGCGGCGCTAGACGGCGGGCGATGATCCTCTACGGCTCCTCCTTCTCGCCCTATGTCAGAAAGACGCTCGCCTTCGCCGCCGAGAAAGGGATCGAGCTCGACAGCCGGCCAATCCGCCTGCGCGACGCCGATCCCGAATTCCGGCAAGCGAGCCCGTTCGGCAAGATGCCGGCCTTCCGCCATCCCGGCGCAGGCGAGGACGGTGGCGACTTCCTCCTCAGCGATTCGACCGCCATCATCGCCTATCTCGACGCGCTTAAGCCCGAGCCCGTCCTCATCCCCGCGGAGCCGAAGGCGCGGGCGACAGCGTTCTGGTGGGAGGAGTTCGCCGACACCATTCTGGCGCCGGCCGGCGCGAAGATTTTCTTCAACCGCATCGTCGCGCCGTTGTTCCTGCAGCGGGAGGGGGACGAGCAGGCAGCAGCGAAGGCCGAGGCCGAGGAGCTGCCGCCGCTGCTCGACCATCTCGAAGCGGCGCTCGGCGAGGACGGGCATATGGTCGGCGGCCGGCTGACGCTCGCCGACCTCGCGGTGGCGAGCCCGTTCGCCAACCTCCGCCATCTTGGCATCGGGATCGATGCCAAGGCGCGGCCGAAGCTCGCGGCATTCGTCGCGGCGATGTTGGCGCGGCCCTCATTTTTCTTCTGGATCGAGAAGGAAGAGCGCTTTCTCGCCAAAACAGCGCCTCAACAAGGCCGCTAGACGAGATATTTGACGGCGATGAAGCCGCCGACGGCGAGCAGCCCGAAGGCGGTGGTGACGAGCCCGAAATGGCGGTCGATGAGCCGCTTCATCGGCGGACCGAATTTCCACAGCAAGAGCGCGACGAGATAGAAGCGCGCGCCGCGCCCGACGATCGAAGCGGCAACGAGCGCGAGGAGCGGCATCTGGGTGGCGCCGGCGGCGATGGTGATGACCTTGAAGGGCAGCGGCGTCAGCGCGGCGAGAAAGACGATGATCGCTCCCTGCTCGTTGAAAGCCTCGGCGAATTCGCCGAACTCGTGCTGCAGGCCATAGGCGACGATGATCCACTCGCCTATGGTGTCGAAGAGGGAGAGGCCTATCAGATAGCCCAACAGGCCGCCGAGCACCGAGAAGGCCGTGGTCACGAACGCGAAGCGAAAGCATTTCTCCTTGCTCGCCAGGCACATCGGCGCGAGCAGCACGTCGGGGGGAATGGGAAAGAAGCTGCTTTCGATGAAGGAGATGAAGGCGAGCCAGCGCTCCGCCCGGGGGTGCGCGGCCCTTGCGAGCGTCCATTCGTAGAGGCGGCGGAGCATGGCGGGCGCTTAAAGCAACAAGGGCGCCGGCGGCAATCGCCATTCAGACTGGCGACAGCGAGACGCGGCGATAGGGCGGGCGAAGCAGACCGGGAGCATGTCCATGAACCGCCATCCCTTTCCCCGCGCCCT
>JBHJHL010000063.1:0-20466 GCA_050330935.1 Sphingomonadaceae bacterium | reverse complement strand
GCCCCTCCCGCGCGTCCCACGCCCAGCCGGCGAGCGCCGCCGCGCCGGCCGCGGCGACATAGGGCAGCATTTCGAGGCCGATGCCGAGCGAGAGCGACGAGGCGAGGCCCATCGCGATGCCGCCGCGCGCTCGCCTGGGATCGGCGATTCCGGCGAGCAGCAGCGCGAGCAGCGCGAGCTGCCAGCCATGATGGTCGATCCGCGTCGGCATCCACATCGCGAGCGCGTTGGGCGCCGCGAGCAGTGTCGCGAGCGCGAGCGCGAAGGCGCCGGGCGCGATCAGCCGCCGCGCCGTGACCGCCATCGCCGCCATCGCCGCGCCCATCGCCAGCAGCGGCGCCATGGTCGCGGCGATCCGCTCGGCCCATTCGCGCCCGGCGAGCGGCTCGAGGGCGAGGATGATCGCGGCGAGCGGCAGGTCGACGATCCGCGACCAGTGGATGTCGAAAGCCTGCGGGCCGCCGAGCCGATATTGGGCGAGATCGGACCAGCGCTGGCCGGCGAGCAACGCGCGCACCTGCGCGAGGCGCAGATTGTCGTCGGTGTCGGAAAGCGCGAGCGCCTCGATCGCCGGCCAGCGCAGCGCGACGAGGATCGCCGAGGCGAGCAGCCAGAAGATGAGCACCCACAGCCGCCAGCGGCGGATTTCGGCCTTGCTCATGCGCGCGCCGCGTTCCTCATGGCTGGCGGCTTAGGGATATTTGCGGCAAAGGCGCAATATGGGGATGCGCCTCGCTCTCGCCTCGCAGCTCGTGCGCTACGGCTTCGCCGGCCTTGCGATAACCTGCTTCCAGGCGGCGCTCTACTGGCTGCTCGCCGCGCCGGGCGGGCTCGATCCGCTGCTCGCCCTCACCGTCTCCTTCGCCGCCGCGCGCGCCGTCGGCTTCGCCACCCACAGCCGCTTCACCTTCCGCGGCTTCGGCGCGCGCGACCGGGTTCGCCGCCGGATGGGGGTCTTCCTCCTCGTCAACCTGTTCGGCTATGGCATGAACGCGCTCTGGGTCCATCTCCTCGTCGAGCGCATGGGCGGGCCCGAATGGTGGCCGGTGGCGCCGATGATCATGGTCACGCCGCTCGCCGTCTTCGCGCTCCACCGGCGCTTCACCTTCGCCTGAGGAGGGCGGCATGGCGGTATCGATCGCGCCTCGCTCGAATATATGCGCGAAACCTAGGAAACGGGGTGAGGATGGTGCTGCCGGAGAGGATTGAACTCTCGACCTCACCCTTACCAAGGGTGTGCTCTACCACTGAGCTACGGCAGCGAACGGGCGGGAAGGCGCGGAGGGGCCTATGGCCAGAGCGCGCTCGGGATGTCAAGTAAGCGTCATGAGCGATGCCGACAAGGAGCGCGAGCGCCGGCTCGCCAGGGCGCTGCGCGAGAATCTGAAGCGCCGCAAGCGCCAGGCGCGCGGGCGCAAGGAGCCGCCGCGCGAGCGCGCGGAAGAAGAACGATGAGCCCGCCCCCGGTCGGCGAGGACACCTGGCGCGCCCGCTTCATCATCATCAATCTCGTGCGCATCGGCTTCACGCTCGTCGCGATCCTAGGGCTCGCCATCTGGTACAGCGACATTTTCCTCGAGGGCGGCTCGATGGCGGTCGGCCTGCCGCTCGCCCTCCTCGGCGTGCTGTTGAGCTTCCTCGCTCCGCGCTGGCTGGCGCTGCGCTGGCGCGAGCCGCCAGACCGATGAAGCGCTGCCATGAACGGGCGGCGGCCGCGCCCGCCGGGGAGGGCCATGCGGTCCTCCTCGACGGCGAGCCCGCGCGCACCCCCGCCGGCCATGATCTTGTCGTGCCGAGCGCGGCGCTCGCCGGGGCGATCGCGGAGGAATGGAACGGGCAGGAGGAGCGGATCGATCTTCTCGCCATGCCGCTCACCGGGCTCGCTTATGCGGCGATCGATCATGTCGCATCCGATCCCGAGCAAGCCGCCTCTGCCCTTCTCGCCTATGCCGATTCCGATCTTCTGTGCTATCGCGACGAGCCCGGCGCGCTCGCCCAGATGCAGGCCGAGCTGTGGGATCCGATCATAGGCTGGGCGGGCGAGGAGCTGGGCGTCGAGATGCGCCTCGTCTGCGGCGTGATGCCCGAGGTGCAGCCCAGGGAGACGGCCGGGAAGCTTGCCGCCGCGCTCGCCGGCGAAGGTCCGTTCGCGCTCGCGGCGCTGTCGCCGCTGGTGACGATATCGGGATCGCTCCTCATCGCCCTCGCGCTCCGCCGCGGCGCGATCGACGCCGAGCAGGCCTGGCTGGCGGCGACGCTCGATGAAAGCTGGCAGGCCGGGCGCTGGGGCGACGATCGTGAAGCCGCCGCCGCCCGCGCCGCCCGCCGCCGCGACTTCCTCGCCGCGCATCGCTTCCTGGAATTGCTCGCGGAATAGCTCGGCCGGCGCGCGTCTATTCCTCTTTCCTCGCCGGCCCCTTCTCGGCCTTGACCGGCAGGAACCAGCGGGCGATGATCAGCCCGCCGGCGGCGAGGATGATCGTATTGGCGATGAACGCGTAGATGAAATGCGCCCAGCCGAAATGCATCCAGATCGGCTGGCCGAGCGACATGTAACCCGCCGCGCCGAGCACGATCAGCACCACCAGCCGCGCCCGCGAGCCGAAATCGGGCACCCGCCGGTCGATGCCTATCAGCCCCGCGCCGATCAGGAGCGCGACGACGAAATTGAGAATGAGGCCGCCGATCAGCGAGCCGAGATCCTGGGTCGGATAGCCGTCGCTTTGATAGTGGATGAGCGAGATCGGCCCCTGGCCGTACATCACCGTCTGCGCCTGGGTCTTGGCGCTTGGCACCACATAGCTTCCGGTCTCGGGAAGGTTGGCGGCAAGGCTTTGCTGCACCTCGGCGGCGGCGGGGTCGTCGACATGCTTCTGGGCGATGTCGGCGAGCGGCGTCGCCCAGAAGATGAAGCCGAGGATCATCATCGCCACCGCCGCGACGACCGAGCCCAGAAGCACCTTGATCATCGATCCCCTCCCTGTTCGCCGTCCGAGCCTAGCCGATCGCGGGCGGCGGCGCCATCCCGTCCGGCGAGGGCGCGGACGAAGTCGGCGAGGCCCGGCCGCCGCGTGCGCTTGAGCCGCTCGGCCTTGAGGATGTGCGTCACCTTCTCGAGGCAGGCCCCGGCATCGTCGTTGACGAGCACATAATCATATTCGGCCCAATGGCTGATCTCGTCCGCGGCGCGCGCCATCCGCGCGGCGACCACGTCCTCGCTGTCGGTGCCGCGGCGCTTCAGGCGCCGCTCGAGCTCGGCCATCGACGGCGGCAGCAGGAAGACGCGGACGATGTCGGGGTCGATCTGCTTCAACTGCTGCGTCCCCTGCCAGTCGATGTCGAGCAGCACGTCGCGGCCCGTCTCGATCGCCCCCAGCACCTCGGAGCGCAGCGTGCCGTAGCGGCGGCCGAAGACATTCGCCCATTCCAGGAACTCGCCGGCCTCGATCCTGGCGTCGAACTCGGTGTCCTCGACGAAATGATAATCCTTGCCGTCGGTCTCGCCCTCGCGCCTGGGCCGCGTCGTCGCCGAGACCGACATCGCGATCTCCTTGTCGGCGGCGAGCAGCAGCCGCGCGATCGTCGATTTGCCGGCGCCCGAGGGCGAGGAAAGCACGAAGAGGAGCCCGCGCCGCCTGATGTCCTTCGCCCCGGCCATTGCAGGCTAGTGGAGCCGCCGCGCGGCGGGGTCAAGCGCTGCTCCCTTGCCAGCGCCGCGCCTGCCGCCCTAGGCAGGACCGGGAGCGAGGGGCGAAGCCAATGGACATGATCGCGATTCTGGTCGACCGGATCGAGGAGATGGCGACGGGCCTGATCCGCGCGCTGCCGCAGTTCGCCATCGCGCTGGTCGTTCTCATCGTCACCTGGCTCGCCGCCAAGCTCGCGCGGCGCCTCGCGGCGAAGGCGATGGCGCGCACCCAAATCCGCCCCGGGCTTGCGACGCTCGTCAAGACGCTGGTCACGGTGCTCGTCTGGATCGTCGGGATATTGCTCGCGCTCGCCGTGCTGCTTCCCGGTGTCACCGCGGCGAGCCTGCTCGCGGTGCTGGGGCTGGGCTCGGTCGCGATCGGCTTCGCCTTCAAGGATATTTTCGAGAATTTCCTCGCCGGCGTGCTGATCATGCTGCGCCGCCAGATGCGCATCGGCGACGTCATCGAATGCGAGGGCATAACCGGCAAGGTCGAGCATATCACGCTGCGCGAGACGCATGTCCGCAAGCTCTCTAACGAGGTGACGATCGTCCCCAATTAGATTATTTTCAAGTATCCGTTCGAGATCTTCACCGAGGATCCGGGCCGCCGCCACGAGGTCGTCTGCGGCGTCGCCTATGATGCCGATCTCGACCGTGCCGCAGAGGTGATCGAGCAGGCGGTCGAAAGCTGCGCCAAGGTCGACGGCGAGAAGAAGATCGCCGTGCTTGCGAGCGAATTCGGCGACAGCTCGATCAACTTTCTCATCCGCTGGTGGTCGGGCTCGACGCCGCGCGACGGCCATGAAAGCCGCGACGAGGTGGTCCGCGCGGTCAAGCGGGCGCTCGACGAGGCGGGGATCGAGATCCCCTTCCCCTATGTCACCCACACCTTCAAGGAGCCGTTGCGCGTGGAGCGCGGCGGGAAGCGGGAATGACGCGGGCCTAGCGTCCCGCCATTCTCTCGGGCCGCACCGCCCGCTCGAAGGTCTCCTCGTCGACGAGCCCGAGCTCGATCCCCGCCTCCTTCAGCGACAGCCCCTTTTCATGCGCGTGCTTGGCGATCCTGGCGGCGTTGTCGTAGCCGATCTCGGGGGCGAGCGCGGTGACCAGCATCAGCGAGCGGTCGACGAGCTCGGCGATGCGCTCGCGGTTCGGCTCGACGCCGTCGAGCGTGCGCGTCGTGAAGCTTTCGGTGCCGGTCGCCATGAGGTCGATCGAGCGCAGCACATTGGCGGCGATCAGCGGCTTGAAGACGTTGAGCTCGAGATGGCCCTGCAGCCCGCCGACGGTGACCGCGACATGGTTTCCCATCACCTGCGCCGCGACCATCGTCAGCATCTCGCACTGGGTGGGATTGACCTTGCCGGGCATGATCGAGCTTCCCGGCTCGTTCTCGGGGAGCTTGAGCTCGCCGAGGCCGCAGCGCGGGCCCGAGCCCATCAGGCGGATGTCGTTGGCGATCTTGGTCGCCGCGACGGCGATCGTGTTGAGCACGCCCGAAAGCTCGACGAGCGTGTCGTGCGCGGCCATTTCGGCGAAGGCGTTGGGCGCATGCTCGAAGGGAAGGCCGGTGAGTTCGGCGATCTCGCGCGCGACCGCCGCGCCGAAGCCTCGGGGAGCGTTGAGGCCGGTGCCGACCGCGGTGCCGCCCTGGGCGAGCCGGTGGAGCCGGGGCCGGACGTTCTCGACGCGGGCGATGCAGTCCTCGATCTGCTGCGCATAGCCTGAAAATTCCTGGCCGAGCGTCAGCGGCGTCGCGTCCTGCAAATGGGTGCGGCCGATCTTGACGATGTCGTCGAACGCCTGCGCCTTGTCGGCCAGCGCGCCGTGAAACGTCTCGAGCGCCGGGATCAGCCGCTCGGCGACGGCGCGCGCGGAAGCGACGTGCATCGCGGTCGGGAAGCTGTCGTTGGAGCTTTGCGACTTGTTGACATGGTCATTGGGGTGGACCGGCTCCTTGCCGCCGCGATCGCCGGTCAAAATCTCGTTGGCGCGGCCGGCGATCACCTCATTGGCGTTCATGTTCGTCTGGGTGCCCGATCCGGTCTGCCAGATGACGAGCGGGAACTCGCCGTCATGCTCGCCCGCCGCGACCTCGCCTGCGGCCTTTTGGATCGCCTCCGCGAGCTTGGGATCGAGCCCGGCGAGCTTGGCGTTCACTTTCGCCGCCGCCTGTTTCAGCAGCCCGTAGGCATGGACGATCCCGGCCGGCATGCGCTCGCGCGGGCCGAAGGGGAAATTGCCGATCGAACGCTGCGTCTGCGCACCCCAATAGGCCTCGGCGGGGACCTCGATCGGGCCGAAGCTGTCGCTTTCGCTGCGGGTCTCGTTCATCATGGTTTTCCGTTCTTGCGCACGTCCTTTCCGGCGAAGGCCGGAAGCCCTGCTCCGCATCTATGTGCCGGACCCCGGATCAGTCCGGGGCGACGGCTTGGGAGAGCCGTCACTTCTTGCGGCTGAAGTCGACCGAGACGACGTTCGAGCCGTCGCCTCCGGCCGCGGCCGGCTGGTCGTTCTCGGCCGCCTCATGCTCCTGCGGCGCGGCGGCGGCCTGGACATGGAACTGGAGCGCGAAATCGACCGCCGGGTCGACGAAGCCGGTGATCGCCGCATAGGGGATGGAAAGCCGGGCCGGCACCTGGTTGAAGCTCAAACCGACTTCGAACCGGTCTTCGGAGACCTTGAGATCCCAGAAGCGGTGCTGGATCACGACCGTCATCTCGTCGGGAAAGCGCTGGGCGAGATGCTTGGGGATCTCGACCCCGGTCGCGCCGGTCTTGAAGGTGATGTAGAAATGATGTTCGCCGGGCAGCGCGCCCGACTGCTCGACTTCGCCGAGCACCCGCCCGACCACCGCGCGCAGCGCGTCCTGGACGATCTCGTCATAGGGAATCAGGCTGTCGGGCGTGTCGCCGGTCATGACGAACACCTAGCGCCGAACCGTTGCCGGTCAAGGCGCGTTGCCCGAAGGCGCGCATTTGATAAGCCGATGTCCGTTTCCAGCAGGAGGGATGCCATGTCCGTGAAAGCGAACCAGCCTTATGACGAGGACAACATCTTCGCCAGGATCCTGCGCGGCGAGATTCCGGCGGAGAGGATCTATGAGGACGATCATGCCCTCGCCTTCCGCGACATCAATCCGCAGGCGCCGACCCACATCCTCGTCATCCCGAAGGGGAAATATGTGAGCTGGGAGGATTTCTCCGTCACCGCCCCGGCCGAGGAGATCGCCGGCTTCGTGCGCGCGGTGGGGAAGGTCGCGCGGCGGGAAGGCCTCGTGGAATCGGGCTATCGGCTGCTCGCCAATGCCGGGCCGGACGCGCATCAGGAGGTGCCGCACCTCCATGTCCATATTTTCGCCGGTCGTGCGCTCGGCCCTATGCTTGCCCGCAATTAACCGCTAATCGCCGTCGCCTGGCGGCGTGACAGGGGAGGGCGTGATGGTGGCAGGCGGCGATCCGGGGGCGGCGGCATCGGCGACCGCGCAGGACCATTGGTCCTCGCGCTGGGCCTTCATCCTCGCCGCGGTCGGCTCTGCCGTCGGGCTCGGCAATCTCTGGCGCTTCCCGTCCGAAGCCGGCGCCAATGGCGGCGGCGCCTTCGTCATCTTCTACATCTTCTGCGTCCTGCTGATCGGCCTGCCGCTGCTTTTGTCGGAGACCTTGATCGGCCGCCACGGCCAGTCCTCGGCGGTCGAAAGCGTCAGGAACGTCGCCCGCGAATCGCGCGCGTCCGGAGGCTGGGCGGCGCTTGCGCTCGTCGGCATGCTCGCCGCCTATCTCATCCTCACCTTCTACAGCGTCATCGCCGGCTGGGTGCTCTACTATATCGGGGTCTTTGTCTCCGACTTCCTCGCCGCGGTCGGCAACGGCACCTTGCTCGACGGCGCCTTCGCCGGCTGGAGCGGCGACGAGGTCCAGGGGCTGCTCCCCGCGCTGTTCGAGAACAATGCGATGATGCTGGCGCTCCATGCGCTGTTCATGGCGATCACCGTCTATGTCGTCATGCGCGGCGTCTCGGGCGGGATAGAGAAGATCGCGGTGTGGCTGATGCCGGCCTTCTTCTTCCTCTTCCTCGGCATCACCGTCTACGGAGCCTTCACCGGCGCCTTCGCCGAAGCGCTCGAATTCCTCTTCGCCTTCGAGCCCGCGCGGCTGCTGCACGGGCCGGTGATGCTCTCGGCGCTCGGCCAGGCCTTCTTCTCGCTGTCATTGGGCTCGGCGGTGATGATCACCTACGGCGCCTATGCCGACCGGGGGGTCAATCTCGCCAGCACCTCGGCGACGATCGCCGCCGCCGACACCTCGGTCGCGATCATCGCCGGGCTCGCCATCTTCCCGATCGTCTTCGCCGCCGGCCTCGCCGCCGACGCCGGGCCGACGCTGATGTTCCAGACGCTGCCCGCCTCCTTCCAGGCGATGCCGGCGGGATCGCTCATCGGCCTGCTCTTCTTCGTCATGGTCTTCTTCGCCGCGCTGACGAGCTCGGTCTCGCTGCTCGACGTCGCCACCCGCTGGGCGATCGGCCAGTTCGGCGTCAGGCGTTTCAGGGCGGCGCTGATCCTCGGCGTCATCGCCTTTCTCATCGGCATCTTCTCGGCGCTGTCTTTCAACGTCATCGCCGAATGGTATCCGCTCCAATTCATCCCCATTTTCGAGGAGCAGAATTTCTTCGGCATCGTCGACCGGCTGAGCGGCCAGCTGCTGCTGCCGCTGTCGGGTTTGCTCACCGCGCTGTTCATCGGTTGGATCGCCGATCGCAGGCTCACCGACAGGGAAAACGGCATCTCGGGCGGGCTCCACCTCTTCTGGCGCTTTCTCGTCGCCTGGCTGTGCCCGATCGCGCTCACCTTGATCCTCGTTCTGGGGCTGTTCCCGGACCTGCTCGGCGGCGGCGCAGGCTAAAGCCGCTCCCCGACGAGCGCCTTCAGGTCCGCCTCGGGCCGGGCGCCGTAATGGGAGATGATCTCGCCGGCGGCGATCGCGCCGAGCCTCAGCGAATCCTCCAGCCCCCGTCCTTGCGCGCGGCCATGGAGAAAGCCGGCGGCGAACAGGTCGCCGGCGCCGGTGGTGTCGACGACCCCGGCGACCGGCTCGGCCGCCACCTCGCTTCGCTCGCCGCCGCGGATGCCGATCGCCCCCTTTTCGCTCCGGGTGACGATCAGCGTCTCGACCCGCGGCGCCACCGCCGCGATCGCCGCTTCGATCTCGTCTTCTTCGGCGAGCGCGGCGAGCTCGGCCTCGTTGGCGAAGAGGATGTCGAGGCGCCGTTTCTCGAGCAGTTCGGCGATGCCCTCGCGGTGGCGCTCGACGCAGAAAATGTCGGAAAGGGTGAAGGCGGTCTCGCGGCCCGCGTCCCTGGCGATCTCGATCGCCCGGATCATCGCGAAGCGCGGCTCCTCGGCGTCCCACAGATAGCCTTCGAGATAGAGGATGCCGGCCGATCCCACCTGTTCCTCGTCGATCGCGCTTTCGGGCAGATAGCGCGAGGCGCCGAGGAAGGTGTTCATCGTCCGCTCGCCGTCGGGCGTCACCAGGATGAGGCAGCGGCCGGTGGGGATGTCGCCGTTCCGCGGCGGCGTCGCATAATCGATGCCCAGCGCGGTGATGTCGTGCGCGAAGATTCGGCCGAGCTGGTCGTCGGCGACCTGGCCGACAAAGCCCGCGCTGCCGCCGAGCGCGGCGATCCCCGCCACCGTGTTCGCCGCCGATCCGCCGCTGATCTCGCGCGCCTGGCCCATCTCGCCGTAGAGCGCCTCGGCCTCGCCGGCGTCGATCAGCCGCATCGCGCCCTTGGCGAGGCCGCGCGCTTCGAGGAAGGCGTCGTCGGCCGCGGCGATCACGTCGACGATCGCATTGCCGATGGCGAGAATGTCGAGATTCTTTCGGGGCAAGCTGCATTTTCCTGAGGCGGGGCGGGCCAAAGGAGTCGCCTAGCCCCCCGGGCGCCGCCGTTCAACCGATTGACGCGGCGCGCGCGAGCGGCGAAGCAGCCCCATGCTTGCCGCCATCTCCCGTTCCGCCCTCTTCGCCGCCGGTCTCCTGGCGCTTGCCGCCTGCGTTCCGGCGGCCGATGCCCCGCCCGCCGCCTCGCCCGTTCCCGCCGCTTCGCCCAACGCCGCCGGCCAGGGCCTGGCCGGCCTCGAAGGGGTGATGGGGGCCACCGCCGCGGCGCTTGCCGCCCGTTTCGGGCCGCCGGCGCTCGACATCCGCGAGGGCGAGGCGAGGAAGCTGCAATTCGCCGGCCGCGCCTGCGTGCTCGATGCCTATCTCTATCCTCCGCGCGGCGGCGGCGAGCCCGTCGTCACCTATGTCGATGCCCGGCTTCCCGACGGCCGCGATGCCGACCGCGCGTCCTGCGTGCGGGCGATCGCGCGCGTTCCCTGAGCGCCGATTCCCGGCCCCATCACGGCGGGCGCAGCTTGAAATTGGCCGTCACGCCCATGCCCCGGACCTTCGCGCCCAGCGCTTCCAGCCAGCGCGCGAGCTCGTGCACCGAATTGTTGAACAGGCTGTAGCGCGCCTCGTCGGGAACGAAGCTGCGCCCGCCCGGATGCGTCACCGCCTCCTCTTCGCGCCGTCGCCAGCGGGCCTCGAGGCCGCGCAGCAGCGTCAGCGCCCGTTCGCGTTCGACCTGGAGCGCGATCACCTCCTCCGCCCCGACCCGGGCGGCGAGCGCCTCCGGCGCGGGCTGGAAGGCAAGCTCCCGCCGCGCCAGCGTCGAGCGCGGCGAGACGAACAGCGCCTGGAGGCCTTGGAGGATTCCCGTGCGCTCGAGCGCGAACCAGTTCCAGTCGCCCCACGACCATTCGACGAGTCCTTTCTCCCCGTCCGGCAGGGCGAGGCTCGCATGGCGGCCGTAATCGATCACGAACACCGGCACCGGATCGGAAAGGTTCGCCGGCGGCTCGATCACCTGCTGGCATCCGCCGAGCCCGAGCGCGCCGATGATGAAGGCCAGCAGAAGGAGCGCCGGCGCCCTGCGCCTCGCCGGAGTTTCATCCTCCATCCCCTTATGCCCCGGCGCCCGCGCCGAGCCGCGCCAGCGCCCACTGCGCTGCTTCCGCCACCACCGGGTCGGGATCGGCCCTGAGTCGCTCGAGCGGCGGGATCAGCGCCGCCTCGCCGCTGTTTCCCGCCGCGATCGCGGCGTTGCGCACCATCCGGTCGCGGCCGATGCGCTTGATCGGCGAGCCGGCGAATATCGCCCGGAACCCCGCCTCGTCGAGCGCGAGCAGTTCGGCAAGCCTGGGCGCGGCGAGTTCGGCGCGGGGCGCGAACGCCTTGTTCGCGCGCGCGGCCTCGGCGAAGCGGTTCCAGGGGCAGACGGCGAGGCAGTCGTCGCAGCCATAGACGCGGTTGCCGATCGCGGCGCGATATTCGCGCGGGATCGGCCCCTTGTGCTCGATGGTGAGATAGGAGATGCAGCGCCGCGCATCGAGCCTGTAGGGTGCCGGAAAGGCATCGGTCGGGCAGATGTCGAGGCAGCGCGTGCAGGATCCGCACCGCCCGGCATGGGGCGCGTCGGGCGCGATGTCGAGCGTGGTGAAGATCGCGCCGAGGAACAGCCAGCTGCCGTCCTCGCGGCTGACCAGGTTGCTGTGCTTGCCCTGCCAGCCGATCCCCGCCGCCTCGGCGAGCGGCTTTTCCATCACCGGCGCGGTGTCGACGAAGACCTTCACTTCGGTCGCCGGCCCGGCTTCGCGGATCAGGCTGCGCGCGACCGATTTCAGCTTCTTCTTGATCAGCGCGTGATAATCGGCGCCCTGGGCGTAGACCGATATGCGGCCGATCTCGGGCTCGTCCGCAAGGCGCAGCGGATCGCCGGCCGGGGCATAGCTCATGCCCAGCGAGATCACCGTCTTGACCTCGGGCCAGAGCGCCCTGGGCCGCGCCCGCCGTTCGGCTGTCTCTTCCATCCAGATCATGTCGCCGTGGGCGCCGCTTTCGAGCCACTGGCGCAGCCGCGCGGCGCTTTCCGGCGCGGCATCGGCGGAAGCGAAGCCGATCGCGGCGAAGCCCTCCTCCGCCGCTGCGGCCTTGAGCCTTTTTCGCAGCTTTTGCTTGCCATCGTCCATAATTGGTCGTTACCACATCGCCACGGGCAAGGGGATATGGTGTCGTGTCAAATGGCTTCGCAATCGAAGCGAAGGGCCTCGTAAAGAAATTCGGAGAAAAAACTGCGGTGAACGGCGTCGATATTGCCGTTCCCGAAGGCTCCATTTTCGGAATTCTTGGCCCCAACGGCGCCGGCAAGACGACGACGATACGGATGCTGCTCGGCATTATCGAGCCCGATGCCGGCAGCCGCACCCTGCTCGGCCACGACGATCCGCTCGAAGCGGCCGGCAAGGTCGGCTATCTGCCCGAGGAGCGCGGGCTCTATCCGACCATGAAGACGCGCGAGGCGATCGCCTTCATGGGCGCGCTGAGGGGGCTGCCGCTCGACACCGGGCGCAAGCGCGCGCAGATGATCCTCGAAGACAACGGCCTCGGCGATTACGCCGACAAGCCCATTCGCACCCTGTCCAAGGGAATGGCGCAGACGGCGCAATTGTTCGGCACCATCGTCCATGAGCCTAGGCTCATCGTCCTCGACGAGCCCTTTTCCGGCCTCGACGCGATCAACCAGGGCCGGCTCGAGGCATTGATCCGCGAAGAGGCGGCGGACGGGGCCACCGTCATCTTCTCGACCCATGTCATCGCCCATGCCGAGCGGCTGTGCGAGCGGATCGCGATCATCGCCGGGGGGCAGATCAAGTTCGAGGGCAGCGTCGAGGAGGCGCGCGGCCGGTTGCGCCCCCATGTCCGTCTCGTCACCCGCGCCAGCTCCGGCGCCTGGCGCGCGGCCTTGCCCGCCGCGGCGGCCGAGGAGAACGGCGCCTGGTATTTCGAATTGCCCGAAAGCGGGGTCGAGCCGCTTTTGAAGGCGCTGATCGACGGCGGCGCGGGGATCGAGGAGCTGGCGATCGAGCGCGCCGATCTTCACGACGTGTTCGTCGCCATCGCCGGCCGGGAGGCGGCCGATGCGATGGAGGCCGAGCAGCCTCCGGCGCTTGCGGGAGCGGCCTGATGGGCACGCTCGAGGCCGCCTATGTCGTCGCCCGGCGGGACTTCCAGGCGACGGTGTTTTCGCGCAGCTTCCTTTTCTTCCTCCTCGCGCCGGCGCTCTTTCTCGGCCTCATGTACGTCTTCGGCCAGCTCGGCGAGCGGCAGGGCCTGGAGGATGCGCGCACCGTCGTCGCCATGGTCGGTTCGGAGGAGGATTATGGAGCGGTCGGCGAGGCGCACGCCATGCTCGCCGACGCGCTCGGCGAGGACGAGGTGTTCGAGCTCGTCCATTATTATCCCGCGCGCGATCTCGAAACGCAGGTCGAGGAGCTGATCGCGAGCACCGACGAGCCGGTCGAGGCGGTGCTCGTCGGCGGCATCAAATCGCCGCGGCTCGTCGGATCGATCAGCCGGGACGGATGGATACAGGGGCAGATGCGGCTCATCCTCGACGAGGTGCGCCAGCGCCAGCGCACGGGCGGCGCAAGCCCTGCGCCGGTCGCGATCGACATCACCTCGCTCGAACGCTCGGGCGGCTCGATCGCCAGCGAACGCGCGCTCACCGCGCGCGCCGGCCAGTTCGTCATTTTCTTTCTCACCCTGTTGCTCGCCACCATGCTGCTTTCCAATCTCGTCGAGGAGAAATCGAACAAGATCATCGAGATCATCGCCGCCGCCGTGCCGATCGACGCCATCTTCCTGGGCAAGCTGTTCGCGATGCTGGCGATGTCGCTGGTCGGCATCGTCGCCTGGGGATCGGTGATCGTGCTCGCGCTCACTTTGTTCGTCGCGCTCGGGGTCGAGCTGCCGAGCCCCGCGGTGGGCTGGCCCTTCTTCATGATTCTCGTGCTGGTCTATTATTCGACCAACTATCTGCTGCTCGGGGCGCTGTTCCTCGGCATCGGCGCGCAGGCGACGAGCGTGCGCGAGGTGCAGACGATCTCGATGCCGGTGACCATGGGCCAGATGCTGCTGTTCGCCCTCGCCGCCTTTGCGGTCGGCCAGCATGACGAGACGATCGGCCTCGTCGCCGCGATCTTTCCGCTCTCCTCGCCGCTGGCGATGATCGCGCGCGGTGCCGAGCAGCCGGATATCCTCCAGCATCTCATGGGCATCGCCTGGCAGCTGCTCTGGGTGTGGATCATCGTCCGCTTCTCGGCCGCGCTGTTTCGCCGCACGGTGATGAAATCGGCCGCTGCGCCCAGGAAGAAACGCCGCCGTTTCGCGAAGTCGGGCTGAGCGGCCTGCCCCGGGTCGCGGGGGGCCGGGGGCCGCTCCGCCTGCTGGGACCGGCTCCTATTGACCGCGCGAAAGCGGCGTCACCGAGAGGATCCTGTCGGCAGTGTCGGTCACCACCTGGATGAGCCGGCCGTCGCGCGAGCGGACCTGGCGGACGATGTTGCCGGCATTGTCGGTGGTGCGCCTGACTTCGGTAAGTCCCGCCTGGGCGAGATCGAGCGTGTTGCCGATCTGGAGCGCCTGGCCCAGCGTTCCGCCGAGCTGCCCGACCGCGGTGTTGGCGACGCTGCCGACCGTGCCGACGGCGTTGTTGGCGACCCCGCCCACGGTGTTCACCGTATTGTCGACGGTCGAGAACAGGCCCTGGAGAATCTGGGGGTTGTTGTCGATCGTGGTCAGCGTGCGGTCGATGATCGCGGCGACATTGTCGAGCCGCACGATCAGCGTCGCCTGCGCCTGGACGCCGGTGATGGTGAGGCTCACCGTCTCGATGCTCGCATTGGCTCCGGCGGTGAGCTTCAGGAGATTGGCGAGGCGCGCGTCGAGCGAGATGTCGACCTGGAGATTCTGCACCTCGAGCTGGATTTCCTCGACCGAGAGGTTGGGCACGTCGAGCAGCACGTCGGGCTGGTCGCCGCCCGCAAGCGCCTGCTGCGCGGCGGGCGAGGGATTGGCGGGACGGGTCTGGCGGTCCTGCGCCGCTGCCGGAGCCGCGGCGATGGCGAGGGCGCAAAGCGCCGCGGCGGAGACCAACATGTTACGCATCATTTTCTCCCCTGTTGACGAGGGAGCCAACGTGCAAAACTCTATCGGGTTTCCGGTTCGTCGGCCGAGACCTCCACTTCGGTCTCGAGCTCGGGCTCGTTCCGCTCGGGATCGCCGATCCGCGCTGCCGCGTGGAGACGTATGTCGATGTTGCGATAGCTTTTTCGCCCGCCTTCGGGCGGACCTTCGACGTCGATCGCGCTGGCGCCTTCGGGGGAGGCATAAACTTCGAGCTCGACTCCTTCGGCTTCGATCTCGACCTTCTCGGCGCGCACGCGCGCGCTGAGTTCGATATCGGCGGCGTGGGGCTCTTCCGCCGGGGCAGCCTGGGCGAGAAGCAATAGCGCGATCATTGATGTCATCTCCTAATGCACGAAGCGCGCCACCACGTCGCGGTAGCTGCGGCTGACCTTCACCTGGCTGCCGCTGTCGAGGACGAGGAAGCATTCGCCGTTGGTGTGGGGCTTGACCTGCCGGACCTGGTCGAGATTGACGATCGTCGAGCGGTGGACGCGCTGGAAGCGGCGCGGATCGAGCCGTTTTTCGAGGTCCTTCATCGTCTCGCGCAAGATCAGCGTGTTGTCGCCGGTGTGGATGCACATATAGTCGCCGGCGGCGTCGATCTTCTCGATCGTGTCGACGTCGACGCGGAAGATCTGGCCGCGGTCCTTGATGTTGATGAGCTTCTCGTAGCGGCTCGCCGCCGGCGCCTCCTCTTCGGCGACCGCCTCGGCGGCACCGGGGGCGACCTCCTCGAGCACGGCTTTCAATTTCGCCGCCTCCTCGGCGCTGCGGTCGGCCGAAAGCCTCTGCCGCACCCGCTCCATCGTGTCGGCGAGCCGGTCCTCCTCGACCGGCTTCATCAGATAATCGACCGCCTGCGCCTCGAAGGCGCGGATCGCATGGTCCGAATAGGCGGTGACGAAGACGAACAGCGGCGGCTCGATGTCCATGAGACCCTGGATCACCGAGAAGCCGTCGAAGCCCGGCATCTGGATGTCGAGAAACACGAGATCGGGCTTGTGGGTCTTGATCGAGCGGATCGCCTCGCGGCCGTTGAGGCAGGTGTCGATGACCTCGACATCGTCATATTTTTCGAGCCGCAGCTCGAGGCCCTGGATCGCCAGGGGTTCGTCGTCGACCAGAATGGTGCGGATGGTCATGCAGGCTCCTCGCTGCTGTCATAGGGTATTTCGATGATAACGCTGAACCCTCCATGTTCGTTCGAGCGGGTCTCGAATCTATGGTCTTCGCCATAGGCCTGGAGCAGGCGGTCGCGCGTGTTGACGAGACCGACGCCGGTCGAATTCTGCATCCGCGCCGTGCCCGGGCCGGGTCCAGGGCCGGTATCGGAAACGGTGATCAGCACGCGCTCGCCGCTGCGCCGCGCCTCGATCGCGATCTCGGCCCCTTCCTCGATCGGCGTCACCGCATATTTGATCGCATTCTCGACCAGCGGCTGGAGCAGCAGCGAGGGCAGCCGCGCGCGCTCGGCTGCGGGATCGATGTCGAAACGCGGGCGCAGGCGGTCCTCGAAGCGCATCTTCTCGATCTCGAGATAGAGCTTCAGCATCTCGACCTCCTGGGCGATGCTCACCCGGCCGGTCGATTCATTGACCAAGGTGTAACGCAGGAATGTGGACAGGCGCGAAAGCATCGCGTTCGCGCGCTCGGTCTGCTTCAGCAGCACCAGCGTCGAGATCGAGTTCAGGGTGTTGAACAGGAAATGCGGGTTGAGCTGATAGCGCAGCATGGCAAGCTGGGCCGCCGTCGCCTGGCTTTCCAGCTTGATCAGCTGGTCGGTCTGCTCCTCGAGGATGAGATAGTAGTTGATGCTGTAATAGAGCGCCGACCAGGCGGCGAGGACCGAAAAAGTGAGCAGTATCGCGCCGAGATACTGGAGCATGCTTTCCGGCCGCGATCCCGGCGCGATGAAGGTCCCGTGGCTCCATACCTCGATCACCGAGAAGACCGCCGAGGCGACGATCACGATCGCGATCGAGATGAGCCAGGTATAGCTCGGCCGCAGCCGCATCAGCCGCTGATAGGCGGCGGCCATGAGCAGGGTCAGCGAATAGCCGGTGGCGGTGAGCAGGGCGACGTGGACGACGAAGGTCGGCCCCATCATGTTGGCGATGCCGTTCAGCGAGCGGAGGATGAAATAGCCCGTCCAGCCGGCCGACTGAAGCACCCAGAAGGCGCGGTTCTTGTCGGTGAAGAAAGGCTGTTGCTGGAGCCTGAGCGGGCTCCAGTCGCGGCGCAGCGCCGAAGCTTCCGCCGGGGTCAGCTGGAGCGGCTCACTCGCCATGCCGTAGCGCCTGGGGTCCGGAAACAGACATCGGTCCAAGATAATGCGCTTGGCGGGCTTTGGGAACGGGGCCGCGGGCGCGGCGAGGCGGCGGCGCTCAGGCGCTTAGCCGCGTCTGGTGCATGGTGCCCCGGGCGAGCTCGGTCGCGCGCTCGAAGGATATCGGCCGGCCGAACAGATAGCCCTGGATATGGTTGCAGCCCAGATTGCGCATGCGGGCGAAATCGTCGGCGGTCTCGACGCCCTCGGCGGTCACCGTCATGCGGAAGCTGCGCGCCAGCGCGACGATCGACTGGATTATCGCCACCGTCTCGCGGCTCTTCGCCGCCTCGCGCACGAAGCTGCCGTCGATCTTCAATTTGTGGAATACCGCCTTGTTGAGATAGCCCAGCGACGAATAGCCGGTGCCGAAATCGTCGAGGGCGATGCCGACGCCGAGCGCGCGCAGCCGCTTCAGTCCTTCGAGCGCGCCTTCCGAGCTGCCGAGGAACACGCTTTCGGTGACTTCGAGCTCGAGCCGGTTGGCCTGCAGCCGGTGCCTCGACAGCGCTTCGCTCACCATATGGGGGAGCGAGGGGACGAGCAGCTGCTTGGGCGATACGTTGACCGCGATCGAGATGTGCTCGGGCCAGCAGGCGGCGGCCCGGCAGGCCTGCCCGAGCACCCATTCGCCGATCTGGACGATGAGGCCCGTCTCCTCGGCGAGCGGGATGAAGACATTGGGCGAGATGAGGCCGCGGGTCGGATGGTGCCAGCGCAGCAGCGCCTCGAAGCCGGTGAGGCTCTGGTCGGCGGCGCTGACGAGCGGCTGGAAGTCGAGCCGGAACTGCTTGAGCGTGAGCGCCTGCCGCAGCTCCTGTTCGAGGCGCAGCCGGTCCTCGGCCTCGTTCTGCAGATCGGCGCTGAAGAAGCGGTGGGTGCCGCGCCCCTCCGCCTTGGCTTCATAGAGCGCAAGGTCCGCCTTCTGGATGAGGTCGTCGACGCTTTGGCCGTCGATCGGCCCGAAGGCGCAGCCGATCGAGACGCCGATGCGGATTTCGGCATTGTCGATATGATAGGGTTCGGCGACCTTGGCGATGATCCGCTTGCACAGTTCGGCGATATGCTCGCGCGACTGGCCGTCGGCGAGCACGACGGCGAATTCGTCGCCGCCCATGCGGCCTACATGGCCGGCGTCGCCGACTTCCTTGCCCAGCCGCTGGGCGACGGCCTTGAGCACCGCGTCGCCCTTGGGATGGCCGAAGGTGTCGTTGACCGGCTTGAAGCCGTCGAGGTCGAGAAAGAGGATCGCGCAGGGCACGTTCGTGGTCACCGCCTCGGCGAGCGCCTCGCCCAGGAGCTGGCGCACCCGGCCGCGATTGGGAAGCCCCGACAGGACGTCCATATTGGCGAGATTGGTGAGCCTTTCCTGGGTGCGGCGAACCTCGGTGATGTCGGAGCCGACGCCGCGAAAGCCCTGAAAATCGCCGCCCATGTTGATGATCGGGTCGCCGGACAGCGAGATCCAGCGGGCGCCGCTTTTCGTTTTCAGCTCCATCTCGAGGCCGACGAAGGGCTTGCGGGCGAGCAGCATGCGGCCGAGCTCGCTGTTGCCGCCCAGCGAGGCGGGCAGCGAATGGCCGATCATCTGGCTGGTCGAGCGCCCGAGCAGCGCGGTCATCCGCGAGGAAATGTAGACCACCCTGTTCTCGGCATCGATCTGCCACAGCCAGCCGACGCCGCGATGCTCGTACTCCTTGAGCAGCAGATCGACCGATTCGCTCTTGGCGCGGGTCTTGGCGAGATCGCGCAGCTGGGCGAAGCTCCAGCGGCACAGCTTGGAGACGGCATGGATCGCGACCGCGGCCATCGCCAGGATCGTCATCACGAGCTTGGCATCGAGCCCTTCGCTGCCGAGCGAATAGGCGGCGGTGAGGCCGAGGCCGATCGTCGCCGCCCATGCCATCGCCGCCGCCGGAACCGCGGCCAGCGCCACCGCGGCGACGATCATCGCCCCCATGCACCCCCCGATGACGATCTGGACTTCGGGGGGTTGCCCGGCGAAGGCATAGGTGGGAAGCGAGACCCATACCGCGGCCAGCGCCACCGCTTCGCCCACGATGCGCCGTTTCGAGGGGGGCCTGGCGCTGCGGCTCAGGCCGCTTGCGGCGTCGAGCGATCCGCGCCAGGCGAACCAGTAGGCGATGACCACCGCCGCGAGCCAAGCGAGAATCTGATAGTTGGGCAGGCTGCCGAAGATCGCCCAGGCGACGAGCAGCGCGGTGCCGATGCCGGTCATGCCGAGCAGCGAGGCGAAGGCGGCGCGTGCCTGAAGCTGCCCGTTGTAAAGATGCGTCACGCTGAGCTGGGCGGCGGAATCGTCGAGCGACGGCAGCTCCTCGCGCGCCGCCTCGGCGGCAGGCTCGGCGGCCGCGTCCTCTCGGCTCGAAATAGAAGCGTCGTACATCCGGTGTCCTGCGCCCTGGCCGCCACGGGATAGGCGCAAGAGTTTTGACGCTTGGTTAAGGGCGGGGCGAATAGAGGCGGATCAGGCGCCCCTTGGAAGCCGTTGCTTTCGAGCGGCTTAATCCGTTCCGAGGCCTTCCCTCAGGCGGCCTCGGCGCGGTCCGGCCGATAACCGAGGATTTCGTCGACCGTCCCTCTCGTCACCGAATGATAGCGGGGACGCGCCTTGCGATAGATGCGTTCGGCGATCGGGCGCCCCCATTCCCCCTCCTCGGCCAGCGTCTCGAACAGGGGCGCGACGAATTTGCGCCGCCCCATGCCCACCAGGAAGCGTTCCAGAGGCGCGAGGGCCGGCCGGTAGCGGTTGTCGACCGCCAGCTTGAGCCAGGCGAACAGCACTTCGCTGTTCTCGGTCTCGTTGAGCTCATATTCCTCGTCCAGCGTTCTCAGCCTTGCGGTCGCGAGCTGCCGCGGCAGCGCGTTCAAGAAGCGCAGGCGCTCGGGCGTGCTCCATTTGTCGAACGCGATCGCGGCGGCGGGCGCGCCGCCGGCAAAGCGCTCGGCCGCGGCCTCGGCGGCGCGCAGCCTTTCCGAGCGGGGGACCACGGCATTTTCGGGCAGCCCCGGCTCGAACACCCAGCGGTCGAGATCGATCTTCGCTTCGAGCTCTTCGTCGCCCGCGAACAGATGCTCGCGTATATCGGCGAGGAAGCGCTCGGTGGTCATCGGCTGGAAGGCATGGCGGTCGAAATAGGAGCGCAGATAGCGGTCGAAGCGCTCGCGGCCGACCGCCTCCTCGATGGTGCGCAGGAAGGCGGCGCCCTTGTCATAGGGCACCGCGGTCAGGCCTTCGTCCGGGTCGCGCGCCGCGCGCACCAGCGTGAGGCGCGCAGCGGGGGCGTGCTCGCCGCCCATATACTCGATTTACACCACGAGGCCCTCCCAGCCGTCCACGATAAGCATCTCGG
>JBHJHL010000062.1:0-4217 GCA_050330935.1 Sphingomonadaceae bacterium | reverse complement strand
GGCGCGCCCGCGCCGGATTTCGGTGACCGCGGTCGACCGGCTGAAGGCCGATCCCTATGCCTTCTACGCGCGCAGCATCCTGCGCCTATCGGCGCTCGATGCGGTCGATGCCGAGCCGAGCCCGGCATGGCGGGGGAGCGCGGTCCATCAATTGCTCGAACAGTGGCTGAAGGAAGATGACTGCGCCCCGCAAGCGCTGCTCGCGCGCACCGAGGCGCTGCTCGATTCCGCCGGGACGCATCCGCTGATGCGCGCGCTGTGGCAACCGCGCCTCGCCGCCGCCGCACGACGGATCGCCGAGCGCGTGTGCGAGCTGCGCGAGGAGGGCCGCGAGCCGATAGCCGCCGAGGCCGAAGGCGAGTGCGAGATCGCCGGGGTGACGCTGACCGGCAAGGCCGACCGTATCGATCGCATGCCGGACGGCGGGCTCGTCATCGTCGATTACAAGACCGGCCCGCTGCCGAAGCCGGCCGCCGTCGAAGCGGGCTTCGCGATGCAGCTCGGCCTGCTCGGCCTGCTTGCCGAACGCGGCGCGTTCGATGGCATCGACGGGCAAGGCGCCGGGTTCGAATATTGGTCGCTGGGCAAGGGGCGCGACGGCTTCGGCTATGTGAAGACGCCTTTCACGCGCGACGGCGCGCTTTCCGAAGCGAATTTCGTCGCCCATGCCGCGAAAGTCTTCGCCGATGCGGCGGAGCGGTGGCTGACCGGCGAGACGCCGTTCACCGCCAAGCTGCATCCCGAACATGCGCCCTATGGGGATTACGACCAGCTGATGCGGCGCGACGAATGGTATGGCCGCGAGGAGGCGGCGGGCAAAGGGGAAGAGGCATGAACGGCGGCGAGATCGGAAGCTGGTTCACGAGTTTCGAGCGGTTGCAGGAGGTCTTTCTCTCGGCGCTCGTCATGTATGTCGCGATCGTCGCGATGGTGCGCATCGCCGGCAAGCGAACCTCGGCCCAGATGAACAATTTCGACTGGATCATGACGGTCGCCACCGGCGCGCTCGCGGCCGCCGGGATATTGTCGCCCGATGTCTCGCTTTCCGAGGCGCTGGTCGCGCTCGCCGCGCTGCTGCTGTGCCAGGCGATCACCACCTATGCGATGATGCGCTCGAAACGGATCGCGCGGCTGGTCAAGGCGCGGCCGCGCCTGCTCACGCACGAGGGCAGGGTGCTCGCCGACGCGATGCGGCGCGAGCGGGTGAGCGAGGCGGAGCTTCACGCCGCCCTGCGCGAGGCGGGGCTCGCCAGCCCCGAGGAGGCCGATTGGGTGGTGATCGAGGCCGACGGCCGGCTCAGCGTCATCGCCAGGCGCGACAGCGGAGTTTCCGGCGCGCCGCTGATGGACGATGTCGCCGGCCATCCCGCCGATGCCCGAGCGCGCGACACGGCACCGGGCGGCCTGGCGTGAAGGACGCGTCATGAACCGCCGCTGGGCGCCCTGGCCCAAGCTCGGCGAGGAACAGCGCCGTGCCTCCGATCCCGCCGACCATGCCGCGCTTTCGGCATCGGCGGGAACCGGCAAGACGCACGTCCTCTCCTCGCGCGTGCTCAGGCTGCTGCTTTCGGGCGCCGATCCGGGGTCGATCCTGTGCCTCACCTTCACCAAGGCGGCGGCCGCCGAGATGGCGGGGCGAATCCACGATCGGCTCGCCCAATGGGTGCGCCTCAAGGACGAATCGCTCGCGTGCGATCTCGTCGCCCTCGGCATGAGCCCCGGACCCGAGATGCGCGCCAGGGCCCGGACGCTGTTCGCCGAGCTGCTCGACGCCACCGCCGGCGGCCTGCGCGTCGAGACCATCCACGCCTTCGCGCAAGGCCTGCTCGGCAGCTTCCCCTCCGAGGCCGGACTGGCCCCCGGCTTCCGCCCGATCGAGGAGCGCGAGGAGCAGATGCTCGCGCGTCAGACGCTGGCCGAGCTGCTCGTCGCCGCCGAGCGCGAGGGCGACCGGCGGCTCGTCGCCGACGTCCAGGCGCTCAGCCTGGGCATGGGCGAGCAGGGGGCAGAGGCCTATCTGATGCGCTGCGCGCGCGCCCCCGAGGCGCTGGAGGCGCTGGGCCTTGGCGAGGCGATCGAGCCCAAGCTGCGCGAAGCCTTCGGCGTGCCCGGCGGCGATATCGAGGCGGCGATCGCCGAGGAATGCGGCGACGACATGTTCGATGTCGAGGCGCTCGATAATATCGCGCGGGCGAACGCCGCCTGGGACACGAAGACGGGCCTCGCCTGCGCCGAGGCGATCGACGGCTGGCGCGGACTGCCGCCCGAAGAGCGCGCCGGGCGCCTGGACGATATCGCGCTCACCGTGCTTACCAAGCAGGGCGAACCGCGGAAAATCGGCGCCGGCCTGCTCAAGGCCGATCCCCAATATGGCGCCTATCAGGCACGGCTGATCGAATGCTGCCGCCGTCTTCTCGATCTGCGCAAGGGCGCCGAACTCGCCGCTTCGCTGGCCGCGGGGCTGCGCGCCGGCCAGGCCTTCGCGCGTGCCTATGGCGAGGCCAAGCGCGCCCAGGGGCTGGTCGATTTCGACGATCTCATCCGCCTCGCCCGGGAGCTGCTCGAAACGCCCGGCATGGGCGAGTGGGTGCGCTACAAGCTCGACCAGCGCACCGACCATATCCTCGTCGACGAGGCGCAGGACACGAACGCCGCGCAATGGAGCATCGTCAAGGCGCTGGCCGGCGAATATTTCGCCGGCGAGGGGGCGGTGCGGCGGCACCGGACGATCTTCACCGTCGGCGACTTCAAGCAGGCGATCTTCGGCTTCCAGGGCACCGATCCGCGCGCCTTCGATGAGGCGCGCCGCTATTTCGCCGCCAGGGTCGCGGCGCTGGAAGGGCGGGGGGCCGATTTCCTCGACCTCGAAATCGGCCTCAATTTCCGCTCCTCGCCGCCGATCCTCGACCTCGTCGACCGGCTGATCGGGGAGATCGGGCCCGCAGCGCTCGGCCGCCCGCAACCGCCCGGCCCGCATGTCGCTCATCACGCCGAGCGCCCCGGATCGGTGACGCTGTGGCCGCCATTCCATGAAGCGAGCGCCGCCGGAGAAGAGGAGGAGCCGGGCGAGGAAGACTGGATCGGCGAGGCCGAGCGGCGCTATGCCGCCTGCCTCGCGCGCCAGATCGCCGACTGGATCGACAATCCCTTCACCATCGGCAAAGGGAGCGACAGTCGCGCGCTCCGGCCCGAGGACATCCTGGTGCTGCTGAGAAGCCGCGGCGCGCTCGCCTCGCTCATCGTCGCGCGCCTCCATGCCGAGGGCGTGCCCGTCGCCGGCATCGACAGGCTGCTGCTCTCGGCGCCGCTCGCGGTCCAGGATCTCATCGCCGCGGCCCGCTTCGCGGTGCAGCCGCTCGACGATCTCAATCTCGCCGCGCTGCTCGTCTCGCCGCTGTTCGGCTGGAGCCAGGAGCGGCTGTTCGAGGCGGCGCACGGCCGCGAGGGCCGGCTCTGGCGCGCGCTGCGCGAGGGCAGGGGGGACGAGGCGACGCTCGCCGGGCTGCGCTCGCTGCTCGACATGGCCGATTATGCGGGGCCGCATCTCTTTTTCGAGACGATATTGTCGGGACCGCTCGACGGGCGGCGCAGGCTCGCGCGGCGGCTGGGCCCCGAGGCGCGCGACCCGCTCGGCGAGCTGCTGGCGAGCGCGCTCGAATTCGAGACCCGCGGCGCGCCTTCGCTCGAGCGCTTTCTCGACTGGTTCGGCAAGGGCGAGGTGTGGGTCCAGCGCGATCCCTCGACGCCGCGCGACGCGGTGCGGGTGATGACCGTCCATGGCGCCAAGGGCTTGCAGGCGCCGGTCGTCATCCTCGCCGACGCCGCCGCCGATCCGACGCGCAAGCGTTCGCGCGATGCCCTGCTGCCGCTCGCGGGCGGAAAGGTGGAGGTGCCGATCCCGCGGCCGAAAAAGGACGATCTCGTCGAGCCGCTGACGACGCTGATCGCGGCGCAGGACGAGCGCGAGCGCGAGGAGCATTGGCGGCTGCTCTATGTCGCGCTCACCCGCGCCGAGGAGCGGCTGTTCGTCGGCGGCGCGCTGAAGTCCATCGACAAGGGCGCGGCTCCCGAGGCGAGCTGGCACCGCGCGCTGCACGCGACGATGCAGGGGATGGGCGCGCGGCGGGAGGAGATGAAGCCCTGGGGAAGCTCGCTCGTCCACGGCGATCCCTTCCTCCCCCATGCCCAAGCGAAGCGGCGGGCCGAGCCGCGGCCGA
>JBHJHL010000061.1:0-6853 GCA_050330935.1 Sphingomonadaceae bacterium | reverse complement strand
TCCGGTCGACCATGGAGTTCGGGAAGGCCGCCGCGCGGGAGCGCGGCCCGCCTCGGCGATCTCCTCCTTGCGGATCGCGCGGCGCGGCTCGGTCTCGGGCTTGAAGGCCTCCCAGATCACCGCCGCCTTGGGCTCGTCGCCCGGCCAGGCGCCGAACACCTTGCGCCCCGAGCGGCGATCGATGCGCACCATGCGGATGCCTTCCGGGGCGCGGAAGGGGACGACCGGCATATCCTCGAAGGCCCGTTTGGCGAATTCCTTGAAGATCGGCGCCGCGACGCGGCCACCCTGCGCCCAGCCGCCGAGATTCCTCGGCTCGTCATAGCCGACATAGACGCCGGCGACGATCTCGGGAGTGCCGCCGACGAACCAGACGTCCTTGGGCCCCGAGGTGGTGCCGGTCTTGCCGAAGACCGGGCGGTCGAGGTCCCTCAGCACCGTCGCTGTGCCGCGCTCGACCACGCCGCGCAATATGTGGACCATCTGATAGGCCGACATCGCGTCCATGACCTGCCGCGTGCGCTCGGGCGGGCGCGGCATCGGCCCGCCGTCCCATTCGGGCGCGTTGCAGGCGCCGTCCATATAGGCGCAGCGATTGTCGACGCGGTAGATGACCTTGCCGTCGCGGTCCTGGACGTAGTCGATCAAGGTCGGGCGCACCTCGCGGCCGTTATTGGCGAGGATCGCGAAGGCGTTGGTGAGCTTCATCACCGTGGTGTCGCCGGCGCCGAGCGCGATCGACAGATAATCGGGATATTCGCCGACGCCGAGCTCCTCGGCGAGATCGGTGACGTGGCCCATGCCGATCTGGTTGGCGGCGCGCACAGTCATCAGGTTGCGCGACTGCTCCAGTCCCCAGCGCATCGTCTGGGGCCCGGCATTTCCTCCCGAAAAATTGCGGAAGCATTTGGTGCCGAGATTGGCCCCCTGCCAGACGCAGAAAGGAGCGTCCTGAATGATCGTCGCCGGCGTCATGCCGTTGTCGAGCGCGGCGGCATAGACGATCGGCTTGAAGCTGGAGCCCGGCTGTCGCCTCGCCTGAGTGGCGCGGTTGAAGGAGGAGCCGCGCACGTCCCAGCCGCCCTGCAGGGCGAGCACCCGGCCCGTTTCCACCTGCTGGACCACCATCCCGCCCGAGACCTCCGGGATCGAGCGCAATGCGTAGACGCCCTCGCCCTCATCGCGCACGGCGACGATCATGCCGGGCTGCAGATTATCGAAGGCCGAGCCGCCGCCGCCTCTTTTGGGCATCGAGGCATTGCCGCGCGGCAGCGTGCCGCTGCTGCCGTCGACGAAACCCAGGGTGGCGGCGGAACCGTCCTTTTCGAGCACCACCGCCCTTTTCCATTCGTCATAGCCGGGGCCGAAGGCGGCGGCGGCGAGCTGGGTGCGCCAGTTTTCGGACAGATCGACGCTGAGGCCGGGATCCCGCCAGCCGCGCCCCGCCTCGAAGCGCAGCAGCCCGTCGCGCAGCGCCTCGGCGGCGGCCTGCTGCATCTCGTGATGGTAGGAGCTGCGCACCCAAAGGCCGCCGTCATAGACGCTGTTCTCGCCATCCTCGGCATTCTCGCCGAAGCGCGAAAGGAGGATGCGGCGCACTTCCTCCATATAATAGCCGCCGACATTCCTGACCGTGGTCGAGGCGCGGTCCACCGCTCCCAGCGGCCGGCGCCGCGCGGCGTCGCGCTCGGCGGCGGTAATGAAGCCGTTGTCCTCCATTTCCGACAACACCCAGTTGCGCCGGGCGAGGGCGCGCTCCTCGTGGCGCTCGGGCGTATAGTTGGACGGCGCCTTGGGGATGGCGGCGAGATAGGCCATTTCGTGCAGCTCGAGATCGTCGACATCCTTGTCGAAATAGGCGCGCGCGGCGGCCTGCACGCCATAGGCGTTGCGGCCGAGGAAAATCTGGTTGAGATAGAGCTCGAGAATCTTCTCCTTGGGCAGCGTATCCTCGATCCGCATCGCCAGGATCATTTCCTTGAGCTTGCGCTCGATCGAATATTCGTCGCCGAGCAGCAGATTCTTGGCGACCTGCTGGGTGATGGTCGAGCCGCCCTTGGCGCGCTCGTCCGAGCCCATCTTCGAGACGTAATCGACCACCGCGCCCAACACGGCGGGAAGATCGATGCCCTCATGTTCGAAGAAGGTCTTGTCCTCGGCGGCGAGATAGGACTGGACGAGCAGCTTGGGATATTCGTCATAATCGAGCTCCACCCGCCGCTCGCGGGCGAAGGTCTGCGCCGGCTCGCCGTCGATGTCGCGGACATTGGTGGGAAGGGGCGGCTCGTAGGTGAGCAGCGTCTCGGCCGAAGGCAGGCCGCGCGCCAACGCCAGCCACAAAATGACGAAGCCCGCTAGGCCGGCGAGCGCGAGGACGGCGAGCACCTTCACCCAGCGCTTCGTCCACAGCGCGCGCAGCGCTTCTTCGAGCCTTTCCGCATGATGGGAAAGCCGGTCTCGTCGTGCGGTTTCCATAGGCGAGGGATTTAGGCGATCGGCGGCCCGGGGTGAAGGTCGAACAGCCGCCGCGGCGACAAAAAGTCAGGAGCGCCCGCTGCCCTCGGCGCCGCGGGCGGCGAAATTGCGGCGGGCGAAATAGGCGCGCACCGCTTCGGCGAAGCCTTCGGCGATCGCCTCGCGACCTTCGGGCGAATGGATATAGGCAAGGTCGCGCGGCTGGGTGAGATAGCCGGTTTCGAAGAGGATCGAGGGAATGTCGGGCGCCTTGAGCACGATGAAGGAGGCGAAATGGCGATGATTGTCGCGAAACGGCACCCTGTCCGAGGCTTCGCGATAGAGAATGTCGGCGAAATCCGAAGATTGCGCCATCGCATCGCGCTGGGCGAGATCGATGAGGATCGAACTCACCTGGCGGTCCTCGTCGCCGATATCGATGCCGCTGATGAAGTCGGCGCGGTTCTCGCGCGCCGCGAGCAGCGCCGCCTCGCGCGTGGAGGCGACCTCGGAAAGCGTATAGATGCTCGCGCCGCGGGCATTGGGGTTGGGGGCGCTGTCGGCATGGACCGAGATGAAAAGATCGGCTTCGAGGCGGCGCGCAATGGCGAACCGGTCACGCAACAGCACATAGCTGTCATCCTCGCGGGTCAGCGCCACCCTCGCCCGCCCTCCGGCGACGATCGCGTCGCGTATCGCGAGCGACACGGCGAGGGTAACGTCCTTCTCGCGCTGCCCCCCGTGCGGCGAGATCGCGCCGGGATCGCGGCCGCCATGTCCGGGATCGATGACCACCAGCGGCCGTCCGGGATCGCCATGGACCTGGGGCAGCTCCATATCGCCGCCGGCAAGCCGTCGGACGGGAATCTTCATGCTGACGCCGGCGCCGCGCTGTGCCCGCGCCCGCGCCTGATCGAACAGCGCCGGCGGCGCGAGGCTCCAGCGAGCGGCGCGCTCGGCCAACTCGTCCGACAAGCTATGGTCGGTCGGCGAAGCCAGAAGCGTCAACAACATGAAAAACAAGGTCATAGAAGCTGTTTGCCTTGCCTAAGCCGCCCGGGTCCAGCCCGCGGCTCCAAATCCTTCGGCCATGACTTTTCGGCCTCCATCCCCGACAAGATCGTTTTTCCGCCTATAAGTTAACAAATTCCATACCATATTACCGCGTTCGCGTCAGCGCCCCCGCAAAGCAAGCCTTGCCGCCTTAGCCGGCCGATGCTAGCAACAGGGCCGCAATTCCGGCTTTGCACGCCGGACCCTGATGCAATTTCCCCGGCCCATGGCGGCCGGTTTTCGAAGGTTGATGCTGAATGAGGCTATTTTCCCGACCGGCCGGACGCGTTTCGCGAGCCGACCAGGCGGGCCCGTACGTTCGCCTTACGGCCGCGCCGCTTTCCGGCGCCGCGACAGCACGACATAATTCAGCAACCCGGACGCGAGCGAGCGCCGCCCTGCCGGCGGCACCTTCGTCCCCCGATATGCGCGCGCCCCGCACCACCATGCCGGCGCGCGTCTGGAGTATCATGAATGGCAACGCGCATGTTGATCGACGCGCGCCACCCGGAAGAGACCCGGGTGGCCGTGATCAAGGGAAACAGGATCGAGGAGTTTGATTTCGAATCCGCCGAGCACAAGCAGCTCAAGGGCAATATCTATCTCGCCAAGGTCACCCGCGTAGAACCGTCGCTGCAGGCGGCGTTCGTCGATTACGGCGGCAACCGGCACGGCTTTCTGGCCTTTTCCGAAATCCACCCCGACTATTATCAGATTCCCAAGGAGGATCGCGAGGCGCTACTCGCCGCCGAGGCCGAGCATGCCGCCGAGGAGGCCGAACTGCGCGCCGCCGAGGAGGAAGGCGATGTCGAGGAGGTCGCCGCGGCGGGCGAGGAAAGCGAGGACAAGGACAGCGACGGCGTCGACGAAGCTTCTTCGGAAAGCCTCCGCGAAAAGCGCCGCGCGCTGCGCAGACGCTACAAGATCCAGGATGTCATCAAGCGCCGCCAGGTGCTGCTCGTCCAGGTGGTCAAGGAGGAACGCGGCAACAAGGGCGCGGCGCTCACCACCTATTTGAGCCTCGCCGGCCGCTATTGCGTGCTGATGCCCAACACCGCCCATGGCGGCGGCATCAGCCGCAAAATCTCCAACGGCGCCGACCGCAAGCGGCTGAAGAAAATCCTTTCCGAACTGAAGCTGCCGCCGACGATGGGCTGCATCGTGCGCACCGCCGGCGTCACCCGCACCAAGACCGAGATCAAGCGCGATTTCGACTATCTCGCGCGGCTGTGGGACGAGATCCGGGAAAAGACGCTCAAATCCTCGGCGCCTTCGCTCATCTACGGCGACAGCGACCTCATCAAGCGCGCGATCCGCGACATCTATAATCGCGATATCGAGGAGGTGCTGGTCGAGGGCGAGGAGGGCTACAAGTCCGCGCGCGCGTTCATGAAGCTCCTGATGCCGAGCCATGTCCGGCGGGTCAAAGCCTATGAGGAGCCCAAGCCCCTGTTCCAGAAACAGGGCGTCGAGGATCAGCTCACCGGGATGTTCCAGCCGATGGTGCAGCTGAAATCGGGCGGCTATCTCGTCATCAACCCGACCGAGGCGCTGGTTTCGATCGACATCAATTCGGGCCGCTCGACGCGCGAGCACAATATCGAGCAGACCGCGCTCGCGACCAATCTGGAAGCGGCCGGGGAAATCGCCCGCCAGCTCCGGCTGCGCGACATGGCCGGCCTCATCGTCATCGACTTCATCGACATGGAATCGAACGGTCATGTCAAAAAGGTCGAAAAGGCGATGAAGGAAGCGCTCAAGGGCGATCGCGCGCGCATCCAGCTCGGCCGCATCTCCTCATTCGGGCTGATGGAAATGAGCCGGCAGCGCTTGCGCACCGGCGTGCTCGAGGCTTCGACAAGGCCCTGCCCGCATTGCGAGGGCACCGGCCTCATGCGCACCGCCGCCTCCTCGGGGCTGTCGGCGCTGCGCATGATCGAGGAAGAGGCGGCGCGGGGGCGCGGCAACCATATCCTGCTCCATGCCGGACGCGAAGCGGCGGTCTATCTGCTCAACAGGAAGCGCAGCGAGATCGCCGCGATCGAGGAACGCTACGGCGTCGAGATCGAGGTCGCTATCGACGAAAGCCTCCAAGGGGCGCAGATGAGCGCCGAATCGATGGGCCCGCGTCCGACCGGCCGCCCCGCGCCACGGACGCCCGCGGTCGACGAGGAGGAGAAGGAGGAAGAGGATTTCTCCGACAAGGCCCAGGCGGCCGGAGAGGAGAAGGACGAGGACGAAGCCCCCCGTTCGCGCAAACGGCGCCGGCGCGGACGGCGCGGCGGCCGGCGTCGGAGCAAGGCCCGGCCCGACGGCATGGCGCAAGCCGAAGCCCGCGAGGAAGAGGACGGGGAGGAAAAGCGACCGCCGAAGGGGGGACCCGACGCCGACGAGGCCGACGAACCCGAAAAGCCCAAAAAGGCTCGGCGCCGCCCCGGGGCGCGCAAGCCGGCGTCGAAAGGCGACGAGGAGCAGGAAAAGCAAGCGAAAAAGCCGGCCGATCCTGGCGAAGAGGCGCCGTCCGGGCGAGCCAGCTCCAAGAAGGCCGCCGCCAAGAAAGGCGGCAAAAGGAAGCAGCAGCCAGGCAATGGCGCGGGCACTGGAGACGGTGCCAAAGAAAGCGGGGAAGCGCCGGCCAAGCCCGAGCAGCCGGTGCTGGCCCGCGAGCAGGCGGGAAGCGCGGGAGTCGAGACGGGGGAGCCTGGAAGCGATCGATCGGCGCCGGCGCGCCGCGGCTGGTGGCAACGCACCTTCGGCGGCTGATTTTCAGCCAAGGTTCACCCGGCATGGGGAGTAAGGCGAGACATGACTGATCCTTCCACCCGCCCGCGAGGAAGCTTCTCCCCGGCCTCGCTCGTCGCGCGCTTGCTGATGCTGTTCAGCCTCGGCTTCGTCGCGCTCGCCCAGCCCGCTGCGGCCCAATCGCAGCTGCTCGACGCGGAGACCGAGACGCTGCTGCGCGACATCTCCCGCCCGATCATCGAAGCCTCGGGGCTGCGTCCCGAAAATGTCGAGATCGTGCTCGTCGACGATCCCTCGATCAACGCCTTCGTCGCCGGCGGTCAGATCGTCTATCTCCATTCGGGCCTCGTCACCGCCGCCGACAACGCCAACGAGGTCCAGGGCGTGATCGCGCACGAGCTCGGCCATGTCGAGGGCGGGCATGTCATGCGCCATGGCGAGGCGATGCAGGAAGCGACCGGCATCACCATCGCGTCGCTGATCCTCGGCGCCCTCGCCGCCGCCGCCGGCGGGGGCGGAGAGGCGGCGAGCGCGATCATGATGGCCGGGCAGCGCGCCGCGCTCGGCAAATATCTCGCGTTCAGCCGGGTACAGGAAGGCGTCG
>JBHJHL010000060.1:0-29086 GCA_050330935.1 Sphingomonadaceae bacterium | reverse complement strand
GCGGCGGTGGCGACCCGCGCCGCGGTCCTCCCCCGCGCGAGCACCCGGCCGAGCGCCTCGGGCGGGCCAGTGGTGATTATTTTGCGGTGCCGCCCGCCGAGCGTCTCGGCGATGTCGGCGCGCGCGCGCTCCATCGCCGCGCGCGCCGCCCTTCCCTCGCTGTGCGCCGAGGAAGGGTTGGCCCAGATGTCGAGCGCCGCGGCGATCGCCTCGCGGGCCTCGGGGAGGACCGGCGTCGTCGCGGCATGGTCGAGATAGATGCGCACCCTTGAAATCCCCATCGCCTTTCAATTGCCTTGCTCCGCGGCCATCCTATATAGAGCGCCGCTTCACAGGCCCGCCATATCCCCGCAGCCACGCCAAGGTGCAATGCCCGAAGTCATAATTCCCGGTCCCGAGGGCCGCCTCGAAGGCCGGTTCAGCCCGGGCCCCCGCCCCCGCGCCCCGGTGGCGATGATCCTTCATCCCCATCCGCAGGGCGGCGGGACGATGAACAACGCCATCGTCCAGGCGCTCTACCAGACTTTCGTCAGGCGCGGATTCGCCACCTTGCGCTTCAATTTCCGCAGCGTCGGCAAGAGCCAGGGCGTGTTCGACAACGGCATCGGCGAGCTTTCCGACGCCGCCTCGGCGCTGGACTGGGTGCAACAGATCCATCCCGAGGCCGAGCAGACCTGGATCGCGGGCTTTTCCTTCGGCGCCTGGATCGGCATGCAGCTCTTGATGCGCCGGCCCGAGATGCGCGGCTTCATCTCGATCGCGCCGCCCGCCAACATGTACGATTTCTCCTTCCTCGCCCCCTGCCCCTCCTCGGGCATCATCGTCCAGGGCGAGGCCGACGAGGTGGTGACGCCGCAGGCGGTCGAGAAGCTGGTCGAGAAGCTCAGGACCCAGCGCCATATCACGATCGAATACAAGACCATCCCCGGCGCCAACCATTTCTTCGTCGACGAGATGAAGGAGCTGATGAGGACGGTCGACGCCTATCTCGACTTCCGCCTCGACCCCGACTGCCCGATCAGGTGAACGACGCCTAGAGCGTCCAGATCAGAACATTGCCGAGCATCACCGCCGCCGCCGCGAGCATCAGGAGGCCTCTTTTCGTCTCGCCGCGCCGGGTGACGAGGAGGATGCCGCCGATGCCGAGCGCGAAGGCGGCGAGCGTGATGATCGAAAGCAGCAGGTCAGCCATGCGCGCCGCCGATGATCCCGGCATGGATGTCAAGATCGACATTGCCGCCCGAGACGACGATAACGGCGTTTTCGGGCAGCTTCACCTTCCCCGCCAGCGCCGCCGCCAGGGCGACCGCGCCGCCCGGCTCGACGACGAGCTTGAGGCGCAGCGCGGCGAAGCGCATCGCCTCCATCACCTCCTCGTCGCCGACCGCGAGCCCCGCGGCGCCCCGCCCCATCAGCGTATCGAACGTGTGGCGCGAGACCTTGGGCGTCATCAGCGCGTCGCAGCGCGTCGGCGGCGGATCGTGCGGCATCGGCACGATCTCGCCGCGATCCAGCGAGCGCGCCATGTCGTCCCAGCCTGCGGGCTCGACGACGGCGATCCCGGCTTCGGGCAGGGCGAGCGCGATGCCCGCCGAAAGCCCGCCGCCCCCGCAGGGCGCGACGACGAGCGGCGGCGGGCCGAGCCCCAGCGCCTCGAGCTGCCGGCCGATCTCGATCCCGACGCTCCCCTGCCCCTCGATCACGTCGACATCGTCGAAGGAGGGGACGAGCGCCGCGCCGCGCTCCTTCGCGAGCCGCGCGGCGATCTCCTCGCGCGGCTCCCTGCCGCGGACATAATCGACGATCTCGGCCCCCGCCTCCAGCACCCGCTCGCGCTTGATCGCCGGCGCGTCCGAAGGCATCACGATCGTCGCCGGCATCGCCAGGCGCTCGGCCGCGAGCGCCACGCCGATCGCGTGGTTGCCCGAGGAGAAGGCGACCACGCCGCGCTTCCTCTCCTCCGCGCCCAGCAGCATCAGCCGGTTGCTCGCGCCGCGAAGCTTGAAGCTCCCGCCGCGTTGCAGGCATTCGGCCTTGATCCGGACGCCGACGCCGCCGATCTCCGCCGGCAGCAGCGGCGTTTCGGTGACGAAGGGAGCGATCCGCGCGGCCGCCTCGCGCACCCCTTCCAGGCTCGGCGAATCCTCCTTCATGCGCGGCCCTTTACAGCATCGGGCCCGAAACCTATATCGCGCCTCCGCTGCCCCAAGGGACTTCCCCGCCGCAAGGCAGCATCTGTCGTCAACTGCTCCATGGAGGTCCCTTGAATTGCACAGCTTTCATAGCGCGCTGGGGCTAGTCGAGGCGCTGAGGCCGGCGCAGCCGGTGACGCTGCTCCGCCCGCATGCCGCGCGCCGCGCCGCCGGCTTCTTCGCGCGGCGCTTTCCTGGCAAGACCGTCTATGCGGTGAAGGCCAATCCTTCGCCCGATTTCTTGCGCCTGCTGCGCGCGAGCGGCATCGCCTGTTACGACGTCGCCTCGATCGCCGAGGTGCGCGGGGTCGCCGAAACCCTGCCTGGCGCCGAGCTTTGCTTCATGCATCCGGTCAAGGCCGAGGAGGCGATCGCCGAGGCCTATCACGATCACGGCATCAGGACCTTCGCGCTCGACAGCCAGGCCGAGCTCGCCAAGATCATGCGCGCCACCGGCGGCGCGAAGGATCTTTCCCTGTGCGTGCGCCTGCGCGTGCCTTCGGATCATTCGAGGCTCAGCCTCGCCGCCAAGTTCGGCGCCGATCCCGGCGAGACCAGGGAGCTGCTGCTGGCCTCCCGCCAGGCCGCCGACGCGCTCGGCCTGTGCTTCCATGTCGGCAGCCAGGCGATGAGCCCGCTCGCTTATGCCCAGGCTATGGAGCATGTCCGCGCGGCGATCGTCGAGGCGTCGGTGACCGTCGATATCGTCGATGTCGGCGGTGGCTTCCCTTCGGTCTATCCGGGCATGGAGCCGCCGCCGCTCGAGGCCTATTTCGCGACCGTCGAGACCGCCTTCGAAAGCCTCCCCATATCCTATTCGGCCGAGCTTTGGTGCGAACCGGGACGCGCGCTCGCGGCCGAATATGCGAGCCTGATCGTGCGGGTCGAGAAACGGCGCGGGCAGGAAATCTACATCAACGACGGCGCCTATGGCGCGCTGTTCGACGCCGCCCATGTCGGCTGGCGCTTTCCGGTGCGGCTCTTGCGCCGGCAAGCCCCGGACGCGCCCGAAACCGGCTTCAGCTTCTACGGGCCGACCTGCGACGATCTCGACCATATGGCGGGCCCCTTCTTCCTTCCCGCCGACATCGCCGCGGGCGACTATGTCGAGATCGGCATGCTCGGCGCCTATGGCTGCGCGATGCGCACCGGCTTCAACGGCTTCGGCAGCGTCGGGACCGCGATCGCCGAGGACGCGCCGATGGCGAGCCTCTATGACGGCGCCGCGGCGATCCCCGCCGCGTCGAACGTCGTCAGCCTGTGACTGTGGGGAGCCGATGAACGACACCCGGATCAACGACCGCCGCAAGGCCGAGCTGCTTTCGACCGAGGTCGAGCATATCGACATCAAGAGCTTCGACGCCCGCCCGATCGTCGAGGCGATGGGGAAGATGAGCTTCACGAGCCGCGACCTCGGCCGCGCCGCCGACATCTACAACCGGATGCTCGCCGACCCCGACTGCTCGATCTGGCTCGTCGTCGCCGGCTCGACCTCGGCCGGCGGCTGCATGGACCTCTACGCCGATCTCGTGAAGCATAATATGGTCGACGCCGTCGTCGCCACCGGCGCTTCGGTCGTCGATATGGATTTCTTCGAAGCGCTTGGCCATAAACATTACCAGGCTCTTGATATCCCTGATGATAAAATCCTGCGCTCGCTCTATATCGATCGCATCTACGACACCTATATCGACGAGGAGGCGCTGCAGCAGACCGATCATGCCATCGCCGCCATCGCCGACGCGCTCGAGCCCCGCCCGATGTCCTCGCGCGCCTTCATCCGCGAGATGGGCCGCTGGCTGGTGGCGAACGGCCGCAAGGAGCATTCGCTGGTCCGCCTCGCCTTCGAACATGAGGTGCCGGTCTTCTGCCCGGCCTTCACCGATTCCTCGGCGGGCTTCGGGCTCGTCAAGCACCAGGCCGATGCGATCAGGGCGGGACGGCCGCATGTCACGCTCGATTCGATCGCCGATTTCCGCGAGCTCACGCAGATCAAGATCGAGGCCGGCACCACCGGTCTGCTCATGATCGGCGGCGGGGTGCCGAAGAATTTCGCGCAGGACACGGTGGTGTGCGCCGAGATCCTCGGCCACGAGGATGTCGAGATGCACAAATATGCGGTCCAGATCACCGTCGCCGACACGCGCGACGGCGCCTGCTCCTCATCGACGCTCCAGGAGGCGGCGAGCTGGGGCAAGGTGGACACCGCATTGGAGCAGATGGTCTTCGCCGAAGCGACGAGCGTGCTGCCGCTGCTCGCTTCGGACGCCTATCATCGCGGCGCCTGGAAGACGCGCACCCCGCGGCGCTTCCAGAAGCTGTTCGACTGACCGCTTTCCTACAGCGTCCCCGCCATGCCAGGCTGGGCCGCGGCAGGAGCGGAGGGATCGCAGCCGGTCGAACGATCGGGCCGGAGGTCGGGAGGCGACAGAAGTGACGGGATGGCATAGGCGAACGCCTCCAGATCGTCACTTCCGGACCCGCCTTTGCCCTTGCCCGCTGGCCCCGACGAGCGCCCGCCGCAACGCGCCGAGGAGATCGTCGGCGAGGAGCGCGGGACCGGCGATTTCCGCCGCGCGGCCGTGCAGCCAGACGCCGGCGCAGGCGGCCTCGAAGGCATCGCCGCCTTGCGCGCGCAGCGCCGCGACGATGCCGGAAAGCACGTCGCCGGTGCCGGCGGTGGCGAGCCAGTGCGGGGAAGGCGGCGCGAAGCCCGTCCGTCCGCCGGGTTCGGCGACGATCGTGTCGGCGCCCTTCAGCGCCACGACCGCGCCGCTCATCTCGGCCGCGGCCCGCGCGCGCTGCCATTTGCTCCCTTCGGCCCCGGGGAACATGCGTTCGAATTCCCCCTCATGGGGGGTGAGGATCGCCCGGCGGGCAAGGCCGCGCAGCCTTTGCGGGGCGATCAGGCCCAGGGCATCGCCGTCGAGGACGAGCGGCCTGTCCGAAGCCAGCGCCCGATCGAGCAGCGTCTTCGCTGCTTCGCTCCGTCCGAGCCCCGGTCCGATGAGCAGCGCGTCCGCCCGTCCGTCCTCGAACGCCGCGGCCGGATCGCCGGGCGATTGGACGACGGCGCTCGGCACGCCGGCGACCCGCTCGCGCGCGAAGAGGCGGACATAGCCGGCTCCGGCGCGCAACGCCGCGCTCGCCGCGAGCGCCGAGGCGCCGGTCATCTCGCCGGCGAGGACGGCGACATGGCCGCGGCGATATTTATGGTCTTCGGGTCCGGGCGGCGCGAGCCGGGGCGGCGCGATCTCGAACAGGTCGCTTCTCGCCTCGATGCCGATATCGGCGACCGCCACCCGCCCGCAGCGATCGGCGCCCGGGAAGAGCCGGTGCGCCGGCTTCATCGCCCCGAGCGCGACGGTGAGATCGAAGCGCGGCACCTCGGAAAGAAGCGCGCCGCCGTCGGTCTCGACCCCGCTCGGAAGATCGGCGGCGATGCATATGCGCGCTGCGCCGGCGAGCCCGCGCAGAAGCGCCGCCGGCTCTCCGTCGAGGCCGCGCGAAAGGCCGGTGCCGAACAGCGCGTCGATGAGGAGCGGCCGGGGTGCGGCCTCGTCGAGCGGCACCGTCTCGCCCCGCCAGCGTCCACGCGCCTGCCTGGCCGCGTCGCTCCCGGGCTTGGCGAGCGCCGCCACCTTCACCTCCAGCCCGCGCTCGGCGAGGCGCCGCGCCGCGACATAGCCGTCGCCGCCATTGTTGCCCGGCCCAGCGAGGACCAGCGCCGGCATCGGCCCGGCGAAGCGCCAGGCCGCTTCGGCGATCGCCGCCCCCGCCCGCTCCATCAGCTCGGCGACCGAGGTGCCGGCGTCGAACAGCCGCCGCTCGGCGGCGCGCATTTCATGGGCGGTGAGGATGGGTTTCATCATTCGCCCGCTTCGGCGCGCGCAGGCGCCAGCGCCGGCAACCGGTATCGGGTGCTGCCGATGCGGACCTCGATCTCGTCCTCGGCGATCCTCGTCACCCGCGCCGGCTCGGCGCCGTCGGCGGCGAGGATCTCCTCCTCCCGCACCTCGAGCCGGCGGAAGCCGCCGTCGGGCTGGCGGACGGTGAGCAGCAGCGCGCCCTCGCGCCGCGTCTGCTCGAACGTGCAGACGCGCTCGAGCGGGGCGTTCTCGCCGATCGCGCATTCGATGCGAGGATCCTCGGGCTCGGCGAGTAATGCGGCTTCCGGTCCCGCGGCCTCATCGCTCCCGGAGCCGGGATCGCAGGCGGCGAGAATGGCGAGCGCGACGAGCGGCAGCAGGGAGCGCATCTCAAGCCTCCCCGAGCATTTGGCGACTGCGCTCGATGACCGGCGCGAGCAGGGCCGCCCGGCGCTCGATGCCTTTCTCGTCGACGAGAAGATCGTTGCGCACCTCGATCGCGAGATAGGGCAGCCCCCGGCTTTCGGCATGGCGGTTCATCGTCGCGTTGAGCGCGCGACCCGAATAGGGCTCGTTGTCGCCCGCGGCGATCCCCGCCTCGACGAGCAGGCGAAGCGCGATCCGCGCCGCGCGGTCGTCGCGATTGTAGAGCAGGCCGACCTGCCAAGGCCGCGCCTGGTCGGGCCGGCTTTCGAGCCGCGGCGTGAAGCTGTGGACGGTGACGAGCATCGCGGGGGCGAGGGCGGCGATGCGCTCGGCGATGAACTGGTGATAGGGCCGCCAGTAGCGCTCGATCCGCCGCTCCCGCTCCGCAGCGTCGAGCGCGCTGTTGCCGGGAATCGCATGGCCGTCGCTCAGCTCGGGGATCGCGCTCGCTTCGCCGGGATCGCGATGGAGGTCGACGACGAGCCGCGAGACGCTGCCCAGGATCGCCGGGCACCGGAGCCGCTGCGCCAGCTTGCGCGCCAGCGCCGCGCTGCCGATGTCGAAGGCGACATGCTTTTCGAGCAGCTGGCGCTCGACGCCGAGATCGATTCCCGCCGGGACATGGTTGGAGGCATGGTCGGCGAGGATGAGCAGCGGGCTGTCGGGTGCGCCGGGGATATAGCGGGCGGGGGCGGGATCGTCCTTGGCCATCGCCGCCTTCTCGCCCAGCGCGGCGGCGAAGCCAAGCCTAGCGGAGACGGGTGGCGCAAATCCACCAGCCGGGATGCGCGGCCGCGAGCTTGCGCGCGGCGCGGTCGCGGGCCGCTTCGTCGTCGAACAGCGCGAAGCAGCTCGGCCCCGAGCCCGACATGCGCGCATGGCGCGCGCCCTCGATGCCGCGCAGCGCGGCGAGGACCTCGCCGATTTCGGGCATCAGCCGGCTCGCGGCGACCTCGAGATCATTGCGCCCGGCGAGCGAATCGGCGGGCATCGGGCCGCCGACGTCCCCGTCCCATGCGGCAAAAACCTCGGCCGTGGCGAGCGGCTTGCCGGGATTGACGATGAGGAGCGGCGTGTCTTCCAGCCCCCAGCCCTCCAGCGGTTCGAGCCGGTCGCCGCGGCCGCCGCCGATCGCGGGGCGGGAGCGCAGGCAGGCCGGAACGTCGGCGCCGAGCCCGGTCGCGATCTCGCCGAGCGCCGGATCGTCGGGATCGATCCGCCACATCCGCGCGAGCAGCCGCAGCGCCGCGGCAGCGTCGGCCGAGCCGCCGCCCAGCCCCGCGGCGACGGGGAGCCGCTTTTCGAGCCGCAGCCGCGCGCCTGCCTCTATGCCCAAGCGTTCGCGAAGCGCCCGCCCGGCGCTCAGCACCAGATTGTCGCTCTCCGGCGCGAGCGGAATGGCGAAGGGCCCGGCGATCTCGAGCCGCAGCCGCGCATCCGCCGCGCCGAGCAGGAGGTCGCCATGATCGGCGAAGGCGAAGAGGGTCTCGATATCGTGATAGCCGTCGGGACGGCGGGCGCGGACGTGGAGCGCGAGATTGAGCTTGGCGGGCGCTGGCTCGCCGTCGCTCCAGCCGGCAGCGGTCGGACGGGGCCGGCTCAGGGGGCGGCAACCTCCGGCGTGAGGCCGGTCTCGATCTTGGTCCTGAGCCGCTCGGCGGCATCGCCCTCGGCGTAGACGAGCGCGGCGGTCCAGGCATGGCGTGCTTCGAAACGGCGCCCGGCGCGGAAATAGGCGTCGCCCAGATGCTCGTTGATCGTCGGATCGGCGGGCTCGCTTTTGACCGCCCGTTCGAGATGCTCGATCGCGCTCGCCACGTCGCCGTCGAGATAATGCGCCCAGCCGAGCGAATCGGCGATCGAGCCGCTGTCCGGATCGAGCGCCGCGGCGCGCTCGATGAGCGCCATCGCCTCGTCGATATGCTCGCGCCGCTCGAGCAGGGAATAGCCGAGATCGTTGAGCACGACGGGCTCGTCGGGAGCGAGCGCGTAGGCCGCGCGCAGCGCCTTTTCGGCCTCGGGCCAGCGTCCGTCCCTGTGCAGCGCGCTGCCGCGCAGCAGCCAGAGCTGCCAGGCGGTGTCGCCCGCGGTCCGACCCTGCCGTTCGAGGATGCCGAGCGCGCTGCCATAGGCTTCGGCGGCATCGCCGTGCCGGCCCAGCTCCCCATACAGATCGCCGAGCCGCATCCATTCGACCACGGTGCCGCCATTCCCGGCAACCGCCGCCTCGGCGAGCCCCAGCGCCGTCTCGCGCTCGCCATGTTCGAGATTGAGACGGAAGGCGGATTGGCGCGCGGCCGGAGCGAAGGGATCGGTTTCGGATACATGCCCCAGCGCCTCGATCGCCAGCGCATGCTGGTCGAGCGCGTCGAGCAGTTCGCTCGTCACCAGCCAGGTCTCGGAATTGTCGGGGGCGAGCAGGGTCGCGAGGCGCGCGAAGGTGAGACCCGTCTCGGTGACGTCCTGGCGGTGGAGATCGATCGCCACGCGGACGAAGAATTCCGCGATACCGTCGGCGGCATTGTCGATCAGCGCCGGCAGCGGCTTCCCGGCGGCGATCGCAGCGCGCGCCCGGCTGGTGGCGAGGAGGTTGCTCCGGAGCAGCCTGAGCGCCTTGCCCTTCTTGCCGCGCTCGGCGAGCAGCGCGGCGGTGGCGATCTTGAGCCGCTGCGCCCGGCCGCCTTCCATTTCGGCCAGCGGGGCCAGCGCTTCGAGCCCCTGATCATGCCGCCCCGCGGCGAGCAGCAGCAACGCGCGATGCTCGGCGACATAGGAATCGATGCCGACATTGCGCCCGGCCGCATCGAGCAGCGCGACGGGATCGGAGCCCTCCGCGCTTTCGAAGACGATCCAGGCCTCGACGATCGGCGCCAGGAAGGCGAACAGCTCCTCTTCCTTCATTGCCTCGATCTGTTTCCTCGCCGCCGTCCAGTCCTTGGCGCGCACCGCGTCGGCGAGCAGCAGGATGCGGCCGTCGCGCGGCAATCTTCCCTGCTCATCGAGCGCATAGGCGGCCTCGAAGGCGAGCGGCCAGTTGCCGGCGGTAAGGGCGGCGCCAAGCGCGCGCCGGGCAAGCACCGGGCTGTCCGGCATGGCGGCGAGCGCGGCGGCATAATTTTCGGCCGCCTCGTCGACGGCCCCCATGCCGTCGGCCGCGCGGGCCTTCAGATAGACGCCGAGCTCTTCGCCGCTCCGGGCATGCCCCGGTGCCGCAAGCAGCGCCGAGGCGGCGATGATGCATAGCGCAAACGTCCTACATATTGGGATAATTGGGGCCTCCTCCGCCTTCCGGAACCACCCAGTTGATATTCTGGGTCGGGTCCTTGATGTCGCAGGTCTTACAATGCACGCAATTGGCCGCGTTGATCTGAAGCCGCGGCTCGCCTTCCTCCTCGCCGACGATCTCATAGACGCCGGCCGGGCAATAGCGCTGCTCGGGCGCGTCATAAAGCGCCAGATTCACCTTTATCGGCACGCTCGCGTCCTTGAGCGTCAGATGGACGGGCTGGTCCTCCTCATGATTGGTGTTCGAAAGGAACACAGAGGACATGCGGTCGAAGCTGATCTCGCCGTCGGGCCGGGGATAGTCGATCGGTTCCACCTCGTCCTTGCGTTTCAGCCGTTTATGATCGGGTTCGTGCCCGAGGGTGAAAGGAAGGCCGAGACCGAGCTGCCGCATCCACATATCGGCGCCGGCGAGCAGCGTGCCCAGCCTGTTGCCGTATTTCGCGACCAGCGGCTCCGCATTGCGGACCTTCTTCAATTCCTTCGCGATCCAGCTCTTTTCGAGCGCCTCGGGATAGGCGCCGAGGACATCGCGGCCGCGTCCCTCGCCGAGCGCGGCGAAGGCGGTCTCGGCGGCGAGCATGCCGGACTTCATAGCCGTGTGGCTGCCCTTGATCCTCGGCACGTTGACGAAGCCCGCCGAACAGCCGATCAGCGCCCCGCCAGGGAAGACGAGCCTGGGCACCGCCTGCCAGCCGCCCTCGTTGATCGCGCGCGCGCCATAGGCGACCCGCTTGCCGCCCTCGAGCAGCGGCCGGATCGCCGGATGCTGCTTCCAGCGCTGGAATTCCTCATAGGGATCGAGCCAGGGATTGTCGTAGGACAGCGCGACGACGAAGCCGATCGCCACCTGCCCCGCCTCCTGATGATAGATGAAGCCGCCGCCCCAGGCGTCCGACAAGGGCCAGCCCTGGGTGTGGACGACGCGGCCAGGAACATGCTTGCTGGGCTCGACGTCCCACACTTCCTTGATGCCGAGTCCGTAAATCTGCGGCTCGCTCTCGGCATCGAGCGCGAAGATGCGTTTGAGCTCCTTGGTGAGATGGCCCCGCGCGCCCTCGGCTACGAAGCAATATTTGGCGTGCAGCTCCATGCCCGGCTGATATTCGGGCTTGCGGACGCCGTCGCGGGCGACGCCCATATCGCCGGTCGCCACCCCCTTGACCGCCCCATCCTCGTCGAACAGCAGCTCGGCGCCAGCGAAACCCGGAAAAATCTCGACGCCGAGCGCTTGGGCCTTGCCGGCGAGCCAGCGGCAGACATTGCCGAGCGAGACGGTGTAGGTGCCCTTGTTGTTCATCAGCGGCGGCATGAGCGCATGCGGCAGCGATCTCTTGCCGCGTTCGCTCAGCAGCCAGTGATGATTTTCGGTCACCGGCACGGTAAGCGGCGGATCGGGCTCCTCGCGCCAGCCGGGGCACAGCTCGTCGAGCGCGATCGGATCGACGACCGCGCCCGAAAGGATGTGCGCGCCCACTTCCGAGCCCTTTTCGAGGATGCAGACCGAAAGCTCGCGCCCCTTCTCCTCGGCCAGCTGCTTGAGCCGGATCGCGGCGGCGAGACCGGCCGGGCCCGCGCCGACGACGACCACGTCATAAGCCATCGATTCCCGCTCTATGGCTTCGTCCGGAACAGCCTTTCTCCCTGTTAACCTTACCGTTTAACCACGGCTTATCTCATAGCAGTCACGCTATGGCAGATAAGGGGAGCGGCAGCGATTGACCAGTGCGTCGGGCCGTTTCTCAACCACTGTCTGGAAAAGAAAGACCGATTCGATGAGTGAAGCGTACGCGGCGAGCGTGCTGCGATGGTGGAAGGATGCGGGGGTCGACATTCTCGTCGAGGAGCGGCCGCGCAACTGGCTTATCGAGACCAAGCCGGCATCCGTTCCCGCCAGACGGCCTGCCAAGCCCGCCGACGCCGCGCCCGAGCCCCGCGCGCTGCCGGCCACCCTCGCCGAATTCGAACGCTTCCTCGCCGAGAGCGGGGAGATTCCCCATGCCGCGCCAGGCGCGCCACGGCTGCTGCCGCAGGGCGATCCGGCTTCCGGCCTCATGGTCCTCGGCGACATGCCCGGCGTCGGCGATTTCGACGAGGGCCGGCTGTTCTCGGGCGAGACCGGAGCATTGTTCGACCGCATGATGAAGGCGATCAGCCGCAGCCGCGCCCAACTCTATCTCGTTCCGCTCCTCCCCTGCCGGTCGCCGAGCGGCCGCTTCGAGGAAAAGGCGCTGGAGCGCGCCGCCGAGCTCGCCCGCCACCATGTCTCGCTCGTCCGCCCGAAGGCGCTGCTCATCCTGGGCGATGCGCCGTCGCGGGCGCTCACCGGCAGAAGCGTGCTGACAGCGCGGGGCGAATGGATGGACATCGCCACCGCAGCCGGCCCGGTCCCCGCTCTCGTCAGCTTTTCCCCCGCCCATGTCGAGATCAACCGGTCGGCGCGGCGCCCGGCCTGGGAGGATCTGCAGCGCCTCGCCGAAAGGCTGCCGCGATGAGAAGGGCGATCTTCGCCCTCGCCGCCGCCGGCCTGCTTCTGCCGGCGACGCCGCTCGCGGCCTCCGCTGCCGACAGCAGGCGGCACAGCAGTTCCGAGCTCACGCGCGAAGGCGCGCTCGGCGCCGGCGAGCGCCAGGCCTATAGGGCGGTTTTCGCCAGCATCCGCGCCGGCGACTGGACGCAAGCAGAAGCCCGGCTCGCGGCCATGCGCGAAGGCCCGCTCCATCATGTCGCGCGCGCCGAGCTTTACCTCGCGCCGGGCTCGCCGCGCATCGAGCGGCCCGCGCTCGACGCCCTGCTCCGCGCCGCGCCCGAGCTTCCGCATGCCGAACGGCTGGCGCGTCTCGCCGCTTCGCGGGGCAGCAAGCCGGTGCCCGGATATCGCCGCCCCGGCCGCCTCATAGGCCTTGCCGGCCAGCCGATCCGCGACCGCGCGCGCGGCGCTCGCGAAGGCGGCGCCGCGGCGGCGCTCGACCCCCTCCACCAGGAACTCATCGTCGGCGACCGCCCGCGCGAGGCCGAGGCGCTGCTCGGCGAGCACGAGACCGGACTGTCGCGTGCCGCCGTCACCGAATTCCGCCAGCGCATCGGCTGGTCCTATTATCTCGTCCGCGACGACCGTTCGGCCAGGCGTCTCTCCGACCTCGCGGCCCGGGGCGGTGGCGAATGGGGTATCCATGCGGCCTGGGTATCGGGCCTCGCCTCCTGGCGCCTCGGCGACTGCGACGACGCCGCCCGAGCCTTCGGCCATGTCGCCGCGCATTCGGGAGACGCCGAGCTTGTCGCGGCGGGAAATTACTGGGCCTCGCGCGCCGAGATGAAATGCGGCCGCCCCGAACGAGTCCAAGCGCGGCTGCGCAGTGCCGCCCGGCTCGGCGAGACATTCTACGGGCTGCTCGCCGCCAGGGCGCTGGGGATCGCGGCGCCCGCCCCCGCGCCTACCGCCTATCGCGCTTCGCAATGGCGCGAGATCGCGCGCGAGGCCAATGTCCGCGCCGCGATCGCGCTGGTCGGGATCGGCGAGCGGGAGCTGGCCGGCGTGCTCATTCGCCATCAGGCGCGGCTCGGCGGCAGGGACCAGCACAAGGCGCTGATCGGCCTGGCCGCAGACCTCGGCCTCGCCTCGACCCAGATCTGGCTTGCCCACAATGCGCCGTCAGGAACGAGCGTCGACATCGCCGCGCGCTACCCCGCGCCCGACTGGCGCCCGGCGCATGGCTGGCGGGTCGACAAGTCGCTGGTCTACGCGCATGCGCTGCAGGAATCGCGCTTTCGCGAAAGCGTCGTCAGCCCCGCCGGCGCCACCGGCATCATGCAGCTACGCCCTGGCACCGCCGCCGACATGGCCCGCCGCAACGGCGAATCCTTTCACAGCGCGCAGCTCACAGACCCCGAGACGAATATCGAATATGGCCAGCGCTATCTCGAATATCTGCGCGACCTTTCCGGCACCCAGGGGCTGCTGCCCAAGGTCATCGCCGCCTACAATGCCGGCCCGGCGCCGATCTCCGAATGGAACAGCCGCGGCTTCGACGGCGGCGATCCGCTGCTCTACATCGAATCGATCCCCTATTGGGAAACCCGCGGCTATGTGCCGATCGTGCTCAGAAACTATTGGGTCTACGAGGACCAGGCGGGGCGCGGGTCGGCCAGTCGCGAGGCGCTCGTCCAGGGGCTGTGGCCCCGCTTCCCCGGCCTTGCCGGCGCGACCGCGCTACGCATGAACGCTTTCGGCAGGACCGCCGACTGAAACTTTGTTCTTGTAATGTTCTCTTCTTCGGAGCTATTATCCGGAGGGGATGAGGACTCCGCTTCACAAAGGCCGCAGCGCGCCGCTCAACCGTTCGAGCACGCGCTTCAACCTGCCCGAGCGGGAGCGCGAGGGCGAATGGCTCGACCATGAGCAGGCCGAGGGCGGGCCGCCGCCGCTGCGGACGAGCGTCACCATCGAGCGGCCGCGCCATATCATCACCCGCAACGCCTCGCCCGACATCGGCTTCGACCGTTCGATCAACGCCTATCGCGGCTGCGAGCATGGCTGCATCTACTGCTTCGCGAGGCCGACCCATGCCTATCACGATCTCTCGCCGGGGCTCGATTTCGAAAGCCGTCTGTTCGCCAAGCCCGATGCTCCCCGGCTGTTGCGCGCCGAGCTCGGCAAGGCCTCTTATGAAGCGCGGCCGATCGCGATGGGCACCAACACCGATCCCTATCAGCCGATCGAGGGGCGCTGGCGGATCACCCGCCAATGCGTCGAGATTCTCGCCGAGACACGCCATCCGCTCACCATCACCACCAAATCCGACCGGGTGCTGCGCGACCTCGACCTGCTCGCGCGGATGGCGCGGGACGATCTCGTCTCGGTGGCGCTGTCGATAACCTCGCTCGACCAGAAGATCGCCCGCACGCTCGAGCCCCGCGCGCCGGCGCCGCGCAAGCGGCTCGCGGCGATCGCGGCGCTGAAGGAGGCCGGCATCCCCGTCTTCGCCGCCATCGCCCCCGTCATCCCGGCGGTCACCGACCATGAGATGGAGCATATCGTCGAGGCCGCGGCCGAGGCAGGAGCGCGCGGCGCCTTCTTCCTTCCTGTGCGCTTGCCGCACGAGGTTGCGCCCTTGTTCCGCGCCTGGCTCGAGGCCCATTTCCCCGAGCGCGCCGGCAAGGTGATGGCGATCATCCGCTCGTTGCGCGGCGGCCGCGACAACGATCCCCGCTTCTTCAGCCGCATGAAGGGGCAAGGGCCGTGGGCGGCCCTGTTCCGCAGCCGCTTCGAAAAGGCAATGCGCAAATATGGTCTCGAAGGGTTCGAGCGCTTCAGGCCGCGCTGCGACCTCTTCCGCAAGCCGCCGGGACCGCAGGGCGAGTTGTTCTGAAGCGCGCTCGGCCCGGGCTGAAAACGCTATCTCTGGCAGGCTCGCCCTATGCCGCGCTCTCCAGCCTGTAATCCTTATATTCCTCGCGGATCGCGGTCTTGAGCAGCTTGCCGGTGGCGGTGTGGGGCAGCTCGTCCACGAACAGGATCTCCTCGGGCAGCCACCATTTGGCGACCTCGCCTTCGAGATGTTCGCGAATCTGCTCGACCGTCACCTCCGCGCCCTCGCGCCGGACGACGAGCATCAGCGGCCGCTCGTCCCATTTGGGATGCGGGACGCCGATCGCCGCCGCCTCGGCGACGCCGGGACAGCCGACGGCCGCGTTTTCGAGCGCGATCGAGCTGATCCATTCGCCGCCCGACTTGATCACGTCCTTCGAGCGGTCGGTGATCTCCATCGTGCCGTCGGGATGAAGGGTGGCGACATCTCCGGTGTCGAACCACCCCTCGGCATCGACAGCCTCCTCTACCTCCTTGAAATATCGGCCGAGCGTCCACGGCCCGCGCGCCTGCAGCCGGCCCGAGCTTTCGCCGTCGCGCGGCAGGACATTGCCCTCGTCGTCCACGATCCTGAGCTCGACGCCGAAGGGCGGACGCCCTTGCCGGACAGCCTGGTCGAGCCGCGCCTTGGCGTCCATATTTTCCCAGCCCGGCGGGCGCGTGCCGGCAGTGCCGAGCGGCGACATCTCGGTCATCCCCCAGGCATGACTGACGCGCACCCCGCGCTTTTCGAAATAGTCGATCATCGCGCGCGGCGCCGCCGAGCCGCCGATGAGCAGCAGCTCGAGAGCGCCGAAATCGGCCTTCGTCTCGTCGGCATATTGCATGAGGCCGAGCCAGACGGTGGGCACCGCGGCGGTATGGGTGACGCCTTCGTCGATCATCATGCGGTGGATCGCCTCTGGCGCGTAATCGGCGGTGAAGACGAGCTTCGATCCGGCGAGCGGGGCGGCGAACGGCAGGCCCCAGGCGGCGGCATGGAACATCGGCACGATCGGCAGCACCACCGCGCGCGTCGAAAGATCGAAAATGTCGGGCAGCGATTCGGCCAGCGCATGGATGACCGTCGAGCGATGCTCGTAGAGCACGCCCTTGGGCAGGCCGGTCGTTCCCGATGTATAGCAGAGCATCGCCGGCTCGCGCTCGTCCCCCTCGACCCATCGATAGTCGTCCGATTCGGCTCCGATCAGCGAATCGAATTCGCTCTCCTCGCCGTCGAAGCGGATAAAATGCTCGATCGTTTCTAGCCGGCCCCGCAGCTTGTCGACGAGCGGCGCGAAGGCCGCGTCGTAGAACAGCACCCGGTCTTCGGCATGATTGAGGATATAAACGAGCTGGTCGGGGAACAGCCGCGGGTTCACCGTATGGACGATTCCCCCTGCCCCGATCGTGCCGTACCAAGAGGCCATATGGCGGCCGTGGTTCATCGCCAGCGTCGCGATGCGGTCTTCGCGCTCGATGCCGAGCCGTTCGAGAGCGCGCGCGAGCCGGCGCGCATCCCGGGCGATCCCCGCATAATCGGTGCGCGTGACGCTGCCGTCAGCCCAGCGCGAGACGATCTCGCGATTCCCGTGCTCCCGTTCGGCATGATCGATCAGCTGCGTGATCCTGAACGGCCAGTCCTGCATGCCTCCAAGCATCTTCTTCTCCTTCGGGCCGCAATCTAGCGGCTCAGGAGACGAGCGCTAGCCTCGGCGGGCCGCATACCGAAAGACGAACCCGCGATATGCCCTCGATCCGCTCGATCCGCGCCGCGAGCTCGGCGTCGAGGAGAAAGTCGCGACCGAGCAGCAGCTCGGCCGCGCCCCCGCCCTCTAGCGTGATGCTGGCGCGCAGCTCGCCATTGCCGCCGCGGTCATGGGCGAGCGAGCGCGCGAGCCGGCGCAGCGCTCTGCCGTCCCCGATCTCGACATTCATGCGCATCCTGCTGCGCTGCGACAGGCTGTCGAGCGGCTGCAGCGCGCGAATGGCGATGCGCGGCGACTCCTCCCCCGGACGCCGGTCGAGCTCGACGGTGAGGAGCGCGCAGGCGCCCTCCCTCGCCGCCGTCTCGGCCTGGGCGGCGACGGCATCGTCGAAGATGGTGGCGGTGAACTGGCCCGAAGCGTCGGATAGCGCAGCGAACATGTAGCGTCGCCCCTTGGCGCTGGTCCGCCACCGCGCTTCCTCGACCAGCGCCGCCATCACGGCGCCGATGCGGCTGCCGTCGGCGGGAGGCGGCGAGGCGCAGATTTCCGAGTGGCTGCGCGCGCCGTTGGCCGAGAGGAGATGGCGGTAGCGGTCGACCGGATGGGCGGAGAAATAGAAGCCGAAGGCCTCCTTCTCCCCGGCCATGCGCTCGGCGAGCTTCCACTGCTTCGTTTCGGGCAGGCGCAACGGGACGGTATCCCCGTCCTCGCCCCCGAACAGTCCGGCCTGGCCGCTGGCCCGGGCATCGGCCGCGGTCGTCGCCACGGCGAGCATCGCCTCGGCGGCGGCGAAGACCCTTGCCCGGTCGGGCTCGATGGCATCGAAGGCGCCGCTGCCGGCGAGGCTTTCGAGCTGACGGCGGTTCAGGAGATGCGGATCGACGCAGTTGGCGAAATCCTCGAGCGAACTGAAAGCCCCGCCCGCCTCGCGCTCGGCGACGAGCCCGGCCATTGCCTTCTCCCCCACCCCCTTGAGCGCGCCTAGCGCATAGCGGACGGCAGGCCCCTCTCCGCCGTCCTCGACCGTGAAGCCCGCGCCGCTTCTGTTGACGTCGGGCGCCAGGCATTCGCTGCCGAGCCGGCGCATGTCGTCGACGAATATCGCGAGCTTGTCGCTGTGATCGATCTCGAAGCACATCGAGGCGGCGTAGAATATCTGCGGATGATGCGCCTTCAACCACGCGGTCTGATAGGCGACCAGCGCATAGGCGGCGGCATGGCTCTTGTTGAAGCCGTAGCCGGCGAATTTGGCGATCAGCTCGAACAGCTCGCTCGCCTTCGGCCCCTCGATGCCGCGGTCGGCGCAGCCCGAGACGAAGCGTTCGCGCTGGGCGGCCATTTCGGACTTGATCTTCTTGCCCATCGCGCGGCGGAGCAGATCGGCCTCGCCCAGGCTGTAGCCGGCGAGCACGCGCGCCGCCTCCATCACCTGTTCCTGGTAGACGAAAATACCGTAGGTCTCTTTCAACACTTCCTCGAGCAGCGGGTGGGGATAGGAGATTTCGGCACGGCCGTTCTTGCGCGCGCCGAAGGCGGGGATGTTGTCCATCGGCCCCGGACGGTAGAGCGAGACGAGCGCGATGATGTCCTCGAAGCTCGTCGGCTTCAACGCCGCGAGCGTGCGGCGCATGCCTTCGGATTCGAGCTGGAAGACGCCGACCGTGTCGCCCTTCTGGAGCAATTCGTAGACTTCGCGGTCGTCCCAGGAGAGGCGATCGAAATCGACCGCGACGCCACGCGCGCAGAGCATTTCGCGCGCCTTGGCCAGCACCGAGAGCGTCTTGAGGCCGAGAAAGTCGAACTTCACGAGCCCCGCCGCCTCGACATATTTCATGTCGAACTGGGTCACCGGCATCTCCGAGCGCGGATCGCGGTAGAGCGGCACCAGCTCGTCGAGCCGCCGGTCGCCGATGACGACGCCCGCGGCATGCGTCGAGCCGTGGCGCGGCAGGCCTTCGAGCTTCATCGCAAGGTCGATCAGCCGCCGGACCTCGGCATCGTCGCGATATTCCGCGGCAAGCTCGGGAACGCCGTCGAGCGCCCGCTTCAGCGTCCATGGATCGGTGGGGTGGTTGGGCACCAGCTTGGCGAGCCGATCGACCTGGCCATAAGGCATTTGCAGCACGCGGCCCGTGTCGCGCAGCACCGCGCGCGCCTTGAGCTTGCCGAAGGTGATGATCTGGGCGACCTGGTCGCGGCCATATTTGCTCTGCACATAGCGGATCACCTCGCCGCGCCGGGTCTCGCAGAAATCGATGTCGAAATCGGGCATCGACACGCGCTCCGGATTGAGGAAGCGTTCGAACAGCAGGCCGAGGCGGATGGGGTCGAGATCGGTGATGGTGAGCGCCCAGGCGACGAGCGAGCCCGCGCCGGAACCGCGGCCCGGCCCGACAGGTATGCCCTCCTTCTTGGCCCATTTGATGAAGTCGGCGACGATGAGGAAATAACCAGCGAAGCCCATGCGGATGACGATGTCGAGCTCATAGTCGAGCCGCTCGGAATATTCGGCGCGGGCGCGCTCGCCGAGATCATAGCCGCGCAGACGCTCTTCGAGCCCTTCCCGCGCATCGTGGCGAAGCTGGTCCTCCTCTGCCTTCCCCTCGGCGATCTTCGGCAGGATGGGGTCGCGTCTCGGCACGGCGAAGGCGCAGCGCTGCGCGATCACGCCGCTGTTGGCGATCGCCTCCGGAAGGTCGGCGAACCGCGCGCGCATCGCTTCATCGGGCTTGATCCAGGCTTCGGGCGAGCTGTGGCGCCGATCCTCGCGGACGATCTGGCTGCCGTCGGCGATGCACAGCATCGCATCGTGCGCGGCATGGAAGTCCTGCTCGGCATAGCAGGCGGGATTGACCGCGACGAGCGGCAGGTCGCGCGCATAGGCGAGATCGATGAGCGCGGCCTCGGCCGCCTCCTCGACGGGGTCGGAGCGCCGCGCGAGCTCGATGTAGAGACGCCCGGGAAACAGCGCCTGCAACCGCTCGAGACAGGCTTGGGCGCGCGCTTCCTTTCCTTCTGCGAGCAGCCGCGCCAGCGCCCCTTCCCCCCCGGCGGTCAGCGCGATCAGCCCTTCGCCGCGCCCCTCCAGGGCGGCAAGCGCGACATGCGGCATTTCGGACAGCGGCCGGTCGAGATGCGCGGCCGAAACGAGCGCGCACAGATTCTCGTAGCCCTGCCGGTCCTGCGCATAGAGAGCGAGCCAGTCGAGGACCGTCGCGGCGCCGGGCTCGCCGTCGGGCCGCGCGACCGCGAGCATCGCGCCGACGATCGGCTGCACGCCGGCCTTGATGCACTCCTCGCTGAACGGCATCGCCGCATAAAGGCCGTTGCGGTCGGTGACGGCGGCGGCCGGGAAGCCCAGCGCCCGGGCCCGATGAGCGATTGCCTTGGGAGCGATCGCGCCCTCGAGCATCGTGTAACAGGAAAGGATCCTCAGCGGGACATAGGGGGCGGTCGCATGCGGATTCGCCATGGCCCATTATGCGCCCGGGCGCGCCTTCCGCAAAGCGCGGGCCCCGATCGATCCACAATTATTCGCCGGCGATGCGACCGATCTCGGCGGTGCGCTCCTCATAGACCCGCGCCACGCAGGCCTCGCTCGCACAACGTTCGCGGCGGGCGAGAAAGCGGTCGCGCGTGCGGCGCAGCTCGCTCTTGGTCGCCGGATCGGCGCGCGCCATCTCGGCATAATAGGCCGAGGCCATGCGCCGGTCGGCAGCCGCCAGACGCTCGCTCGCGCAGACCATCTTCTCGCTCCGGGTGCCGGCGTGGCGGCAGTTGAAGCTGGGATCGGCCGAGGCACGTGGCGGCGCCGGTTCGGGCGCCGGAGGCTCCGGAGGAGGCGGCGCTTTCGCTGTTCGAGCTTCGGCCGGCTCGGCAGACGAGGGCGCGGGCGCGGGCTCGGCGCGGGAAGGCTTTCCTCGCTCATCCTCGACGGCGACCAGGCGCGGCATCGGCCGCTCGGGAAGGCCGAGCGTTGCGAGCCGGTAGATGATCGGCTCGGCGCCGTCCATCTGATAGACGAGGCCGCTGCCGTCGGCCGCTGCCTGGGCGGCATATTCGACCTCCGCGTCGATCAGCCGCGTGCCGTCGAACGCATCCTCGATGCCGGGCGGCAGATGGAGCACGAAACGCCCGGTGCACACGGTGATGTTAAGCTCCTCGTCGCGGCTCTTGACCAGCGGCTTTTCCATCCGCACGACCGAATGGGCGGCGAGCGGATCGAGCTTGCGGGGATCGGAATTGCGGAGCCGCGCCGCCTTGTCGAATACATATTCCTTGAGCCGCTCATAGGTCGCTTGCGAAGCACAGGCCTTCTCGATGCGCTCGGCAAGCTCCGTCTCGGCCTCGGCCTCCTCGGCACGCTCCGATCGCGGCTCGAGCCAGCCGCACGCCGCCAGCATGAGTGATGCCGCCATTCCGATGGCCAGACGCATGGACACGGGAGCTCCCTAGCAAGGACCTGAATCGCAAGGCGCTATTCGATCACGCCTTCGTGCAAACGCAGCACGCGGTCCATCTTTCCGGCGAGCCGCTCATTATGCGTGGCGACGAGCGCGGCACTGCCTTCGCCGCGAACCAGACGCACAAATTCGGCGAAGACGATGTCCGCCGTGGCCTCGTCGAGATTGCCGGTCGGCTCGTCGGCGAGGACCAGCGTCGGCCGGTTGGCGAGCGCGCGCGCGACCGCGACCCGCTGCTGCTCGCCGCCAGACAGCTGGCTCGGCCGGTGGTTGAGGCGCCTGTCGAGGCCGAGCGCGCCGAGCAGCGCGCCAGCCCGCGCTTCGGCCTCGGCTCGCGGCGCGCCCCGGATGAGCTGCGGCAGGACGACATTCTCCAGCGCGTCGAAATCGGGCAGCAGATGATGGAACTGATAGATGAAGCCCAGCGCCTCGCGCCTCATCGCGGTGCGCTCACCAGCCTCGAGGCTCGCCGCCTGGGCGCCCTCGATGCGGATCGAGCCCTCGAAGCCGCCCTCGAGCAGCCCCACCGCCTGAAGCAACGTCGACTTGCCCGATCCCGACGGGCCGAGCAGGCCGACGATCTCGCCCTCGCGGACGGCAAGATCGACCCCGCGCAGCACTTCGATCAGCGTGTCGCCCTGGCGGAAGCTGCGCTTCAGCGCCGAGACCTCGAGCACCTCATTCATAGCGCAGCACTTGCACGGGGTCGGTGCTCGCCGCCTTCCAGGCCGGATAGAGGGTGGCAAGGAAGCTCAGCAGCAGGGCGAGTAGGGCGATCGCGGCGACCTCGACCGGATCGGTCTTGGCGGGAAGCTCGGTGAGGAATCGGATCGAGGGATCCCACAGATTCTGGCCGGTGAGGAACTGGATCGCGCTTACCACCTGCTGGCGAAAGATGAGAAACACGGTCCCCAGGATGAGCCCGGCGATGATGCCGAGCGTGCCGATTGCGACGCCCACGGTCATGAAGATTTTCATCAGCCCCACACGCGTCGCGCCCATCGTCCTCAGAATCGCGATGTCGCGGGTCTTGGCGCGCACCAGCATGATGAGCGACGACAAAATGTTGAACACCGCGACGAGGACGATGATGGAGAGCACCACGAACATCGCCACCCGCTCGACCTCGAGCGCTTCGAACAGGGCCGAGTTCATCGATCGCCAGTCGTAGATCACCCCCTGGCCCGCGATGCGCGGCTGCAGCGGGTCCAAGATCCGATCCACCCGGTCGGGATCGACGGTCTCGATCTCGACCATCCCCACCGCATCGCCCAGCATCAGCAGCGTTTGGGCATTCTCCATCGGCATCAGCACGAACGCCTTGTCGTAATCATAGACCCCGATCTGGAAGACCGCCGCGATCTCATAGGGGACGATGCGCGGCACGGTGCCGAAGGGGGTGGTGCGCCCCTGCGGGCTGATGAGGCTTACCTGGCTGCCGATCGAGACGCCAAGCGCCTCGGCGAGACGGGCGCCGAGCGCGATCCTGTTCTCGCCGGGCTCGAGCGCCTCGAGCGAGCCGGCGACGACGCCGCCCTGCAGCGTCTCGTTGGTGAGGATGTCTTCCATGCGCATGCCGCGAACGAGCACGCCCTCGACCCGGCCCTCGGCGCTCGCCATCAGCGGCTGCTCGATGAGCGGCAGCGCCTCGGTGACGCCGTCGATCGCCCGCGCCTCGGCGACGATATCGCGCCATTGGGGAAGCTTGCCGCCATAGCCCTGGATGACGGCATGGCCGTTCAGCCCCACGATCTTGTCGAACAGCTCGGCGCGAAAGCCGTTCATCACGCTCATCACGATGATGAGCGCTGCGACCCCCAGCATGACGGCGACAAGGCTGATCGAGGCGACGAGGAAGATGAAGCCCTCGCTGCGCGCGGGCAGCAGATAGCGACGGGCGATCATGCGCTGATAGCGGGTGAGGATCACGCCGCGCCTTTCATCACGCCGTCAGCCTCGCCAGCGCGCTTTCGGCCGCCAGCTCCTCGCGCTCGCCGGTCGCGCGTCTCTTGAGCTCGACGATGCCCTTGTCCAGCCCACGCGGGCCGATGACGATCTGCCAGGGCAGGCCGATGAGATCCATGACCGCCAGCTTGGCGCCGCCACGCTCGTCGCGATCGTCGTAAAGCGTCTCGATTCCGGCGGCCCCGAGCCCGGCATAAAGATCGTCGGTCGCCCGCCTGCAGGCTTCGTCATCCGCGCGCATGTTGACAAGGCCCACGGCGAAGGGCGCCACGCTGTCTGGCCAGACGATACCGTCCTCGTCATGGCTCGCCTCGATGATGGCGCCGACGAGCCGCGAGACGCCGATGCCGTAGCTGCCCATCCGGGGATGGACCTGCCCGCCGTCGGCGGTCGGCACCGAAAAGCCCATGCTTTCGGAATATTTGGTGCCGAAGGCGAAGATGTGGCCGACCTCGATGCCGCGGCGGCGGCGCAGACGATCCTCGGAGAGCGGGCAATTGTTCGCCTTCTCATGCTCCTCGGCCTCCATCGCGTAGAGATTCCGCATGCGGCCGATCAGCGCCTCGTCGGCCGAAAGCAGTTCCTTGCGGCCGATCTCGTCGAGCTCGGCGTCATAGAAGAGCTCGCTTTCGCCCGTCTCGGCGAGGACATGGAATTCCTGGCTCATATCGCCGCCGATCGGCCCCGAAGGCGCGCGCACCGGCACCGTCGCCAACCCCATCCGTGCGAAGGTCTTGAGATAGGCGACGAACATCGCCTCATAGCTGCGCCGCAGCCCTTCCTCGTCGAGATCGAAGCTGTAGGCGTCCTTCATCAGGAATTCGCGGCCGCGCATGACGCCGAAGCGCGGGCGCACCTCGTCGCGGAACTTCCACTGGATGTGATAGAGAATGCGCGGCAGGTCGCGATAGCTGTGCGCCGCGTCGCGGAAGATCGCGGTGATCATCTCCTCGTTGGTCGGCCCGTAGAGCATGTCCCGTTCATGGCGGTCGGCTATGCGCAGCATTTCGGGGCCATAGGCCTCGTAACGCCCGGATTCGCGCCAGAGGTCGGCGGACTGGATGGTCGGCATCAGCATCTCTATCGCCCCGGCCCGATCCTGCTCCTCGCGGACGATCGCCTCGATCTTGCACAGCACGCGGTGCCCGAGCGGCAGCCAGGCATAGATGCCGGAACTGGTCTGCCGGACGAGCCCGGCGCGCAACATCAGCTTGTGGCTGACGATCTGCGCGTCGGCAGGCGATTCCTTGGCAACCGGCAGGAAATAGCGCGAAAGACGCATGGGGCGGGGCGATCCGGGACAAGGGGAACGGAAAGGCCGCTCCTTAGGAAAGCGAAGGCGCGATGGCAATCGCCGCGCGCGCAAGGCGGCGGGAAAGGCAGCGGGAAGCAGGTAAAGTCGCATGTGGCGGCGAGGTCACATATTCGCCGCAATCTTGTGGCTTCAGGGCAATAAGGCATGACAAGCCTTCGGCCCCATCCTAGCGTTCGGCAACGGATTGCGGCCTGAGGGCTGGCGGTTCGCAGGCAGACGGGAGCGGCTCTCGAAGCGAGGTGGAGAGCCGATACATGCGTCTTCCGCAAGGCAGAAAAGGGGGCTGACGAGCAATCGTCACGCAGGGCGCCCGGATCGCGAGATCCGGGCGTTTTGCCATCTCCCGCCCGACCCGCCGCAGGGCCTGCTACATCGTCGCCAGCACCTTGTTGGGCAGGGCGCCCGGAAACTGCTCGGCGATCTCGAGCTTGCGCTCGATCGATTCGAGCACCGCGACGCTGAAATTCTCCTCCGCCATCTCGCTGCAGCTCAGAAGGTTGCCGGGGCTGAAGACGTTGACTTCGAGAATCTTGTCGCCGACGATGTCGATGCCGACGAGGAACATCCCGTCGGCGACCAGCTTGGGCCGGATCAGCTCGGCGACGCGCAGCTCCCGATCGCTGATGTCGGTCTTCACCGCCTTGCCGCCGGCGTGGACGTTGCTCCTTATGTCGTCCTCGGCACTCACCCGGCGCAACGCCGCATATTTGCCGTTCACCTCGAGCGGCCGGCCGTTCATCATGAACAGGCGAATGTCTCCCTCCTTCGCGGCGGGGACATATTCCTGGGCGATGAGATAGCCGTCGCGAGTGATCGCCTCGATCATCTGGTTGAGGTTCGAGCTGTCCTCGCCGCCGACGAGGAAGACGCTCTGTCCCCCCGAGCCCTGCAGCGGCTTCAAGACGAGCTTGCCGTCATGCTTCTTGGCGAACTCCTTCACATCGCTTCGAAAGCGGGTGATCAGCGTGTCGGCCCGAACCTCGCGCGGGAAGGATTCGAAATAGATTTTGTTGATCGCCAGCGCGAGCGAATCCGGGTCGTTGAGCACCAGCACGCCGCGCGCGGCCGCCTCGCGCCCGAAGAGGATGCCGACATCCTCGGCCCAGGGGACCGATTGCGCGTCCTGCGCGGGATCGCTGCGCAGCATCAGCACGTCGATCTCGCTCAGGTCGATCATCTCGGTCTCTTCGGCGGCTTTCTGAACCCCCTTGAAGAACTCCTCGTAATTCTTGACCTTTTTCTTGGGCACGAAACGGGCATGCGCTTTGAGCCCGTCGTCGGGGCTGATGACGAAATCGCCGGGCGTGATGTAGCTGACGTCATGGCCGCGCAGCACCGCCTCATGCGCGAGCGCGGTCGTGGTATAGCGTGGATATTCGCGGTCCATGTCGTTGACGAAAAAGGCGATATGCACTGTAAGCTACTCCGATGCCACGAGGGTGAGAATGGAAGGCTCCTCGCGCAGCGCGGCGATCCGCCGCCGCGCGTCTTGGCGCGAGAGGAATTCAGGCGTCACGGCGGGGCGGCGCAGCAGGCCGCGCAGCGCGAGCTCCTCGACGATGCCGACATGATGCTCGGCGATCTTGCCGTACCAGAAGGGATCGAGCGACCGGCCCTCGCCGAGCAGGTCGATGACCTGCTTGAAGCCGCGCAGATAGATCGCGTCCTTGGCCAGGCCTCCCGAACGGTAGACCCGCGCGGCGATGTTGAAGGCGCCGCGGCGGCTGTAGCCATGGTCCTTGCGCAGCAGACGGAAGGTCTCGACGAAATCGGCTCCCTTGAGCATCGCGTCGACGGCGAGGACGCGCGCCGCGAGCAGCCTGATCCTCGCCCGGGTGAGCCCGCCGACCGCGCCCTCGGCGAACACGCCCAGCCCCTCCTGGATGCCCTCGTAGCCGGCCAGCCCGGTGCAGAAGATTTTGAGGCTCTGGGCATCGCCGTTGACGAAAGTGAGGAGATGGACGCTGATCTCGTGCTGGAGCAGCGGATCGAGCCGGCGGCGGCGGAAGCTGGTCGCGGTCGAGACGTAGAGATGCCGGCCCGAGACCATGAGCCCGGCGGCGATGTCCTCGCGCAGCCTGACGTCGCAATCGAAGGACCCGTCCGTCTCGTGATAGCGGGCGATGAGCCGGGTCGCGGCCTCGCGCACCTCCTCGGCCCCGACATGCTCGTCGGCGCCCGAGGCGCGCGGCGCGATCTCGGCCAGTATCTCGTTGGCGGCGGCGAGCAGATCGGGCGCGACCGGCCCGTAGACCATCAGCGAGGAATAGCGGAAATTGCGAGTGTTGCGGCATTGCAGCATGGTGAGCTGCTGCTCCAGCTCGCGGCGCTTTTCCGAAAACAGCGTCTCCAGCACCGGGTCCTCGACCGGGCGCAGGTCGATCTCGAACAGCCGCCTCTTCTCGGCCTCGGGATCGACAGCGAGCGGCCGGTAGCGGAATTCGGGCTCGCTCTCGCAGCCGCCGGCGCGGAACTCCTTGAACGCCTGGGCCGAGTTGATCGGCGAGACTCCGAGCAGGAAATCGAACGAGCGGGCGATGGCGTCGAGCTTGCGGTCGACGATCCGCGCCGCGTCGACGAAGAAGCTGCGGCCGAAGGCGCGGTGGTGCGGCACCGCCCGCTCGGACAGCTCCCCGGCGAAGGCGCGGCCCGCGCGCAGCAGCGCGTCGAAAATCCCGATCTCGAGCTCGTGGCGAAGCTGGGGATAGATGTCCTCCCCGCCCGGCACGCGGTAATTCTGCGGCAGGCCGAGCGAGATGTGCGAGACGTGATCCTCGCCGACGAGTTCCTCGATCTCGGCCTCGACCGGTCCCTTGTCCAGCCGCTCGACCTCGGGACGGCGCAGATCGATGACGAGCCCGGCGAGCGCCTCTTCGAGCCGGTCCGCCGCCGCCGCGGCCGCCGCATCGCCCGAATGGGCGATATAGTAGAGATAGCGTTCGAGGCGCGGCGCCTCGGCTCCGACATGCTCGCGCGGCAGGTCGTAGAGCGAGACGAGGAGCACGCGCCGCCAGTGCCGATGCTGCCGCGCGACGACCGCCGCGACGGTGTCTGCGACCTCGCCGCCGTGCCCCGCCGGCCAGGCGACATAGGCCGAGCCGGTGGCGGCGACGCGGCGCGCCAGGCTGTGCTCGTCGCCGGGATCGAAGCGGTTGAGGAGGAGGAAGGGAAGCGGCCTGTCGACATGGACGCGGCCGCCCTCGGGCAGCGCCTCGCGATAGGCGCCCTCGCCCTCTATCGCGGCCTCGAGCCGGTCCTCGCCGGCGGACGAAAGCCTGACGGAGGAGCGCTCAGCGGCCATCGAGCAGCTCGGCCGCGCTCGCCGCGACATGATCGATAAGCCCGCGCATCAGCTCGAGCTCACGGCGCTCGGGCTTTCCGGTCCATTCGTCCATGTAGAATTTCTTGAACTCAAAAGCGATGCAGCAGCCGCTGTGCGGGAAATGCGCGTGGGTGAAGCGGGCGAGCTCGCCCTTGCCCTGGAAGGAGACATTCTCGCGCACGTCGAGCCGCCTGCCGCCATAGTCATAGCCTGCGATCGCTTCGATCAGCGGGTCTAGCAGCCAAGCCCAGCGCTCGCGCGGCATCGAGAAGGTGCCGATATTGATGTCGGGCGCCTCCTCCTGCGGCATCGGCGGCGCGTCCGGCCCGTCGCGGCGATGGTTGTAGCTGTGGACGTCGAGCAGGACGAAGCGGCCGTGCGCCGCGGCGAGCTCGTCCATCAGCTGCTTCATCGCCGCGTAGAAGGAGGCGTGGATGGCGAGCGAGCGGGCGACGAGATCGTCGGGCGGCGGCCCTTCCTTCCAGACCCGAAGCCCCCAGCTCTGCCCGGGCGCGCGGTAGACCGCCTCGGCCGGGGCGCGATTGAGATCGACCTCGAAGCGCGAGCGGCCGGCGACGGCGCGGCTGGGAACGCCGCCGATCGCCTCGCCGGTGAACGGATCCTCCTCGCGCAGCCGCTCGGCCCCGGACAGCGCCATCGCCGCGGCGACCTCGGGGCGCAGGCCGTGCCCGTCATGGATCGCCGCCGCCGCGACCGGGCCCTGCCCGCGCGCCAGCGTGTACCAGGGGCTCTCCTCCGCTTCAGCCAAGCCTCGCCTTTCCTCTCCTTGAAAGGGGGCAACAATGGAGGCGGCGCATTGGTTGCGGGAAGCGCGGCGCCGGACCCCCGAGGCCCCGGGCTTGCGGCCGCCGGACGGGCGCGAAGTTGGCGAAAGTGGCGGGCAACGCGGGTGAGGCGCGGCGGAACGGCGCAAAAGCGCGGCTGAAGGCGCGCGGAAGCGCTCTGGATGTTGGCGAGGGGTGGGGTTCGGCGCAGCGGATGGGCCCTGGAAGTTGGCGGCCGGCGGCGGGTTTGCGTTGAGACGGCGCGGTGATAAGGTGCGGCAATGCCCGAAGAACGGGAGCAAAACGCCCTCGCGGACCCCGCCGGCGGGGAGCCGCTGCGGCTCGCGCAGACGCGCGACCCGGCGCGCGCCCCCTCCGATCCGATGCGGCTGGCACGGCTCGACCGCG
>JBHJHL010000059.1:0-12010 GCA_050330935.1 Sphingomonadaceae bacterium | reverse complement strand
TGCCTCGCGGCGCTCGACCTGCACGCGCCCGAGGTCGCGGCCGAGGCGCGGCAGGCGATGGCGGGAGCGGCGCGCGACGGGGACCGCGTCCGCCCCGCGCCCGAGGCCTTCGCCCGGGCGCCCTCGATCTCGATCGACCATGCGGTGATGGAAAAGGCCGACAAGGTGGCCGTGGCTCCCGTGGAGATGGGCTGGTCCGACCTCGGCTCGTTCGACGCGCTCTACGAGCTCGCCGCCAAGGACGACGACGGCAACGCGCTCGCCGGCGAGGCGATCGCGATCGGCAGCCGCAACTGCCTCCTTCGCGGCGAAGGGGCGCGGGTGGTCGCGCTGGGGGTCGAGGATCTGATCGTCGTCGCCGCGGGCCGCGACGTCCTCATCGTTCCGCGTGGACAAAGCCAGAAGGTGCGCGAGGCCGCGAAGGAGATGGAGAAGAAAGGCGGAGATGGGTAACCGGCCGGGGCGCCAGCGCGTAATGCCCGACATGCGCGGATATCTCCCCCTCCTGGGGCTCGCCGGCATCGCCGCCTGCGGGCCCGACTATCAGCCGCAGCTGAAAGAGGCCGCCGCCCGTTCCGCCGATGCGGCGCCATCGGGCGAGACCGCGACGGCGATCTTCGCCGGCGGCTGCTTCTGGTGCACAGAGAAGGATTTCGAGGAGCTGCCGGGGGTGATCTCGGCGGTATCCGGCTATACCGGGGGGAATGTCGAGAATCCCACCTATGAGCAGGTCTCGGCCGAGACCACCGGCCATTACGAAGCGGTGCGCGTGACCTACGATCCGGCGCGCGTCTCCTACGCGCAGCTCGTCGACTATTATTTCCGCACCGTCGATCCGACCGACGCCAGCGGCCAGTTCTGCGACCGGGGCGACAGCTACCGGACCGCGATCTTCTTCGCCGACGAGGAGCAGCGTCGGCTCGCCGAGGCGGAAAGGGCCGAGATCGAGGAGAGCGGAGTGCTGCCTGGCCCGGTGGTGACTCCGGTCCTCCCCGCCTCAAAATTTTACGAGGCCGAGGAATATCATCAGGATTATTACCGGAAGAACGCCATCAAATACCGCTTCTACCGCACGCGCTGCGGCCGCGACTCCCGCCTCGCGGCGCTGTGGGGCGGCGAGGAGCCCAGAAACTAGCCCCTTTGGTCATTGCGAGCCCGGTGTTGCCGGGCGAAGCAATCCAGAAGCGCGCTCTCCCGAGCCTGGATTGTTTCCTCGCCCCTCGCCTGGCCCGGGCTCCTCGCACTGACATGCCGCGCTACTTCTTCCCCAGCACGCCCAGCGCGGCGGTGACCATCGCCTCGACGCCGGTCTCGATCGTCGGCTCGGGGTCGGGCGCCCAGAAGGGACTGTGGAGCGAGGGCAGCTTCGAGGCATCGCCGCCGGCCGCCTCCCATTCATCATGCGGCACCCCGCCGACCCAGAAGATGAGGCTCTTGATGCTCTCGTCGGCGCGGCGATAGCGGCCGAAATCCTCGCCGCCCATCACCGGCGGCATCTGGCGCACGCGCTCGGCGCCGAAGCGCTCGCGGAACAGCGCGGCGGTCGCCTCGGTGAAGTCGGGGCTGTTGTAGGTCGCCGGCGTGAACTCCTCGCGGCGCACGATCACCTCCGGATAGTCCTTCTCGTCGAGGCCGGCGGCGATCGCCTGCGCCCTGGCGATGCGGGCGATGCCTTCGAGCAGCGCGTTCCTCGTCTCGTCGGTGTAGCTGCGCACGGTGAGGAGCAGCTTCGCCTCGTCGGGGATGATGTTGTGTTTGGTGCCGGCCTGGAAGCTGCCGACCGTGACCACCGCCGAATCGAGCGGGTTGGTCTCGCGCGCGACCAGCGTCTGGAGCGCGGTTACGATGCGGCTCGCGATCACCACCGGATCCTTGGTCGTGTGCGGATAGGCGCCGTGCCCGCCGATCCCCTTGACGACGATGTCGACCGAATCGACATTGGCGAGCACGAAGCCCGGCGAATAGCCGATCACGCCCGCCGGCAGCCCCGCCGCGTCGTGAAAGGCGATCGCGTGGGTGGGCCTGGGGAAACGCTCATAGAGCCCGTCCTCGAGCATCGCCCTGGCGCCGGCGCCGATCTCCTCGGCCGGCTGGAGGATCATGACGAGCGTACCCGACCATTGGTCCTTCATGTCGACGAGACGCCGGGCGGCGCCGACCCAGGCGGTCATGTGGATGTCGTGGGCGCAGGCATGCATGACGCCGCTCTCGACGCCGGCCTCGCTCATCGCCGTGACCTTGCTCGCATAGGCAAGCCCGGTCTGCTCGGTGACGGGGAGCGCGTCCATGTCGGCGCGCAGCATCAGCACCGGGCCGGGGCCGTTCTCCATCACCGCGACGACGCCGGTGCGGCCGACTCCGGTGGTGACCCTAAAGCCGAGGCGCTCGGCCTCGGCGGCGAGCCTGGCGGCGGTCTCGTCCTCCTCGAAGCTCAGTTCGGGATTGGCGTGGAGATGCTCGTAGAGCTCGATGAGCTCGGGCATGTCGGCAGCGACCGCGCGGTCGAGCGCGTCCTCGGCCGCAGCCGGCGCGGCGGCGAGGAGGAGCGTGGCGGCGAGGGCGAATCTGGTCAGCATAGCGGTCACTCCCTTGGGACGAGTTCGAGGATGTCGAGCGTCGATTCGAAATGCGGATAGGGAAGGACGAGCCGCCAGCGGGCCGCGTCCACCTGCTCCAGAATGCCGATCATGTCGCGCTCGCGGTCGGTGCCGTAGCGCAGCGCGCGCCGCTCGTCGCCGAGCGCGAGCGTGCCCAGGAAGATCATCCGCCGCTCGCTGTCGGGATAGAGCACGCCGACCGGGCGCTGCGAGCCGCTCTGCTTGACGAAGCGCAGCGCCGCGCCCTCGCCCTCGATGACGCATTCGAAGGGCGGATAGTCGACATAGTTCAAGAGCCCCTCCCGCCTGGCGCCGAGCTTGATCGTCCGGCAGCGGTAGCGGCCGGCAGGCGGCGGCACCCCGCCCTCGATCGCGGCGTCCGGCTCGGCGAGCGTGCCCCATTTGGCGATGTCGGCGGCATGGCCCGCGGCCCGCGCCTGCCCCAGCGCCTCGAGCCAGGCGTCGCGCCAGCCGTGCAGCCGGTCGCGATCGTCGACGGTGGCGACATCGCGCCACGCCGAGGCGGGAGCGGCGGCGACCCGGGACGAAACGTCCACCCCCTGCGCGCAGGCGGCGAGCAGGAGCGGAAGCGCGGCGAAAGGAAAGGCTTTCATCGGCTCAAGACTGCACCAGCCGGCCGTTCCCCGACAAGCCCCGCCTCATTGCGCCGTCCAGCCGCCGTCCATCGAGACGTTGGCGCCGGTGATCGAGGCCGCCTCGTCGCGGCAGAGGAAGAGGGCGAGCGCGGCGACTTCCTTAGGCGTGACGAATCTCTTGGTGGGCTGGGCGGCGAGGAGGACATCGTTCATCACCTGCTCGCGGGTCATGCCCCTTGCCTTCATCGTGTCGGGAATCTGGTTCTCCACCAGCGGCGTCCAGACATAGGCCGGGCTGATCGCGTTCACCGTCACGCCGGCACAAGCGAGCTCGAGCGCGACCGTCTTGGTGAGCCCGGCGATGCCGTGCTTGGCGGCGACATAGGCGGCCTTGTTGGGGCTCGCGACGAGCGAATGCGCCGAGGCGGTGTTGACGATCCGCCCCCATCCCTTCTCCTTCATCTCCGGCACCGCGAGCCGGATGGCGTGGAACGCCGCCGACAGGTTGAGGGCGATGATCCGATCCCATTTCTCCGGCGGAAACTCGTCCACCGGCGCGACATGCTGCATGCCGGCGTTGTTGACGAGAATGTCGGGTCCGCCGAGCGTCCCGGCGGTCTCGCGGATCAGCGTTTCGATCTGCTCCGGCCTGGCGAGATCGGCGCCATGATAGCGCGCTTCGGCGCCGCTCGCCTCGGCCAGCGCCTGGCGCTCCTTCTCGATCTCGGCTTCGTCGCCGAAGCCGTTCAGCATCACCGCCGCGCCCTCGGCAGCGAGCGCCCGGGCGATGGCGAGGCCGATGCCCGAGGTCGAGCCGGTGACGAGCGCGCTCTTGCCTTTGAGGAACATGGGCTTTCTCGCGTCCAAATATGAAGCAGGTGCAACCCGAGCTTGAGTCCGGGCATTGGTAGCGGCGGGACCGGCGACAGGAAAGGGAGGCCATGCGCCTCGGCGATTACCGCACCAGCAAGAATGTCAGCCGACAGCGCGGCGGCCTCGGCGGCCGGGGAATGGGGCGCGGCGGGCTCGGCCTCGTCCTCAGCCTCGTCGCCAGCCGCTTCGGCATCGTCGGCGTGATCGTCGTTCTCGTCGGCGCGATGCTGCTGGGCTTCAACCCCTTCGGCGGCGGCGGGCAGCAGGCGATGCAGGCGCCGCGAGGGGCCGAGACCGGCGCCGCGGCCTGCGACGACGATGCCGAAAGCCTGCTCGTCTGCCGCGTGCTAGCCAGCACCGAGGACACATGGTCCGAACTCTTTTCCGCCGCCGGCACGCAATATCGGCCGGCCGGACTCAATTTCTACGACCGCGCGGGACGTTCGGGCTGCGGTGTCGCCCAGTCGGCGATGGGGCCGTTCTACTGCCCGCTCGACAACCATATCTATCTCGACACGAGCTTCTTCGACGAGCTCGAGAACCGCTTCGGCGCCAGCGGCGATTTCGCGCAGGGCTATGTGATCGCGCACGAGGTCGGCCACCATATCCAGAATCTCACCGGCACGCTCGGCGAGGCGCGGGCGATGCAGCAACGCCTGTCGGGCCCGCAAGGAAACGAAGTCCAGGTGCGCGTCGAGCTTCAGGCCGATTGCCTCGCCGGCGTCTGGGCGGCCAATGCCACCACCGCCGACGGAAGGCCGGTGCTCGAGCCCGGCGACATCGAGGAAGGAATGCGCGCCGCCGCGGCGATCGGCGACGACACGCTGCAAAAGCGCAGCCAGGGCTATGTCGTGCCCGAAAGCTTCACCCACGGCACCTCGGCGCAGCGCCAGCGCTGGCTCGAGCGCGGCCTTGAAAGCGGCGATCCCGCCGCCTGCGACACCGGCATTTGACATTGGTCGATAGGAAGGAGCGCGGCATGACCAGATTTCCAGGCTTTATCCTGCTGCCGCTGGCGGTGGCCTGCGCGCCGGTCGAGGCGCCGCCCCCGCCGCTCGCGGAAAGCGCCGCCGCTCCCGCCGCCGAGAGTTTCGCGAGCGAGCGGATCGCGGTCGAGGTGCGGGGCGAGGGGCCGGACGTCGTCCTGGTCCCGGGGCTGAGCTCGGCGCCGCAGGTCTGGGAAAGCACGGTCGCGGCGATGCCCGGCTACCGCTATCATCTGGTGCGCGTGCGCGGCTTCGGCGCCGACGATCCCGGCGCCAATGCGAGCGGCGAGGTGCTGATGCCCGTCGCCAGTGAAATCGCCCGCTATATCGAGGAGGCCGGGCTCGAACGGCCGGCTATGGTCGGCCATTCGCTGGGCGGAAGCCTCGGGATCATCGTCGCCGCGCGGCACCCGCATCTGGTCGGCAGGCTGATGGTCGTCGACATGCTGCCCTTCATGGGGCCGATGTTCGCCGGGCCCGGCGCGACCCCCGAAAGCGTCGAGCCGATCGCGGCGCAGATCCGCGACGGCATCGCCAATGCCGAAGAGGAGAGGCGGCGACAAAGCACCGAGCGGACGATCGCCGGCATGGTGCGCACCGAGGAGCTTCGCCCGCAGGCGGTGGCGACGGCGCTCGCGAGCGACCCGGAGCTTTCGGGGCGGATGATGTACGAGCTCATCACCACCGATCTGCGCCCCGCGCTCGCCAGGATCGAGGCACCGCTCAAGGTCCTCTATGTGCGCGGACCCGAGGCTCCCGTCACCGACGAGCAGATGCGCGCTTTTTACGAAATGTCCTACGCCAATGCGCCGCAGGCCGAGATCGTGCAGATTCCGGGCGCCTATCATTTCATCATGTGGGACGAGCCCGAGACCTTCCGGCGCGAGCTTCGCGAATTCCTCGCCGAATAGGCCGCGATCCCGGCAGAAGCGAAGGACTAACGGCGCGCTACGGCCGACAGGTGATCGCCAAAAAACTGGCCCTTGCGGCATATCGGCGCTTGACCTCCTTCAACGACGAGTTAATGAAAGTCATTCTCAATAGCAGCTGGGGGCAAGCAGTGAACAGGGTCGCACATGGAGTTCTGGCCTTCATGCTCATGGGAGGCGCGGCACCGGTCCTGGCGCAGACGACCACCCAAGCCGAGGAAGAAACCGCGCCAGCCGAGGCTATGAGCGAGGCCGAGGCCGAGGACAGCGAGGTCATCACCGTCACCGCCATTCGCCTGCCCATCGAAGTCGAGACGGCGCCGGCGACCGTCACCGTGATCGATGCCGAAGAGATGGCCGACGAGCTGGTGACCGACATCAAGGAGCTCGTCCGTTTCGAGCCCGGCGTCTCGGTGACCCGCCAGCCGGCACGCTTTTCGGCCGCCTTTTCCTCGACCGGGCGCGGCGGCAACGAAGGCTTCAACATTCGCGGCATCGGCGGCAACCGCGTGCTCATCCAGGTCGACGGCATCCGCATTCCGGACGGCTTCTCCTTCGGCCCGCAGGTCGCGGGACGCGGCGACTATGTGGATCTCGGCCTCGTCAAGTCGGTCGAGATCCTGCGCGGGCCAGCCTCCGCGCTCTACGGCAGCGACGGGCTTTCGGGCGTCGTAAGCTTCATCACCAGCGACCCTGTCGATTTCCTCGAAGGCGGCAGCGATATCGGTGCCCTTGCACGCCTCCACTTCAGCTCGGCGGACGAAGAGTTCGCCGAGACCGCGATCGTCGTCGGCCGTTCCGGCGAGATTTCCGCCATGGCCGCCTACACGCGGCGCGACTTCCAGGAGCTCGACAACCAGGGGGAGGTCGGGGGCACCGGCTCCACACGCACAGAGCCCAACCCGCAGGACGGCAGCTCGGACGCCTTTCTCGGCAAGCTCGTCTGGGAACCCGCTGCCGGCCACGCCATTCGTCTGACCGGCGAATATATCGACACCTTCCTGTTCACCGACGTGCTGACCGGCCTAGGTCCCAGCGGCTTTGGCCCCGCTATCGTGGACGATCTCACCGCCCGCGACAGCGGCGAGCGCGCGCGCGCCACGCTGGGCTGGACCTGGAACGGCAGCGGCGACGGCATTCTCGATTTCGCGCATGTCGCGGCCTATTGGCAGAATGCCGAGGATGTTCAGTTCGCGGACGAGGACCGCAGCTTCGCCGACGACCGCGAACGGCTCAACACCTTCGAGAACCGGGTCTACGGCGCGACCGCCGAGCTGCGCAGCAATTTCGCCACCGGCGCCGTCCTCCACCGCCTCGTCTATGGCGGCGACATCAGCTTCACCCGCCAGGAGGGGCTGCGCGAAGGCGTAATTCCGCCCTTCGGCGAGACCTTCCCGACGCGCGCCTTCCCGGTGACCGATTTCACGCTGGCCGGCCTTTATCTCGGCGACGAGCTTTCCTTCGCCGAGAGCAGGGTGAAGCTCTATCCGGCGCTGCGATTCGACTATTACGACCTGACGCCCGAAGACGATCCACTGCTCCCCACCTTCCAGGGCGCCGAGCAGGACGGGTCGCGTCTGTCGCCGAAATTCGGGGCGGTGGTCGCGATCGTCGACAATGTGCTGGTCTACGGTGACTATGCGCAGGGCTTCAAGGCGCCCTCGCCGAGCCAGGTGAACAATTTCTTCGAGAATCTCGCCTTCGGTTATACGTCGCTGCCCAACCCCGATCTTGGTCCGGAAACCAGCGAAAGCTGGGAGGCGGGCCTGCGCTATGTCAGAGACGCGCTGTTCGCCGGCATCACCTATTTCCAAGCCGATTATGACGATTTCATCAGCCAGCTAGTGGTCAGCGGCAGCTTCACGCCGCAGGATCCGGCCGTGTTCCAGTTCGTCAACATCGACCGCGCCGAAGTCGAGGGCATCGAAGGAAAATTCCGCCTGCGCACGAGGACGGGCTTCACCGTCGATCTCGCCGCGGCCTGGGCGACAGGTGATCAAATAGCGCCCGACGGTTCGCGCGCGCCGCTGGCGACGATCGATCCGTTCAACCTGGTCGGCGGCATCGGCTATCGCGATCCCGGCAGACGCTATGGCGGGCAGCTTTTCCTCACCTACAATGCCCGCAAGGGGCTCGATGATACGGAAGGGGTGTGCAGCGGATTCGCCGGTCCGGTCGAGTGTTTCCGGCCCGATTCGTCGCTCATCCTCGACGCGACGGCCTTCCTCCGCCTCGCCGAGCAGGTGACGTTGCGCGCCGGCGTGTTTAACATCACCGACGAAAAATATGCGCTGTGGAACGATGTGCGGGGATTGGCCGCCACATCGTCGGTGACGGACGCCTACACCCGGCCCGGGCGCAATTACAGCGCGTCGGTGAGTTTCCGCTTTTGATTCGCACTATCATCGCTTAAATGGGCGGTAAAATTGATGGGGTTTGTACGCATGAGATCGAATATCAAAGCCTTCGCGCTCGCCATCGCGGCCGCGACTCTCGCCGCGCCCGCCGGCGCCGCGCCCTACGCTGTCGCCGAACAGGGCGCCGAGGCCGAGGATGCAGCCTTCGCGCGCGACCGCGCCGACATTCTCGCCATGGCCGGCGACTACAAGGTCCGCTTCGACATGCAGGAAGCGACCGCCTGGATGGAAGGATACGAACCGCTAGACCGCAAAATCTCGGGGGGGCACGAGGTCGTCCGCGTGATCGAGGACACGGGCGACAGGATCGTCCTCCAGCACCTCCTCGTCATCGAGCATGAGGGAAAGACGCACATCATCAAGCATTGGCGCCAGGACTGGGAATATGAGCCCGAGGCCGTGCTCGTCTATGCCGGCAAGGACCGCTGGGTGCTCGAGGAGGTGCCCGAGGAGATGCGCGAGGGCGCTTGGTCGCAAACCGTCTATCAGGTCGACGACAGCCCGCGCTATGGCGGCTGGGGTCGGTTCGAGACGCAGGACGGCGTGCGCCGCTGGGTCAGCAACATGACCTGGCGCCCGCTCGCCCGGCGCGACGCGATCCGTGATCCCGTTTACGACCGCTATCATGCCATCAACCGTCATCAATGGACCCATGACGGCTGGATCCACTGGCAGGACAATATGAAAATGCGCGCGACCGAGAAAGGCGTGGAGCCGATCGTGCAGGAATATGTCCTCAACACCTACACCAAGTTCGCCGATTACGACGTCGCCGCCGCCGACGCCTATTGGGCCGCCACCGCCGATTACTGGAAAGCGGTGCGCGAAGCATGGGACGGGGTGCTGAGCGCGCATAACGCGATCGCCATCGAGGAAGAGGCCGAGACCGGCACGGTGATCAGCGCGCGTCTGCTGGAAATGGGCACCGAGCTTGCCGAGGGCGAGCTGGAAGAGGAAGCCGCGATCGCCGAGGCCAGGCGCCTCATCGCCGAAGCGACCGCGGGGACCCGGCCGGCGCAAATGGCGGGCCGCGAATAGGCTTCAGTCCCGCCGCTCGAGGATGAGCGGCAGGCCGCCCTTCGGGCGCAGCGTCACCTGCCCGCCGGGCTCGACCTTGCGTCCGGGCAGCGGGGAAAGGCGCCAGCGCGCGAGCCAGTGCGCCATCACCGTCAGCGCCTCGGCGGTGGCGAAGCGCGCGCCGACGCAGACGCGCGGACCGCCGCCGAAGGGGATGTACTGGAAACGGTGGCGTTCCGGCGCCCCGGGACCGAAGCGGTCGGGATCGAAGGCGTCGGGATCGTCCCACAGCGATCGGTGGCGATGGATGAGCCAGGGCCACAGCGAGACGATGTCGCCTTCGCCGACCTCCCACTCCCCCAGCCGGTCGGACCCCAGCGCCTCGCGGTCGAAGCGCGGCACCGAGGGATAGAGGCGCAGCGTCTCGTCGAGGATGCGACGCAGCAACGGCAGCCGGTCGGGCAGCGCCGAGTCATCCTCGCCGGCATCAAGCGCCGCTTTCGCCTCCTCGGCCGCGCGTTCCTGAAGCCCCGGCTGCTCGGAAAGGAGATAGACCGCCCAGGTGACGGCGTTGGCGGTCGTCTCATGGCCGGCGAGATAGAAGGTCGCGGCATTGTCGACCGCCAGCGTCAGCGCCTCGCGGTCATCGAAGCGCTCGCCGAGCGCGGCGATCAACCGGCCCAGGAAATCGTCGCGGGGAGGCGCCGACAGCCGTTCGCGGACGACGTCGGCGAGCGTCGAGCGAAGATATTCCTGCCCCCGCCGGGCGGCACGCATGCGCCGGTTCCATTCGATCATCGGCAGGCCGAGCACGGCGAGGAGGCGAGTCTCGCCGCCGGCCGACAGCGCGGCGGCGATATGGCGCATCGCGCGCGCCGTCTTCAGCCGGGCATCGCCAGCGAACAGCGCATCGGCGATCACCGCCATCGTCGCCGCGGTCGCTTCCTCGGCCATGTCGCGCGTGCCAGGCGCCCAGCGGGCCAGCCGCTGCTTCGCCACCCGCGCGAAGGACGGAATCAGCGCCTCGATGGCGCCGGGGACGAAATTGGCGGCGACGATGCGCCGCTGCTCGCGCCAAAGGTCGCCGTCGGAGGTCAGGAGGCCGCGCCCGATCAGCCCCTTGCCGAGCCGCTTGACGATCCCGGGCTTGGCGTAATTGCCGGCATTGTCGAGCAGCACGCGCTGCACCGCCGCCGGAGCGAGCGGGATGTGGACGGTGAAGCGCAGCACCTTGAACCTGAGATGCGGCCTTTCGAACGCCGCGTTCGACCAGCCGTAGACGGCGGTGCGCGCGCGCTCGCCGAAAAAGCCCGCCCAGGGAAGCGGCTTGGGAAGATCGCGCGGCGGGAAAGGCGGTGTGAAGCGGGCGGCCATCGCGCCCTATATAGTCACTCCGCCGCGAGCAGTCGCTCGGCGCCGCCGAGGTCGACGCCGACGAGGCGGCTCACCCCCTTTTCGATCATCGTCACGCCGAACAGGCGGTCCATGCGCGCCATCGTCGCCGCATTGTGGGTGACGATGAGATAGCGCGTCTCGGTCTCGCGCGTCATCCGGTCGAGCAGGTCGCAGAAGCGTTCGATATTGGCGTCGTCCAGGGGCGCGTCGACCTCATCGAGCACGCAGATCGGCGCGGGATTGGTGAGGAACAGCGCGAAGATGAGCGCGATCGCGGCGAGCGCCTGCTCGCCGCCCGACAAGAGGGTGAGCGCATCGAGGCGCTTGCCGGGCGGCTGCGCCATGATCTCGAGCCCGGCCTCCAGGGGATCGTCCGAATCGATGAGCGCGATATGCGCCCGCCCGCCTTCGAACAGGGTCGTGAACAGGCTCTCGAAATGGCGGTTCACTTCCTCGAAGGCGGCGAGCAGGCGCGCGCGGCCCTCGCGGTTCAAACTGCCGATCGAGCCGCGCAGCCGGTTGATCGCCGTGCCGAGCTCGTCGCGCTCGGCCTGATTTGCGGCGCGCTCCTCCTCGCGCCCGGCAAGCTCCTGCTCGGCGACGAGATTGACAGGACCGATGCGCTCGCGACCGGCGATGAGCTTGTCGAGCGCCTCGGATTCGGCGGCGGCTCCGGCGACCGAATCCGCTTCAAAGTCGAGCCGTTCCGGCAAGGTCTCGGGCGGACAGCCGAATTTCTCGGCCGCGATGCGCGCCATCTCCTCGCGACGGTTCTCCTCGTTCTCGGCCCGCGTCGCCGCCGCAGCCCGCGCCTCGCGCGCGCTCGCCAGAGCTTCGGCCAGCTCCTCGCCGCGCTTCTCGATCGCCTGCAGCCCCTCCTCGGCGGCGCGCTCGGCCCCGGCGCGGCTTTCGGCCTCGCGGGCCAGGCTTTCGCGGTCGCCGCGCAGCGCCTCGATGCGCTCTTCCATCTCCCGCGGCCGGCCGGCGAGCGTTGCGGCCTCCTCCTTCGCCTCCCCGATCCGCCGGGCGAGCTCCCGACGCCGCCTGGCGGCTTCGCCGGCCCGGCCGCGCCAGTCCGCCATCTCCTCCTCGATCGCCAACGCCCCCCCCAACGACGCCGCCAACCCCCCCGCCCCACAGGCCCCCCCCCCCCCCCCCCCCCCCCCCCCCCGCAGAGGCGGAAAACCCACCAAACCCCCC
>JBHJHL010000058.1:0-25739 GCA_050330935.1 Sphingomonadaceae bacterium | reverse complement strand
GCCGAGATGGCGGCGGCGGTCGAGGCGGCGCTGCCGGCCGACGCCGCGGTGCTCGCCGCGGCGGTCGCCGACTGGACGGTCGAGGCGGCGCCCGGCAAGCTCAAGAAGAGCGGCGGACCGCCCGCCCTGCGCTGGGAGAAGAACCCGGACATATTGGAGCGTCTCGCCACCAGCGAACGCCGGCCGCGGCTGCTCGGCGGCGTGGCCGCCGGTCCCGAAAACGGTTTCGGCCCCGCCCGCGACAAGCGCGAGGAAAAGGGCGCCGACTGGATGCTCGCCAACGACGTCTCGAACGGTATCTTCGGCGGCGAGGAGAACGAGGTTCATCTCATCACCGCCGAGGGCGAGGAAGCCTGGCCGCGCGCCGGCAAGGCCGAGATCGCCGAGCGGCTTGCCGAAAGGATCGCCGATGCCCTTCGCTGACGTCGCGATCCGCATAAAGCGCCTTTCCCATGGCGAGGGCCTGCCGCTGCCCTCATATGCCAGCGCCGGCGCGGCGGGAATGGACGTGGTCGCGGCCGAGGATGTCGAGCTCGCCCCCGGCGCCCGCCAGGCGATCGCCACCGGCTTCGCGGTCGCCATACCCGAGGGCTTCGAGCTGCAGGTACGGCCGCGCTCGGGCCTCGCGCTCAAACATGGCGTCACCTGCCTCAACACGCCGGGCACGATCGACAGCGACTATCGCGGCGAGGTGAAGGTCATTCTCGCCAATCTGGGGAGCGAGCCCTTTCACGTCGGCCGCGGCGAGCGCATCGCCCAGCTCGTCCCCGCGCCGGTCCAGCGCGCGCGCTTCGAGGAGGTGAGGAAGCTCGACGATACCGGGCGGGGTGAAGGAGGCTTCGGCTCGACGGGACGCTGATGGAGCTCTCTGACGAACAGCTCGAACGCTATGCGCGCCATATCGTCCTCAAGGAGATTGGCGGCGTCGGGCAGAAGAAGCTTCTGGCCGCCGAAGCGTTGATCATCGGCGCCGGCGGAATCGGATCGCCCGCCATCCAGTATCTCGCCGCCGCCGGCATCGGCCTCGTCACCATCATCGACGACGACGAGGTCGCGCTGTCCAACCTCCAGCGCCAGACGCTGTTCCGCACCCGCGATATCGGCAAGGGCAAGGCAAGGCGCGCCAAGCGCGTCGCCGAGGCGCTCAACCCGCATGTCGCGGTCGAGGCGGTGGCCAAGCGCATCGATGCCGGCAATGCCCGGCGCCTGATCGACGGCGCGGACGTGGTGCTCGACGGCTCGGACAATTTCGACACCCGGCTCGCCGTCGCCGACGCCGCGCTCGCGGCGAAAGTGCCGCTCGTCTCGGCCGCGGTCGCCGAGTTCGAGGGCCATGTCGGCACCTTCCGGGGCTGGCAGGCGGACAAGCCCTGCTATCGCTGCTTCGTCGGCGGCGATCCCGAGCGCGCCGGGACGAGCTGCGCCGAGCAGGGCGTGCTCGGCGCGCTCGCCGGCGTCGTCGGCAGCCTCGCCGCGCTCGAGGCGATCCGCGCGGTGACCGGCTTCGGCGAGGACAGCGCCGGAAAGCTCATCATCGCAGACGCGCTCGCGCTGCGCTTGCGCACCGTCCGCCTGCCCAAGGATCCGGGCTGCCCCGCCTGCGGGCGAGGCTAGAAGAAGAGCAGCGCCCGCGCGAGCCAGTCCGCCGCCGGCTCGGGGCGGGCGAAGAGGGCGAGCGCTGCGCCCGCGATGCCCGCCGCCGCGACGAGCCTGAAATCGAGCAGCCGTCCGAGCAGCGAGGGGCGCCGGACCGGAGCGGGCGGCGCGGCCCGTTCCTCGAGCAGCAGCGGCTCGGCGGGCAGACGCAGCACGGCGAGCTTCTCGCGCGCGAACTCCTCGGGCGAAAGCGCCCCCTGCTCGACGAGGCGGGTAAGCCGCTCGAGCGCCGACAGCCGATCGTGGACGAGACGATATTCGCCCCAGGCGCCGGCCTGCGGCGGAACATCAGGGCGCCTCGGCTCCTCCCGGAGCCTGATCCGCGGCTGCGGCGCAACAGCGTCCCTTATGGCGCTGCCGCGCGCGACTCTCGGCTTCGATTCCATCTCCCCTCCTGATGCGTTCCGGGCAAATAAAACCCTATAGTCCCGCCGGCCCGCTCATCCTTTCGCTGTCCCTTTCGCCCGCCGCTTCTTCTTCGCGGGCCCCTTGGCGGCGCGCTCGTCGATCAGCCGCGCCGCCTCTTCGAGCGTCACGGCGTCGGGCGAGGCACCCTTCGGCAGCGTCGCGTTGATCTTGCCGTCGGTGACATAGGGACCGTATCGGCCGTCCATCAGCTTGAGCGCCCTGCCGGTGGCGGGATGATCGCCCAGCTCCCTGAGCGGCGTGCGCGAGCCCCGCCGGCCCCGGTCCCTGTTCGCCGCGTCGGCGAGCCTGGCGACGGCGGCGTTCATGCCGATCCCGAACAGCTCCTCGCTCGATCCCAATTTGGCATAGGCGCCGTCATGGCGGAGATAGGGGCCGTAGCGGCCCAGGCCGGCGAGGATCGGCTTGCCGGTCTCCGGATGCGCGCCGACGGTGCGCGGCAGCGCCAGGAGCTTCCGCGCCAGCTCCAGATCGACGTCCGCCGGATCGATATCCTTGGGAATCGAGGCGCGCTTCGCCTCCTTGCCCTGGCCGAGCTGGACATAGGGCCCGAAGCGGCCGCTTTTCAGGCTCACTTCCTCGCCGCTTTCGGGGTCGGCGCCCAGCATCCGTGGCCCGCTGTCGGCCTCCGCCGCCTCGCCGCGCAGACCGAAGGGGCGGGTATATTTGCAATCGGGATAGTTGGAGCAGGCGATGAAGGCGCCGTAGCGGCCGCCGCGCAGCGCGAGCCGTCCCTCGCCGCATGCCGGGCACAGGCGCGGATCGCCCTCGCCCGTCTGCGGGAAGAGCCACGGCTCGAGGAACGCGTCGAGCGCGGCGGTGATGTCGGAGGGCCTGCGCTCCATCACCTCGGCGGTCTTGGGCTGGAAGTCGCGCCAGAAGGCGTCGAGCACCTGCTGCCAGTCGGCGCGCCCGCCCGAGATGTCGTCGAGCTCGTCCTCGAGATGGGCGGTGAAGTCGTAGGAGACGTAGCGCTCGAAGAAGCGCTCGAGGAAGGCCGTCACGAGCCGCCCGCTCTCCTGCGGACGGAAGCGGTTCTTCTCGAGCCGCACATAGTCGCGGTCCTTCAGCGTCTGGAGGATCGCGGCATAGGTGGAAGGGCGGCCGATCCCCAGTTCCTCCATCTTCTTGACCAGCGAGGCCTCCGAATAGCGCGGCGGGGGCTGGGTGAAATGCTGCTCGGCGAGAACCTTCTTCCTCGCCGGCGCATCGCCTTCGGCCATGACGGGAAGCAGCTTCGATTCCTCGTCTTCCCTGTCGTCGCGGCCTTCGGAATAGAGCGCCATGAAGCCGGGGAACTTCACCACCTGCCCGGTCGCGCGCAGCGCCGTCCGCCCGGTCCCGTCCTCCAGCGTCGCGCGGGTGCGCTCGAGCCGCGCCGAGGCCATCTGGCTCGCCAGCGCGCGCTTCCAGACGAGCTCGTAGAGCCGGGCCTGGTCGCCCGATCCGGCGCGCTCGCGCGAGAAGTCGGTCGGGCGGATCGCCTCGTGCGCTTCCTGCGCGTTCTTCGCCTTGCTCGAATAATGGCGCGGCTTGTCCGGCACATAGCCCGAATCGTAGCGATCGGCGATCGCCCGGCGCGCGGCCGAGATCGCCTCGCCCGCCATCTGGACGCCGTCGGTTCGCATATAGGTGATCGCGCCCTGCTCGTAGAGCGCCTGCGCGACCCGCATCGTGTGGCTCGCCGCAAAGCCGAGCTTGCGCGCCGCTTCCTGCTGCAGCGTCGAGGTGGTGAAGGGCGGCGCCGGATTGCGCGTCAACGGCCTGGTCTCGACCCTGGCGACGGTGAAGCGCCCGTCCTCGACCGCCTGCTTCGCGGCCATCGCGCTCGCCTCGTCGCCGAGCGTCAGCCGCTCGACCTTCTCGCCTTCGTGGCGCACGAGACGCGCGGCGAATTCCTGCCCGTCGGCCTCCATCAGCGCGGTCACCGACCAATATTCGGTCGGCGCGAAGGTCTCGATCTCGCGCTCGCGGTCGACGACGAGGCGAAGCGCGACCGACTGCACCCGTCCCGCCGATTTCGCGCCCGGCAGCTTGCGCCACAGCACCGGCGACAGGGTGAAGCCGACGAGATAGTCGAGCGCGCGCCGCGCGCGATAGGCGTCGATCAGATCCTCGTCGAGCCCGCGCGGATGCGCCATCGCCTCGGAGACGGCGGACCTGGTGATCGCGTTGAAGGTGACGCGGTCGACCCTGGCGGGGAGCGCCTTGCGCTTCTTCAGCGTCTCGGCGAGATGCCAGCTTATCGCCTCGCCCTCGCGGTCGGGGTCGGTGGCGAGGATGAGCGCATCGGCCTTCCTCGCCTCGTCGGCGATCGCCTTCAGATGCTTGACCTTGGAAGGCTGCGCCTCCCAGCGCATAGAAAAGCCCGCTTCGGGATCGACCGATCCGTCCTTCGGGGGCAGATCGCGGACATGGCCGAAGCTGGCGAGCACACGATAGCCGCTCCCCAGATATTTTTCGATCGTCCTGGCCTTGGCCGGCGATTCGACGACGACGAGCTTCATGGGCCTCCCCTCACGCACGCGCGCGAAGGTGGTGAGGAGGCGGGCGACGCGTCAAGCGGCATCGAACGAACGAGAAGCGACAAGATGGAACCGTTCGCAAGGGGCATCGCGTCGCTTCCGTCACTTCTCAGGCCTCGAGCAGCTCGCTCCAGGCGCGCAGATCGGGATCGTCGCCGATTCGCTCGGCGAGGCGATCGAGTCGGGCCATGATGCGCATCGCGCCTGCCACATCCTCGCGCTGGAGACGAAGCCGACGAGACGGCCGCGATAGGTGCGCGGCACGAGGATCGTGTCGATCCCGCCGAAATTCGAGGCCGGAGCCGAAACGGCGGCGACGCGGCGCGCGAAGGCCTGCGCGGCATCCCAGGCGGCGGCGAAGCTTTCGCCGCCCGGCCTCGCGCGCAGGCGATAGGCCGACTGGCGCGACTTGCCGACCGATCGCGCCGCCGCGGACGGGCCGGCGCCGCGCGCGAGCGCCAGGACGAAGCGCCGCTGCAGCGTCGGCAACCAGCCATTGTGCTGCGCGCGCAGCGGCACCGGATGGAAGCGGAGGAAGGACGGAAGCTCCATGCGCGGGACCGTAACAGGGAAGGCAGAGTGTAGGAAAATGATTTGCCGCGATGGCGCGGGGCGGCCAGGAAAAGGCAATGGTCGATCGCGACGAGCTTGCCGCGGCCGAGGCGCGGGCGCGGGCGGCGCATGACTCGCCCGATCGGCACTATCACGATCGCGGGCATGTCGACGAATCGCTCGCCGAGCTGGCGCGGATCGAAGGGCTCGACGCGCGCGAACGGCATATCCTGAAGCGCGCCATCCTCTGGCACGACATCGTCCACGATCCGAGGCGCCGCGACAATGAGGAGCAAAGCGCCCGCCGCGCCGAGCGCGACCTCGAAGCGGCGGGGGTGGAGGCGCACGAACGCGCCGAGATCGCCCGCCTCATCCGCCTCACCGGCCGGAGCCCGGCGACCGGCGCGGCGCGCTGATGGCCACGATCGACCTTGCGGTGCTCGGCGCCGAGCCGGGCCGCTATCGCGCCTATGCCGAGGCGATCCGCAGGGAATATGGCCATCTTTCCGACGCCGCCTATCGCGAGGGACGAAGCGCGCTGCTGCTGGCTCTGCTCGCCCGCGAGGCGATCTTCCCCGATGCCGGCTTTCGCGCCCGCTACGAGGCCCGGGCGCGTAAGAACATCGAACGGGAGCTGGAACGCCTCGGTCGAGACTGAGGCGACCCGCGGGGAAGCCCTCGCCTGTCCGCTGGACCCTGTTAGACGCATATATTATCATCATGGCGGAGAAGAGGTTTCGATGCCGCTCAACATCCGCAACGAAGAAACATATCGTCTGGTGCGCCAGCTCAGCCAGGCGACAGGCGAGAGCATGACGCAGGCCGTCCAGCGCGCCGTGCGAGAACGCCTCGAACGGATCGGGCACGGCGCCACCCGGCCCCGCGAAGGCATCGCCGAACGGCTCATGGAGTTGGCCGATGAACTGGCGGCGCAACCGACGCTGGATGAACGCCATCCCGATGACATATTATATGACGATCACGGCCTGCCGTGCGACGGCGCGCGGTGATCGTCATCGACACGTCGGCTCTGGTCGCCATTCTCGAGCGGGAGCCCGAAGCGGACGCGCCTTTGTTGTTCAAAGGCAACGACTTTTCCCGCACGGATGTGCGGATCGCCATTCCGCCAAGCTTGTGACAGGCTGAGGACAGCCTGGCGGCATGAGGCCCGAGCGCCGGCTTCTTCGAACCGGCGCCACGGCCCCTAGCCCGCCAGGCTCACCCGTCCCCCCGCATGGCGCTCGAGGCGGCCGGCGAGCTCGAGCTCCAACAGCGCCGTCTGCACCGCCGCCGGAGTCGCCCCGGACTGGCGGACGAGCTCGTCGACGGCGACCGGAGTCGGGCCGAGCAGATCGGCGACCGCGCGGCGCTCGGCCGCGGCGGACTCGGCGGCGGCGGGCGGCCGGGCATAGGGCAGGTCCTCCTGGCGCATCGGGCGTATCGCGAGCGGGCGGATCTCCTCGAGCACGTCGGCGGCGGTCTGGACAAGCGTCGCGCCGTCGCGGATGAGCTGGTTGCAGCCTTGCGCGCGCGGATCGAGCGGCGAGCCGGGCACCGCCATCACGTCGCGTCCGAACTCGGCCGCCTGGCGCGCGGTGATCAGCGAGCCCGAGCGCGGCGCCGCCTCCACCACCACCGTGCCGAGCGCCAGCCCGGCGATGATGCGGTTGCGATAGGGGAAGTGGCGCGCCCGCGGCTCGACCCCCGGCGGCTGCTCCGAAACGAGCAGGCCGCGCTCGGCGATCGCCTCCTGCCGCGCGGCGTTTTCGGGCGGATAGACGATATCGATGCCGCCGGCGACGACGGCGATGGTGCCGCTTTCGAGCGTCCCGTCATGCGCCGCCGAATCGATCCCCCGCGCGAGCCCCGAGACCACCGCCACCCCCTCCTCGCCGAGCTTTCGCGCGAGGCCGCGCGCATAGCGGCAGGCGGCGGCCGAGGCGTTGCGCGCCCCGACGATCGCCACCGCCGGCCTGTCGAACAGCGTCGGATCGCCCTTGACGACGAGCGCCGGCGGCGCCGTCTCGAGCTCGGCGAGAAGCGGCGGATAGAGGCCGCGGCCGATGAACAGGTAGCGCGCGCCGAGCCGCTCGACCCTTTCCATCTCGCGCGCGATCCGCGCCTCGGAGGCGAGCCTGGGCGCCCGGCCGCCGCCGCGCCGCGCGAGATCGGGGATCGCCTCGATCGCCGCCTGCGCGGTGCCGAAGCGGGCGATGAGCTGGAAATAGGTGACCGGGCCGATATTGTCCGAGCGGACGAGGCGCAGCCGCGCCGCCTCCTCGCCGGCCGCCCGCTCAGCCACGCCGGCGCTCGCCGACCCTGGGCTCGGTGCCGGCGATCAGCCGTTCGAGATTGCCGCGATGCTTCCACAGGACGAGCAGCGCGAAGGCGAGCGTCAGGATGCTGAGATCGAAGCGGCCGAGCGCGGCGGCGATCACCGGCGTCAGCGCCGCGGCGGCGATCCCCGCGGCGGAGGAGAAGCGGGTGACGAGCAGCACAGCGAGCCAGACGCCCGCATAGGCGAGGCCGAGCACCCAGTAGATGCCGAGCAGCACGCCGCCCAGCGTCGCCACCCCCTTGCCTCCCCTGAAGCCGAGCCAGACGGGATGGCAATGGCCGAGAAAGGCGCCGACCGCGGCGAGATGGCCATAGGCATCGAACGCCAGCCGCGCGAGCGCCACCGCCGCGAAGCCCTTGCCGATGTCGAGCAGCAAGGTGAGCGCGGCAAGATCCTTGCGGCCCGTGCGCAGCACGTTCGTCGCGCCGATATTGCCCGAGCCGATCGCGCGCAGATCGGGGCCGCCGAAGATTCTGGTGAGGACGAGGCCGAAGGGGATCGAGCCGAGGCCATAGCCGAGCAGCAGCGCCAGCAATGGTGCGACGTAAAGCTCCACTTCAGCTCGCCCCCCGACCTTGGCCCGGGAGACTATCGCGCCCGCCGCGGCTCCGCAACCGGACGCCTCGGCCCCGCGGCGCTTGCCCGCGCCGCCGGCGGCGCTAAACCGCCCGCATGACGGGCGCGGCGCCGATCCTGTTGTTCGATTCCGGAATGGGCGGGCTTTCGGTGCTCGCGCCGACGCGCGCGCTGCTGCCCAACGCGCCGATCGTCTATGCCGCCGACAATGCGGGCTTCCCCTACGGCACGCGCGAGGCGGCCGAGATCGAGGCGCGGGTGCCGGCATTGCTCGGGCGGCTCGCCGAGCGCTACCGGCCGCGCCTCATCACCATCGCCTGCAACACCGCCTCGACGATCGCGCTCGACGCGGTGCGCTCGGCGCTCGACCTTCCTATCGTCGGCACGGTGCCCGCGATCAAGCCGGCGGCGGCGCTGTCGAAGAGCCGGGTGATCGGCGTGCTCGGCACCGAGGCGACGGTGCGCCAGCCCTATGTCGACCGGCTCGCCGCCGAGTTCGCCGCCGACTGCGCGCTCGTCCGCCACGGCTCGGCGGCGCTCGTCGAGCAGGCAGAGGCGAAGCTGCGCGGCGCGGCGCCCGACGAGGAGGTGATCGGCGAGGCGATGCGGGCGATGTTCGCCAGGCAGGGCGGCGAGCGGATCGACACCATCGTCCTGTCCTGCACCCATTTCCCGCTCCTCGAAGCCGAGCTCGCCGCCGCCGCGCCGCGCGGGGTCGCCTTCGTCCATGGCGGCGAGGGCATCGCGCGGCGCATCGCCTGGCTCGTCCGCGAGGTGGAATGGGCCGAGCGCCGCGGCGAGGACATCGCGCTCTTCACCCGCGCCGATCCGGCGATCGAGGCCTATCGCCCCGCGCTCGCCGACCATGGGCTGGAGCGGGTGGAGACGCTCTAGCCTCGTCGCCATAATGAAGCTCGCCGCCCCGACGGCCGCTATTCGACGACGATCGTCTCGCCGGTTCCCGGCACCGGCACCGGCGCGCCGAAGGCGATCTCCTCTTCCTCGCCATAGCCCCCTTGCGCGGGCGCGGCGAAGACATGTGTCTTGCGACCGTCAAGATCGACGACCCAATAATGGGGCACGCCCGCCGCTGCATAATGGTCGCGCTTGGGGCCGAGGTCGCGGCGCAGCGTCGCTTCGGAAACCTCGACCGCGAGGAATATGGCCGCGCCGTCAAGCAGCTTCACCTCGCCGTCGGGCTCGCGGATGACCGAGAGATCGGGCTGGCGCATCGTCCATTCGCTAAGCCGCGAGCCGGTCTCGAACATCGCGATCAGGCCGTCGCGGCCCTCGCCGAAGATGGCGTGCAGCTTGAGGAACAGCTGCCGCTGCATTTTGGAATGGCGGAAGTTCGGGGGTGGCATGCGGACGATCACTCCGTCGGCGAGCTCGATCTTGCCCTCGATCATGTCGAAGGCGCCGGCGGCGGCCATCTCCATGAACTCATCGACGGTGAAGCGCGCGGGCGCTTCCGCGACGTCGGCCGAAGGGTCGGAGGGACGGTTCATGGCCGGCACCCTAGCATCGCGGCGCGCCGCTGTCATCGCGAAGCACGCTCAGTCGAGGACCTTGCGCCGCAGGCGCAGCACCGCGAGCCACACCACCAGCACCACCGGCGGCACCGCCAGCGCGACGACCAGCTCCTCGTCGATTCCCGTTTCGATGCCGGCGACGATGAAGGCGATGAGGCCCACCGCATAATAGCTGATCGCGACGATCGACAGGCCCTCGACCGTCTGCTGGAGCCGGAGCTGGAGATGGGTGCGCCGGTTCATCGAGGCGAGCAGGTCGCGGCTCTGCTCGGAGACCGCGGTCTCGACACGGGTGCGCATGAGGTCGCTCGTCCAGTTGACGCGCCGCGACAGGTCCTCGAGCCGGGCCGAGAAGGAGGCGCAGGTGCGGGTCGCCGGGGCTAGCCGGCGCTCGGTGAAGTCGGCGAGCGTCTGGTGCCCCTCTACCTTGACCACCTTGAGGCTGCGCAGCCGGTCGGCGACGATGTCGGCATAGGCCTTGGTGGCGCTCATCCGGTAGCGCGTCTCGGCCATCAGCCGGGCGAGCTCGGCGGAGAGGAAGGACAGCTCGTCGAGCGCCTTCTCATCGTCGGCGCTGCCGCCGGCGATGTCGGCGGTGAGCGCCGCCAGCCGCTGCTCGAGGCGCGAGACCTCGGGCGTCAGCCCCTGCGCGACGGGCAGGCCGAGCAGAGCCATGTTGCGGTAGTTGCCGAGCTCCTGGACGCGCTGGATGCTGAGCGCCGCCTCGAGCCCCGAGAGCCCCTTGTCGGCGATGAGGAGCCGGCCGAAACCGTCCTCGTGCAGCCGGAAGTCGGACCAGATGCGCGCCCGCCCCCCGGCGATGTCGCAGCAGACGAGATCCTCCCTCCTGAAGGGATCGTCGCCGAGCCCCGCCTCGGCCCCCGCCTCGCGGCCGCCGACGAAGGCGATGCGCGTCGCGCGCAGCACGCCCCTGGGCAACGTCCCGAGCCAGTCGGGCGGCAGGTCGGCGAACGGCGCCTCGCCGAAGGGATCGGCCTCGGGGGCGACGCGGCTGAAGGTGAAGGAGGCGAATTCGGTGTGCCGTTCCCAGATGAAGACGCTGTTCCCGATCGCCACCCGGAAGAAACGCGAGGCGGGATCGCAGGGCTTGCCCGCGGCCTCGCACAGCGCCGCGAGATGGGCGTCGGTCTCGGCCCAGCTTCGCTCGTCCTCGGGCACCATCACGATCTGCGCCATGCGCACCCCCGGCTCGAGCGGCGGCAGCTTGCGCAGGTGCATTTCCGCCGCGAGCTCGGCGCGCAAGGGATGGAACTGGCTTTCGGCGATCTCCATGACGGCTCTCCCGACCCGACCGACGCTAGCCGTTAAGCGGCCGCAACAGAAGCCCGGTCTGGCGCGAAGCGGAGAAGATGGTGGCAAAGCGCGATGCGCATGCCTACAAAAAGCGGCGGGAAAGGAGAACTCCGCTTTGACCTGCCGCATCGCCATCGCATCCGACCATGCCGCGACCGAGATGAAGGCCGCGCTCGCCCGCTATCTGCGCGAGGCCGGCCATGACGTGCTCGATCTCGGCACCGAGGGGAGCGAGTCGGTCGACTATCCCGATTTCGGCTACCGCCTCGCCGAAGCGGTCGCCGAGGGTCGCGCCGAGCGCGGCGTCGCGCTGTGCGGCTCGGGCGTCGGCATCTCGATGGCGGTCAACCGCAATCCCGCCTGCCGCTGCGCGATGGTCTCCGAGCCCGTCTCGGCCCGGCTCGCGCGCGCGCACAACGATGCCAACGTCATCGCGATGGGCGCGCGCCTCATCGGCCTCGACATGGCCCGGGCCTGCCTCGACGCCTTCCTCGCGACCGATTTCGAGGGCGGCCGCCATGAGCGCCGCGTCGGCAAGCTGTCCCGACCCTCCTTCACCAAGGAAGACGCATGAGCGGCACCGCGCCGGACCTCGCCCGTTCGCCCGGGGCGACCACCGCGCCCGAGGCGGACGCAGCGTCCAGGGGCGCGCCCGAGGCGGTGCAGCCCGCAGGCTTCTTCTCCGACCCGCTCGCCGCGGCCGACCCCGCCGTCGCCGGGGCGGTCGCCGCCGAGGTCGAGCGCCAGCAGAGCCAGATCGAGCTCATCGCCTCGGAGAACATCGTCAGCCGCGCCGTGCTCGAGGCGCAGGGATCGGTGCTCACCAACAAATATGCCGAAGGCTATCCGGGGCGGCGCTATTATCAGGGCTGCGCGCCGTCCGATTCGGTCGAGAGCCTGGCGATCGAGCGCGCCAGGGAGCTGTTCGGCTGTTCGTGCGCCAACGTCCAGCCGCATTCGGGCGCGCAGGCCAACGGCGCGGTGATGCTCGCGCTGACGACGCCCGGCGACACGATCCTCGGCATGAGCCTCGACGCCGGCGGCCATCTTACGCATGGCGCCAAACCGGCGATGTCGGGCAAATGGTTCAACGCCGTCCAATATGGCGTCAGGCGGGATGATCACCTCATAGATTTCGACGAGGTGGAAGCGCTTGCGAAGGAGCATCGGCCCAGGCTCGTCATCGCCGGCGGCTCGGCCTATCCCAGGGTGATCGACTTCGCCCGCTTCCGGCGAATCGCCGATCGGGTGGGCGCTTTGTTCCTCGTCGACATGGCCCATTTCGCCGGCCTCGTCGCGGCCGGCGAGCACCCCTCCCCCTTCCCCCACGCGCACGTTGTCACCACGACCACGCACAAGACGCTGCGCGGGCCCCGCGGCGGCATGGTGCTCGCCGATGACGAGGACATCGCCAGGAAGATCAACTCGGCGGTCTTCCCCGGCCTCCAGGGCGGCCCGCTGATGCACGTCATCGCCGCCAAGGCGGTCGCCTTCGGCGAAGCGCTGCGGCCCGAGTTCAAGACCTATGCGCGCTGCGTGATCGCCAACTGCAAGGCGCTCGCCGAGCGCCTGAAGGAGCGCGGCGCCGATCTCGTCGCCGGCGGCACCGACACCCATCTCGCGCTCGTCGACCTCAGGCCCCTCGGCCTCACCGGCAAGGACGCCGACGAGGCGCTCGAGCGCGCGGGCATCACCTGCAACAAGAACGGCGTTCCCTTCGATCCGCTGCCGCCGGTCAAGACGAGCGGCATCCGCATCGGCTCGCCCGCCGGCACGACGCGCGGCTTCGGCGTGCCTCAGTTCCGCGACATCGGCGACATGATCGCCGACGTGCTCGAAGGGCTCAGGGCGAACGGGCACGAGGGCAACGGCGCGGTCGAGCGCGACGTGCGCGGACGCGTGCGCGAGCTGTGCGCGCGTTTTCCCGTCTACGAAGGATGAGCGACATGGAAGACCCCCGCGACCCGAAGGAAAATCTGGGCCAGCGCGCCGTCGACGAGATGAAGGGCATGGCAAGGCAGGGCCTCGACCATCCCTCGACCAAGCCGGTGCTCGCCGGCATGGCGATCGGCGGCGTCGCCGGCGCGCTGCTCCCGGTCGTCACGCTGCCGATCGGCCTCGTCGCCGGCGGCGGCATCGCCTTGTGGCGGCGGATCAAGCGCTGAAGAGGCTCGATGCGCTGCCCTTTCTGCGCCCATGAGAACAGCCAGGTAAAGGATAGCCGCCCGGCCGAGGAAGGCGCCGCGATCCGCCGCCGCCGCCAGTGCGAGGAATGCGGCGCGCGCTTCACCACCTTCGAGCGCATCCAGCTGCGCGAGCTCAGCGTGGTCAAGGCCGAGGGCCGCCGCGAGCCCTTCGAGCGCGCCAAGCTCGAACGCTCGGTGATGATCGCCTGCCGCAAGCGCCCGGTCGATCAGGAACGGATCGAAAAGCTCGTCTCCTCGATCCAGCGCCGGCTCGAGACCAGTGGCGAGAGCGAGATCGCCTCCGACAGGATCGGCGCGATGGTGATGGAGGGACTGAAGGCGGTCGATTCGGTCGCCTATATCCGCTTTGCCTCGGTCTATAAGGATTTCGGCGAAGCCAGCGATTTCGAGGAATTCGCCGGCTCGATGAAGGAAGCGGGGCAGGAGTGAACCCGGTCCCGTTCGTGTCGAGCGCAGTCGAGACACGCCCTTACAGGCCAAACTACACCGTTCGTGTCGAGCCTGTTTCGAGCATAGCCGAGAAGCGAAGTCGAGACACCTTCCGGGCCAAACCGGCGGGCCTGTGAAGCATGAGCTTCTGGACCTACATCCTCCGCCTCTCGAACGGCAGCTATTACACCGGCCATAGCGACGATCTCGAACGCCGCATCGCCCAGCATCGCAGGGGAGAGATCAAGGGCTATACGCAGGACAAGCGCCCGATCGAGCTGATGTGGAGCGAGGAATTTGCGACCCGCGCCGAGGCTCTGGAGGCCGAGCTCAGGATCAAGAAATGGTCGCGCGCGAAGAAGGAGGCCCTGATCGCCGGGGACTGGCAGAAGCTGAAGAACGCCAGCATCCCGCCCGGCGAACGCGAAGCACGGGCCTCGCCTCCGCTCGGCAAGGCCCCTCGACTTCGCTCGGGGCGAACGGAGGGGTTGAGCTCTGGACAGGCGGAGGAACCGGGTTCGGAGCGGACGGAAGAGCCGAATCTGGGACGGGCAGACCAGCTGGGCTCGGGGGAGGTGGAGAGCCCGGGTGCGCGGCGGGCGGACAAGCTGGGCCCGGATCGGGCGGAGGAGCTCCGCGCGGATGGGGCGGATAATGAGAGATCCCCCTTAGCCGATCCCCACACCGTTCGTGTCGAGCCTGTTTCGAGCGCAGCCGAGAAGCGAAGTCGAGACACCTCTTCGAGCACAGCAGAAAAGCGCGGTCGGGACGCGCCGACACCCGTCATCGTCCTCGTGCGCCCGCAGCTCGGCGAAAATATCGGCAAGGCGGCGCGCGCGATGCTCAATTTCGGGCTCGCCGACATGCGCCTCGTCGCCCCGCGCGACGGCTGGCCCAATCCGGACGCCGGTCCCGCCGCCGCGGGCGCCGACAGCGTGCTCGAAAAGGCGCGCGTCTTCGCAAGCGTCGCCGACGCGGTCGCCGATTGCGGCCATGTCTACGCCACCACGGTCAGGAAGCGCGGCCTCGCCATCCCGGTCGCGACGCCCGAGGAGGCGGCGCGCGCCATGCACGCCCATGGCGAGGCCTCTGCGATCCTGTTCGGCGCCGAGCGCTCCGGCCTCGACACGGAGGAAGTGGCCATCGCCTCGATGATAATCACCGTGCCCGTCAATCCCGATTTCGGCTCGCTCAACCTCGCGCAGGCCGTCATCCTCATCGCCTATGAATTCTCGCGCCAGGCGGGGCTCGCCATGCCCACCGCACGCGAGGAGGATGAGCCCCGTGCACCGCAGGCCGAGCTCGACGGGCTGATCGCCCAGCTCGAGAGCGAGCTGGAGGCGGCCGGCTATTTCCACCCGCCCGAGCGCACCCGCGCGACGCGCAACACGATCCGTACGATGCTCACCAAAGCGGGCTGGTCGCGCCGCGAGGTTCAGGCGCTGCGCGGCATCGTGCGGGCCTTGTCCGGCCGGCGCGACAAGGCTTGACTTCGGGGACGCGCGCCGCCATCTCGCCGCCTTCGCAGGGTTCCCATCGAAGCGCGACGCTTCGATGGGGCTTTTCCCGATTGGCCCCGCACTCCGGTGAAGCGGTGGCCGCGCCCGGCTCTCCCCGCGCCTCCAAGGGAAGCCGTGCGGTGCGTTCCGGAAGCATGACGACAGCAAATTGGAGACGACGACATGTCGAAGCGCTCAAGCGCCAAATACAAGCTCGACCGCCGGATGGGCGAGAATATCTGGGGCCGCCCCAAAAGCCCCGTCAACCGCCGCGAATACGGGCCGGGCCAGCACGGCCAGCGCCGCCGCGGCAAGATGTCCGACTTCGGCATCCAGCTCAAGGCCAAGCAGAAGCTCAAGGGCTATTATGGCGACGTCACCGAAAAGCAGTTCAAGCGCACCTATACCGAGGCGGCGCGGATGAAGGGCGACACCGGCCAGAACCTGGTCGGGCTGCTCGAGCGACGGCTCGACATGGTCGTCTACCGCGCCAAGTTCGCGCCCACCGTCTGGGCCGCGCGCCAGCTCGTCAACCACGGCCACATCCGCGTCAATGGCGGCAAGTGCAACATCCCCTCGCGCCGCGTCGATGTCGGCGACGAGATCTCGCTGGGCGGCAAGGCGCAGGAGATGGCGCTGGTGATCGAGGCGCAGAGCCTGCCCGAGCGCGACATCCCCGACTATGTCGTCCCCGACGGCACCTCGAAGGTGACCTTCGCCCGCGTGCCGCAGCTCGACGAGATTCCCTATCCGGTGCGCATGGAGCCCAATCTGGTCGTCGAATATTATTCGCGCTGATCCGGGCCGGGGCGGCGAAACAGGAGGAAGAGCCGGCGCCGATGCGCGCCGGCTCTTCTTTTTTCCGCAAGGCTTGCTGCCGAACCGGGCGACTGCCATGATCTTGTCCCGAGCCTAAGGGAGAGCCAGTCATGAAGCATGTCGCCTTCGCATTCACCTTCACCCTCCTCGCCGCCTGCGCGCCGATGGCCGAGGCGCCCGAGACAGCCTCCGCTCCCGCCGTCACCGCCGCGGCGATCGATCTCGCAGCGCTGCGCGAGGATATCGAAACGCTCGCCTCGGACGAATATGAAGGCCGCATGCCCGGCACGCCCGGCGGCCGCAAGACGGTCGAATATCTCACCCGCCGCTTCGCCGAGGCCGGGCTCCGGCCGGGCAATCAAGGAAGCTGGGTCCAGGAGGTGCCGCTCGTCGAGATCGGCCTCGAGGGCGATCCGGACCTCATCGTCTCGGGCCCGGCGACGCAGCTGAGCTTCGACTACAAGACCGACATGGTCGCGGTGAGCTACCGCCCCGACGCCGAGACGCGGCTCGAGGATTCCGACATCGTCTTCGTCGGCTACGGGATCAACGCGCCCGAACGCGGCTGGAACGACTATGAAGGCGTCGACGTCGCCGGCAAGACGGTGATCATGCTGGTCAATGACCCCGACTGGGAGATGGAGAGCCTCGACGGCACGTTCGAGGGCCGGGCGATGACCTATTACGGCCGCTGGACCTATAAATATGAGGAAGCCGCCAGGCAGGGCGCCGCCGCCGCCTTCGTCGTCCACGACACCGCGCCCGCCTCCTATGGCTGGAACGTCGTCTCGAGCAGCTGGTCGGGGCCGCAGCATTATATGGGCGGGCGCGATCCCGACGCGCCGACGACCAGGGTCAACGGCTGGGTGACCAACGAGGCGGCGCCCGCGATCATGGCCGCCCCGGGCCGCGATCTCGACGCGCTGACCGCGGCGGCGAAACGGCCGGGCTTCAAGGCGGTGCCGCTGGGCCTGAAGGCCTCGATCGATTTCCGCAACCGCTCCGCGACGCAGAGCTCGCACAATGTCATCGGCATCCTGCCCGGCTCCGAGCGGCCCGACGAATATGTCATCTACACCGCCCACTGGGACCATCTCGGCATTTGCGAGGCCAACGAGGCGGGCGACGATATCTGCAACGGCGCGCGCGACAACGCCACCGGCACCGCCGGCCTCATCGCCATCGCCGATGCGATGCGCAAGCAGGGCGCGCCCGAGCGCTCGGTCGTCTTCCTCGCCGTCACCGCCGAGGAATCGGGGCTGCTGGGCTCGGCCTATTACGGCGCCAATCCCGTCTATCCGCTGGCGCGGACGGTGGGCGGGATCAACATGGACGGGCTGCCGGCCGCCGGCGCCAGCCGCGACTTCGTCGTCGTCGGCAAGGGCAAGTCCGAGCTCGAGGAATATCTCGCCGCGGTGCTCGACGCGCGCGGGCTCGAGCTCAAGGCCGAGCCGGCTCCGGAAGCGGGCTATTATTACCGCTCGGACCATTTCAGCCTCGCCAAGCACGGCGTGCCGATGCTCTATGCGCGGCCCGGCGAGGATCTCGTCGAAGGCGGGATCGCCGCGGGACGGGCGGCCGAGCAGGCCTATCGAGCCGAACGCTATCACGGGCCCGAGGACGAGATCACCGCCGACTGGGACTGGCAGGGCCTCGCCCGCGATCTTTCGATCTATTATGCGATCGGCCGCGCGCTCGCCGAGACCGAGGACTGGCCGAACTGGTACGAAGGCACCGAATTCCGCGCCATCCGCGACGAGAGCCGCGGGGGGATGTGAGTTTTCGCCAGCGGCCCGAATGGGCGCCGCATGAAGCCGTCTGGATCGGCTTTCCGAGCGATGAAGCGCTCTGGGAAGCGGACCTCGAACCCGCCCGAGCGGAGATCGCCGCCTTCGCGCGCGCGGTCCATGCCGGCGGCGCCGGCGAGCGCGTCATCCTCGTCGCCGCCGACGAGGCATCGGTCGAAGCGGCGCGCGCATCCGCGCCCTTCGCGGAGACCATTGTCGAGCGCTTCGGCGACATCTGGCTGCGCGACACCGGGCCCATAATCATCGGCAGCGGCGATGACCGCCGCGCCGCCTGCTTCGCCTTCAACGGCTGGGGCGGCAGATACGATCTGCCCGGCGATCAGGATATCGGCGAGCGGCTCGCCGCGCGCGCCGGCCTTGCCACGACGCGCCACGACTGGATTTTGGAAGGCGGCGCGATCGACGGCGACGGCAGCGGCCTTGCCGTCACCACCGCGCAATGCCTGCTCAATCCCAACCGCAACCCGGACATGTCCCGCGCCGACGTCGAGGCGCGGCTCGCCGCCGATCTCGGCCTCGACCGCGTCCTCTGGCTCGGCGAGGGCCTGAAGAACGACCATACCGACGGCCATGTCGACAATCTCGCGCGCTTCGTCGCGCCGGGCACGCTCGCGATACCGGAGCCGGCGGACGAGGACGATCCCAATGCCGGCGCCTATCGCGACGCCGCCGCGCGCGCCCGCGCCTTCGGTCTCGATGTCGTCCGCCTGCCGTCGCCCGGACGCATCACGCATGGCGGCGACATCGTCCCCGCCTCCTACATGAACTTCTACATCGGCAACGCGGCGGTCGCGGTGCCGGTCTACGGCGCGCCCAACGACGCGAAGGCGGTGGCGGCGATCGGCGCGCTCTTTCCCGGCCGCGCCGCGGTCGGCATCCGCGCCGACCATGTCCTCGCCGGCGGCGGGTCCCTGCACTGCATCAGCCGCGAGGTGCCGGTGTAGGTATCCCCGCTCGTCCTGAGCGCAGTTCGGCTCCATGAGGAGCCGAACGCAGTCGAAGGGCGTCCGCCCCGTGCACGCGCCCCTCGACTTCGCTCGGGACGAACGGATAGGGATCGGCCATGACCCAGATCACCGTCGCCGCCATCCAGCTCGCCTTGTCGGAAGACGGGGACGAGAACATCGCGCGCGTCGCCGATCTCGTGCGCGAGGCCGCGGGCAAGGGCGCCTCGGTCGTGCTCCCGCCCGAGCTGTTCGAAGGCCGTTATTTCCCCCGCACCGAGGAGGAAGGCCATTTCGCCCGCGCGAAGCCGGTCGCCGAGCATCCGGCGGTCGAGGCGATGCAGGCGCTCGCCGCCGAGCTTCGCATCCACATCCCGACGAGCTTCTTCGAGGCCGACGGCCCGCATCATTACAACAGCCTGGCGATGATCGGTCCCGACGGGAAGATCGCCGGAATCTACCGCAAGAGCCACATCCCCGACGGACCCGGCTATGAGGAGAAATTCTATTTCCGTCCCGGCAACACCGGCTTTCGCGTGTGGCCGGGCGAGGCCGCCACGCTCGGCGTCGGCGTCTGCTGGGACCAATGGTATCCCGAGGCGGCGCGCGCGATGATGCTGATGGGCGCCGAGATCCTCTTCTACCCGACCGCGATCGGGGCAGAGCCGCACGATCCCGGTCTCGACACCGCCCGGCTCTGGCGGCGCGCGATGGTCGGCCATGCGGTCTCCAACGTCGTGCCCGTCGTCGCCGCCAACCGCACCGGCGTCGAGGGCGGGCAGGCCTTTTACGGCTCCTCCTTCATCTGCGACGAGCGCGGCGACATGCTCGCCGAAATGGGCCGCGAGGAGGAAGGGGCGATCGTCGCGACGCTCGACCTCGACCGGGCCAGGCGCCACCGCGCCGCCTTCGGCTTCTTCCGCGACCGCCGCCCCGAGCTTTACGGCCGCCTCGTCGAGGACATCTGACCCCTCTCCCCTGGCGGGAGAGGGATGGCAAGGCTTGCCGCAAAAGCGGCTAGCCGCGCCTGGGAGAGGGGGAAAGCGCCACCGCCCGCGCGAACACCGCATCGAACATCTCGGGCGTCAGCCGCCCGGTATTCTGGTTGTAGCGCGAGCAGTGATAGCTGTCGATCAGCGTGCCGATGCCGGGCAGGTCATGCTCGGCGCCATGGCCGAAGCGATGATCGGCGAGCCGCAGCCCGAAGGCGCGCAGCGCCGCCTCGTGCGCGATCCGCCCGAGCGCGACATAGACGGAGAGATCGGGCAGCGCCGCGCGCGCCGCGTCGAACCAGGTCCGGCAGGCGCGCACCTCCTCGGGCCTCGGCTTGTTCTGCGGCGGCAGGCATTTGACGCTGTTCAATATCACCGCGCCGGTGAGCCGCAGCCCGTCGTCGATCCGCTCGTCATAGTCGCCGGCCGCCAGCCCGTGCGCGATCAGCGTCTCGTAGAGCAGATGGCCGGCATGGTCGCCGGTGAAGGGCCGGCCGGTGCGGTTGGCGCCATGCTTGCCCGGCGCGAGGCCGACGATCCCGAGCCAGGCGTCCGGGTCGCCGAAGGCGGGCACCGGCGCGTTCCACCAGTCCGGATGCTCGGCGCGCAGCTCTTCGCGAAACGCGGCGAGACGCGGGCAGAGCGCGCAATCGCGCGGCGCTTCGGCCTCGGGCACCGGGCTGATGTCCGCGGGAGTGGCGATCGGCATGGAAAACCACTAATCGCGCTTTTATCGCAATTCGTCACCCCGGGCTTGATCCGGGGTCCATCTCGCCCCCCTGCGGCGCGGTCGGAGGCATGGATGCCGAAACGGGTTCGGCATGACGGTTTTCCGGGGAGATCATCCTGCCGAAACCGCCGCCCTCCCGCTACGCCGTCGCGCTGGGCTCGAACCGGCGCCATGTCCGCCACGGCGCGCCGGCCGATGTCGTGCGTGCGGCCGCGAAGGCTGTGGCGGACCGGGGGCCGAAGCTTCTCGCGCTCTCCGACATTCTCCGCAACCCCGCGATGGGCCCGGCCGGACGCGGCTTCGCCAACGCCGCCGCGCTCTTTGAAAGCCCCCTCGCTCCCGACAATTTCTTCGATCTGCTGCTCGCGGTCGAGCGCGATTTCGGGCGGCGGCGCGGGCGCAAATGGGGCCCGCGCGTGATCGATCTCGACATCATCCTGTGGTCGGGCGGCATGTGGGCCCCAAGAGACGGAAAATCGCGCGGGCTCGTCATCCCGCACCCCGCCTTCCGCGCCCGCGCCTTCGTGCTCGGACCGCTTTCGGAGATCGCGCCCGCGATGCGCGACCCCGTCACCGGCCTCAGCGTGCGCCAGCTGCGGTTTCGTCATTCCGGACGCCGGCCGCGTCCCGGTTGACCCCGCTCCCCCGCGCGCCTAACTCCGCCTCCTGGCGCCGGGCCCATAGCTCAGTCGGTAGAGCAACTGACTTTTAATCAGTAGGTCGAAGGTTCGAATCCTTCTGGGCTCACCATTTTTCATATGGTTTTCACGGAACTATCGGCGGGCGCCTCCCATTGACCGGCTGACGGCCGCGCGATGCGGCAGCAGCAGATGGGGAGAAAAGCATCATGGCAAGGAGACCCGCGCCCGCCGCCGGCGATGGCGATCGCGACGGCTATGTCGAACGTCCGGTCGCCGATAGCGCGCATCATGCGACCGCCCGGCCCGCGCTTCTGAAGCGCATCAGCTGGGGCGCGATCTTCGCCGGCGCCGTGATCGCCCTCGGCGTGCTCGCGCTATTGAGCCTGCTCGGCACCGCGATCGGCCTCGCCGCCGTCGACCCCGCCCAGGGCCAGCCTTTCGCGGGCGTCGGCATCGGCACCGCGATCTGGTGGATCGCAACCAGCGTCATCGCGCTCGCCATCGGCGGCTATGTCGCCGGCCACACTTCGGGCATTCCCGAAAGATCATCCTCGACCGCGCACGGAGCCGCGGTCTGGGGTCTCGTCACCATCGTCACCCTATGGTTCGCGACGAGCGCGATCGGCACCACGGTGAACACCGCCGCGAGCGCCGTCTCGACCGTCGCGCGCACCACGGTCAACGTCGCCGGCAGCGTCGGCGGCGCGGTGATCCCCGACGATGTCGATCTCGGCCAGCTCTCGCCGGCGGCGCGCCAGGCGCGGCAGGAAATCCGCGCCGAGGCCGAGCGGCTGGCGCAGCAGGCCGGTCTCACCGAGGCCGACGCCGCCGCGGCGCGCGAGGAGGCCGCGGCCGCGGCCGAGGACATCGTGCGCACACCCGGCGACGCGAGGCAGGACGTCAACCAGTTGATCGACGAGCTGTTCGCCGGCCCCGATCCGGTCGTCTCCGAGGCCGAGCGCGAACGCCTCGCCGAGGCCGTCGCGGCGCGCTTCGGCACTACTCCCGAGGAGGCCGAGCGGATCGCCGCGCGCTGGCAGAACCAGGCTGCCGAGGCAACGCGACAGGCCGAAACCTCGGTCGACGAGACGGTGAGCAATGTCCGCGAGCAGGCGGGCGAGGCCGGCGAGGCGGCGCTCGACACGCTGTCGAAGCTCGCCTGGTACGCCTTTTTCGCCTCGCTGCTGTCGCTCGCCGGGGCTGTGATCGCTGCCGGCATGGGCGCGCCCCGCCGGCCCTATCTCACCGATTGAGGAGCAGAAAGAATGGAACAGGAAAACCGCCGCACCCGAACGGCGCGCCGTCATGACGACAGCGATATCGTCGAGCGCGCGGGCGCCGAGGAGACGCCCGATCAGGGCGGCCGCGCCGACGGCGAGCTCGAGCGCGACATCGGCTCGCGGGCCGAGCGCGAGCGTCAGATCGAGGGCAAGACCGGCGTCACCCGCGTCACCGGCGCCGACAAATCCGAGGAAGAGGACGAACGCCGCTTCAACGAGACCTATCACGGCGCCACCAAGAGCTGACCGGCCTCGACCGCCGCGTCCAAACCCGTTCCCCGGCGCAGGGCTTTCCTGAGCGGCGCCGAAGGGCCGGGGTCCAATACCATACCCTAACCGGGCACCGGCTTTCGCCGGTGCACGGCTCTAGCTCGACGAAACCATTTTTTGTTCCCCGGCGAAAGGCTCTCCTGAGCGGCATCGAAGGGCCGGGGTCCAGTTGCACCGCCTTGGACTGGGCACCGGCTTGCGCCGGTGCACGAAGGACCCTTCCTGCACCCCTCGCCGTTCCCAGATGGAACCACTCCTGTTCCCTGACGATAGCCGGTCGTCCATACCAACCGTTCCCCGGTGCAGGGCTCTCCTGAGCGGCGCCGAAGGGCCGGGCACCGCGTCCAACCCAGCCGTTCCCCGGCGAAAGCCGGGGTCCAGTTGCACCGCCTTGGGCTTGGCACCGGCTTGCGCCGGTGCACGATTCACCCTCGAACCGGAGCTTGGCCAGAGCGCCGGAACACCGCCGATATATTGTTCGCCGGCATGGCAACGACGCGCTCCAGCGTCAGCCCGTGCCGCTTCGCCAGCGCATCGACATCTTCCAGCCGCCGCAGCCCCCATTCGGGATCTCGCGCCCTGAGGCTCGCATCGAAGGCGAGGTTCGACGGCGCGGTCTCCACCCCCTCGCGGCGATAGGGCCCGTAGAGATAGAGCGGCGCGCCCGGCGGCAGGATGCGGCCCGCCCCCGCGATCAGCCCCTCGGTCGCCGCCCGGGGCGAGATATGGACCATGTTGATGCAGGCGATCGCGTCGGCGCGCTCCACCGGCCATTGCGCATCGCGCGCGTCGAGGTCGATGGGCGCCAGCAGATTGTCGGGCCCCTCGGCCTCGCGCCACGCCGCGATCGAGGCGCGATAGTCGGGGTCGGGATCGCTCGGCTGGAATTGCAGCTTGGGAAAGGCGCGCGCGAAGGCGAGCGCATGCTCGCCGGTCCCGCTCGCCACTTCGAGCACGAGCCCGGTTTCGGGCAGCGCGTCCTTCAGCACCGCGATGATCGGATCGCGGTTGCGGGCGGTCGCCGGGGCGTGGCGCTTCGCGTCCGTCATCGCCGCCGCTGCAGCTCCAGATGGTCGAGCACGCGCGGCAGCAGGGCGAGCGCGCGCGCATGCGCCTTGTCGTCGCGCCCCATCGCGCCGCCGAGCGCGAGCATCGCATAGCCATGGACGATCGACCAGCTCGCCATCGTCGCGGGATCGGGCGGCGCGGTAAGATCGCGCGCGACCGGGCGCGCGGCGCGGCCCTCGCTCGCCGACTGGAGCATGCCGAAGGCGCGCCGCGACTCGCCGCGATAGACCTCGTCCCCGGGATCGATCATGTCGCGCCGCCACATCAGCTCGAACAGGCCGGGATGGGCGAGCGCGAAGCGGACATAGGCGAGGCCCTGCGCCTTCACCCGCGCGCTCCGCGCCCCGCCGGCGCCACGGTCGGCGGCCTCCAGCGCGTCGGCGAACAGGGCGAAGGCGCGCCCGGCGAGCGCCGTCAGAAGCCCGCGCGCGTCGCCGAAATGATGCGCCGGCGCCGATGGCGACACCCCCGCCCTCCGCGCCGTCTCGCGCAGGCTGAAGCCTTCCGCGCCGCGCTCGGCGATGAGCTCCTCGGCGGCGAGGAGCAGCGCCTCGCGCAGCGCGCCATGATGGTAGCGCGCTTCGGTCTTGACACTGTTCAGATTGTTCGCCATGTACCATCTGTACAGTGTCAAGATAGCCGGGGCAAGACTATGGCGCAGCAGCTTTTCGATCTTGGCGGGCTGATCGCGATGATCGGCTGGGCGGCGCTCGCGCTCTCGCTGTTCGCCGCGCCGCTGCGCCGCTGGGTGTGGCCGGTTACGGCCTATGTCGTCCCGGCGCTGCTCGCCATCGCCTATATCCTGCTGCTCGCGCGCGGCTGGGGCGCCGAGGGCGGCGGCTTCGGCTCGCTCGAAGAAGTGCGCGCCCTTTTCGCCGATGACGATGCGCTCGCCGCCGGCTGGATCCATTATCTCGCCTTCGATCTTTTCGTCGGCACCTGGATCGCGCGCACCGGGTTGGCGGCCGGCGTGCCTCCGCTGCTCCTTCTCCCCTGCCTGCCGCTCACCTTCCTCTTCGGCCCGGCGGGGCTGCTGCTCGCGCTCCTCCTCTTCCTGTTCATCGGAGAAAAGACATGGAAGCAACGCTGACCGCGCCGGCCCGAAGCCCGCGCCTGCACGCCCCGGGCCGCTTCGCCGCCGAGCTGTTCGCGCGCCACCGCCTGCTCGCAAGCTATGCCGCGCTCTGCCTGCTGGGCGCGCTCGCGACCTCGATCGCGATGCTTGTCGATCCGCGCACCATCCTCGGCGTCTCGGTGTGGCTGAAGCCGACCAAATTCTTCCTCTCGATCGCCGTTTTCGCCGGCACCGCCGCCTGGTTCTTCGGCTATGTCCGCTCCGATCGGCGGCGGAGCTGGCTGCTGCGGATCACCGTCGCGATCCTCCTCCTCGCCGCCAGCTTCGAGCTGTTCTGGATCACCTTCCAGGGCGCGCGCGGCCTCGCCTCGCATTTCAATTTCGACACGCCCTTCTACGCGACCATGTATTCGCTGATGGGGGTGGGCGCGGTGCTGCTCGTCTCGACCACCCTGCCGCTCGCCTGGGAGATCGCGCGCCGCCCCGCCCCCGGCCTCGATCCCGCCTACCGGCTCGCGGTCGTCCTCGGCCTCGTCATGACCTTCGGCCTCGGCGGATCGCTCGGCGGCTATATCAGCGCGTCGGGCGGCGCCGCGGTCGGCGCGCATGCGAGCGTCATCCCGCTCTTCGCCTGGAACCAGGCGGGCGGCGACCTTCGGGTCGCGCATTTCTTCGGCATCCACGCGCAGCAGGCGCTGCCGCTCTTCGCCGCCGCGCTCGCGGCGATGCGCGCGCCGGCGCGGCTGCCGCTCGTCCTCCTCGCCGCCCTCGCCTGGGCCGCGCTCACCCTCGGCACCTGGGCGCAGGCGGTCGCCGGCCGGCCGTTCCCGTTCGGCTGAGATCGTGTTCCGCGAGACCGGCGAGCGAGCGCGCTGCCTCGTGCTGTCAACAGATTCACGCGGAGGCGCGGAGGCGCGGAGGGGTCGTGCCTGCGGCGCAGCCGCAGCTCATCCTTGGGCATAGCCGACAATAGGCCGATCGATTGCGCCTGCGGCGCGGGCAGTGCCGGAACCCTCCGCGCCACCGCGCCTCCGCGTGAACCGATTCCGCCGCTTACC
>JBHJHL010000057.1:0-7781 GCA_050330935.1 Sphingomonadaceae bacterium | reverse complement strand
GAGAACCTCCATTATCTGTTCAATATCCTCGACTATTGATTGTTCTTGTAGGAATATTTCCGCGGGTCTCCGCGCACGCCGGGTGCGCGGGCTGGACCCCGGCCTGCGCCGGGGAATGAAAAGCAGGAAAGCCGGGGGCGATAAAGAGGGAAAATGGCCAGCCTCAAGGAACTCAAAGGGCGCATCTCCTCGGTCAAGTCGACCCAGAAGATCACCAAGGCGATGCAGATGGTCGCCGCGGCCAAGCTCAAGAAGGCGCAGGCCGCCGCCGAGGCCGGACGCCCCTATGCCGAGCGCCTCGAAGGGGTGATGCGCCGGCTCGCCGCGCGGGTGCAACTGACGCCGCAAAGCCCGAAGCTGCTCGCCGGCAGCGGCAAGGACGACACCCACCTGCTCGTCGTCTGCACATCCGACCGGGGCCTCGCCGGCGCCTTCAACGCCAATATCGTGCGGGCCGCGCGCAAGACCGCCGAGCGGCTCAAAGGCGAGGGCAAGACGGTGCGCTTCTATCTCGTCGGGCGCAAGGGCAAGGCGATGGTCCAGCGCTTCTTTCCCAAGCAGATCGAGCATCATTTCGACACCGGCGAGATGAAGCGGCCGAGCTTCGAGGACGCGCAGGCGATCGCCGCCGACATATTGAAGCGCTTCGAGGAGGGCGATTTCGACGTCGCGCATCTCTTCTACGCGCGCTTCAAGTCGGCGCTCGTCCAGGAGCCGGTCGAGCAGCAGATCATCCCGGTCGAGATCGAGGAGGGCGAGGAGATGTCCGCCTCCTCGGCGGCGGTGGAATATGAGCCCGGCGAGGAAGCGATCCTCGCCGAGCTGCTGCCGCGCAACGTCGCGGTGCAGATCTATCGCGCGCTGCTGGAGAACGCCGCCTCCGAGCAGGGCAGCCGGATGACCGCGATGGACAATGCGACGCGCAACGCCGGCGAGATGATCGACAAGCTCACCATCCGCTACAACCGCACCCGCCAGGCGGCGATCACGACCGAGCTCGTGGAGATCATCTCGGGAGCGGAGGCGTTGTGACGCGTGCCGGCGATCAGTATATTCTTCGGGATCGTGATCTACATCTACTGGTCGGATCACAATCCGCCGCATATCCACGCCCGCTATTCGGGCGAGGAAGCCGTGGTGGCGATAAAGACGCTGGAAGTGATGGAAGGATCGCTTCCCAAACGCGCAATGGCGATGGTGGTTGAATGGATGCGAGAACATCAGGAGGAACTGCTGGAGGCATGGGATCTGGCCAGCCGGAACATTCCGCCCGCCCCGATCGCTCCGCTGACGTGACGCCGCCCCTCAAGGACTCCAAGATGCCGTGGCGGGTGACAGCCTGCAAGGTCATCGGCGATCATCGGCTCCACGTTCGCTTCCGGGACGGGCTCGAGGGCGAGGTGCGCTTTTCGCCGGCCGCCTTCCACGGCGTGTTCGAGCATCTGCGCGATCCCGAAAGATTCGCCGAGGCGGAGGTCGTTCTGGGCGCGGTGACGTGGCCCGGCGAGCTCGATATCGCGCCCGACCGGATGCACGCCGACATCAAGCGCGAGGGCGTTTGCATTCTATGACCCCCAATAATCAGAAATCCAATCGCACCCGCCAGGCGGGGATCGCGACCGCGCCGGTCGAGATCATCTCCGGCGTCGGGACATTATAGATCAATAAAGACTGGACCCCGGCTTTCGCCGGGCAACGAAGGAAAGAAGGCAGTCAGACATGGCCACCAAGCTCAAGGACAAACCCTCCCGGACCAATAATGTCGGCACGATCGCGCAGGTGATCGGCGCCGTCGTCGACGTCAGCTTCGACGACGAGCTGCCCGAGATCCTGACCGCGCTCGAGACCGACAACAACGGCAAGCGGCTGGTGCTCGAGGTCGCGCAGCATCTCGGCGAGAACATGGTCCGGACGATCGCCATGGATTCGACCGACGGCCTCACCCGCGGCCAGGAGGTGATGGATACCGGCTCGGAGATCCGCATGCCGGTCGGCCCGGAGACGCTCGGGCGGATCATGAACGTCGTCGGCGAGCCGATCGACGAGCGCGGGCCGATCGACGCCAAGCAGACCGCGCCGATCCATGCCGAGGCGCCCAAGTTCGTCGACCAGTCGACCGACACCGACATCCTCGTCACCGGCATCAAGGTGATCGACCTGCTCGCCCCCTATGCCAAGGGCGGCAAGATCGGCCTGTTCGGCGGCGCCGGCGTCGGCAAGACCGTGCTCATCCAGGAGCTCATCAACAACATCGCCAAGGGCCATGGCGGCACATCGGTGTTCGCCGGGGTCGGCGAGCGCACCCGCGAGGGCAACGACCTCTATCACGAGTTCCTCGACGCCGGCGTCATCGCCAAGGACGAGGAGGGCAAGGCGATCTCCGAAGGCTCCAAGGTGGCGCTGGTCTACGGCCAGATGAACGAACCGCCCGGGGCGCGCGCGCGCGTCGGCCTTTCGGGGCTCACCATCGCCGAATATTTCCGCGACGTGGAAGGCCAGGACGTGCTCTTCTTCGTCGACAACATCTTCCGCTTCACCCAGGCGGGTTCCGAAGTCTCGGCGCTGCTGGGGCGCATTCCCTCGGCGGTCGGCTATCAGCCGACGCTCGCCACCGACATGGGCAACCTCCAGGAGCGCATCACCTCGACCAACAAGGGCTCGATCACGAGCGTGCAGGCGATCTACGTCCCCGCCGACGACCTCACCGACCCGGCGCCGGCGACCAGCTTCGCCCATCTCGACGCGACCACCGTGCTCAGCCGCTCGATCTCCGAGCTCGGCATCTATCCCGCCGTCGACCCGCTCGATTCGACGAGCCGGGTGCTCGAGCCGCGCACCGTCGGCCAGGAACATTATGAAACGGCGCGCGCGGTGCAGGAGACGCTGCAGCGCTACAAGTCGCTGCAGGACATCATCGCGATCCTCGGCATGGACGAGCTTTCCGAGGAGGACAAGCTCACCGTCCAGCGGGCGCGCAAGATCCAGCGCTTCCTTTCGCAGCCCTTCCACGTCGCCGAGGTGTTCACCGGCATCCCCGGCCTGTTCGTCGAGCTCGAGGACACGATCCGCAGCTTCAAGGCGGTGGTCAGCGGCGAATATGACCATCTCCCCGAGGCCGCCTTCTACATGGTCGGCGGCATCGACGGCGCTGTCGCCAAGGCCGAGAAGCTGGCCGAGGAGTCGTAAGCCCGATGCCCCTTAAGTTCGAACTCGTCACCCCCGAGAAGCTGCTTCGCTCCGAGGAGGTCCATATGGTCGTCGTCCCCGGCAGCGAGGGCGATTTCGGCGTCCTCGAGGGCCATGCCCCGCTGATGGCGACGATCCGCGACGGCGAGCTCGGCATCTACCGGAGCGCCGACGGCGAGCGCGAGACCATCGCCGTCGAGGGCGGCTTCGCCGAGATCAACGAACAGGGCCTCACCATCCTCGCCGAAAGGGCCGGAACCTCCGCCTGAACGCCCTGCCGGGCCGCGCGCGCGGATTAGGATATTGTCAAAGTTTCCCGCCTATTCACTAGTTTCCCGAACGCCGGGGAAATGGGAAAAAGCGGGATTCACTGAATTTATGAGCGCTTTCGGACGACGCAGCGGCACCAGCGGCGCAACGCGGCCCAATTTCGGGGTCGCCAAGCCGATGAAGGGGAGCGGCTTCGTGAAGCCGACCGACGGCGGCGAGCAATTCCCGCCGATCGATCCCGCCAGCCTGCCGCCCATCGATGAGGAGAGCGATCCGCCGGCCAAGCTCGACGCGATGGCGAGGCTCGAAAGCCGCACCGCCGAAGGCGCCGGGCCGACCTCGGGAATGGAAGGGTTCGAGGCTTCGATCCACCGTATCAAGGAAGAGGTGCTGCCGCGCCTGCTCGAGCGCGTCGATCCCGAGGCCGCCGCCTCGCTCACCAAGGACGAGCTCGCCGAGGAGTTCCGCCCGATCATCGGCGAGGTGCTGACCGAACTCAAGATCACGCTCAACCGGCGCGAGCAATTCGCGCTCGAAAAGGTGCTGGTCGACGAGCTTCTGGGCCTCGGTCCGCTCGAGGAGCTGCTCACCGACCCGGAAGTCAGCGACATCATGGTCAACGGCCCCAACCAGACCTATGTCGAGAAAAAAGGCAAGATCAAGCTCTCGTCGATCCAGTTCCGCGACGAGGAGCATCTGTTCCAGATCGCCCAGCGCATCGTCAACCGCGTCGGCCGCCGCGTCGACCAGACCACCCCGCTCGCCGACGCGCGCCTGCCCGACGGCAGCCGCGTCAACGTCATCGTGCCGCCGCTGTCGCTCAAGGGCACCGCGATCTCGATCCGCAAATTCTCCGAAAAGCCGATCACCATCGACATGCTGAAGAATTTCGGCTCGGTCTCGGACAAGATGGCGACGCTGCTCAAGATCGCCGGCGCCAGCCGCTTCAACATCATCATCTCGGGCGGCACCGGATCGGGCAAGACGACGATGCTCAACGCGCTGTCGAAGATGATCGACCCCGGCGAGCGCGTGATCACGATCGAGGACGCGGCCGAGTTGAGGCTCCAGCAGCCCCACTGGCTGCCGCTCGAGACGCGGCCGCCGAATCTCGAGGGCCAGGGCGCGATCACCATCCGCGACCTCGTCATCAACGCGCTTCGCATGCGCCCCGACCGCATCATCCTCGGCGAGGTGCGCGGCGCCGAATGCTTCGACCTGCTGGCGGCGATGAACACGGGCCATGACGGATCGATGGCGACGATCCACTCCAACTCCCCGCGCGAATGCCTCGCCCGCATGGAAAACATGGTGATGATGTCGGACATCAAGATCCCGAAGGAGGCGATCAGCCGCCAGATCGCCGATTCGGTCGACATCATCGTCCAGGTGAAGCGCCTGCGCGACGGATCGCGCCGCTGCACCAACATCACCGAGGTGATCGGCATGGAAGGCGACGTGATCGTCACCCAGGAGCTGTTCAAGTTCGAATATATGGACGAGACCGCAGACGGGAAGATCATCGGCGAATACCGCTCGATGGGCCTCAGGCCCTACACGCTCGAAAAGGCCAAGCAGTTCGGCTTCGACCAGCCCTTCCTCGAGGCCTGCCTGTAGCGGCTATCGCTCCAGAATATATTGGACGGCAAGCGTGACGCCGGTCGAAACCTGACCGGGAGCGACGGGCGGCGGCGGCGGAGGCGGCGGCGCCGCAAGACCGGAGATCCGCGAGCCGGTGACGACGATCGGGCCACCGCCGTGGAAGCCGCCTTCCTGCACAGAGACGAGCCGCGCGCGTGAATATCCCCTCGCCCGCGCATATTCGGCGGCGAGCGCGTCGGCCTTGCGCAACGCGTTCGCGCGCGCTTCGCGCAGCAGAGGATCGGGATCGCTGACCGTGAAATGGGGACCCGAGACACTGGTTCCGCCGGCGGTGACGATCCTGTCCAGAAAGGCGCCGATCGAACCGATATCGTCAATCGTCACCTGGACGGAATTGCTTGCCTGATATCCGGTGAGCCGCGGCGGCATGCCGCGCCGCGTGCCTTCATAATCATATTGCGGATGGATCATGATCCCGGTCGTCTGGATGTCGCGCTGCGCGATGCCGGCCGCGCGTATCGCAGCGAGCACCTGCTCCATCTCGCGGCTGTTCTGGGCCAGCGCCGCCGAGGCGGTAGGCGCAGGGGTCTGCACCCCGACATGGATCAGCGCCGAATCGGGGGATGTCTCCACCGAATCCGAGACCTGCACCGTCACGAGCGGATTTTCGGCAAGCGCGCGAAGATCGGCGGCGATTTCAGCGCGCGCGGGCAACGCGGAACCCAGCGCAAGCGCGGAGGCAGCCAACAGAAATGCTCTAGCCATCGACCAACTCCTCAACCAGCCGAGCAACTCAACCTGCTTGCGAACGCCCGGTTCCCGCTAGCCCTTGACGGCGAAGGCAAGCGCCATGATCGCGCCGAGCGCGGCGAGCAGCTGGATCACCGTCCACGGCACGAAGCCGACCGCGTCGATGTCGCGACGGCGGCCGCGGCGGTGATCGGCGAGCGCGGCGAGGACGGCGATCGCGGCGAGCATGCCCGCCGCCAAGAAGAGTGTTGCTTGCGTCATCGCTCCACTTTCGACATGAATTCGGGCCGCCATCAATAGGGGGAGCCGTGACATGCGCCAGACCTTCTTTCCACTCGCCCTCGCCCTGCCCGTCGCGCTCGGGCTCGCCGCCTGCGCCGAAGTGAGCCAGGGCACGCGGACGATCTCGATGGGCGAGGAGATCGCGCTCACCTCGGCGGTCAACGCGCCGAGCCGGAGCGAGGAGAACCGCGCCCGCGACCGCTACCGCAATCCCATCGAGACGCTGTCCTTCTTCGAGGTGAGGCCCGACGATGTCGTGGTAGAAATCTGGCCCGGAGGCGGCTGGTACACCGAGATCCTCGCCCCCTATCTCGCCGGGGAGGGAGTGCTCTACACGGTCGCCTCGCCGCGCGGCCTCGGCACGGTGACGACGCTCAAGCAGGAGGACCCGGCGACCTACGGCCAGGTCCGCACAGCCGCCTTCCTGCCCTGGGACGAGGGCGAGCGCGTGCCCGACGGGATAGCTGACGTCGTTCTCACCTTCCGCAACGTCCACAACTGGCGCATGGGCTCCGGCCGCGACGGCGAGGATTATGCCGCGGCGGCGTTCGCCGAGGCCTATCGGATGCTCAAGCCGGGCGGCATATTCGGCGTCGTCGACCATCGCCTGCCCGAGGACGCGCCCGACGAGCGCGAGAAGACGAGCGGCTATATCAAGGTCTCGACGGTGATGGAGCTGGCCGAACAGGCGGGCTTTGAATTCGTCGCGGCGAGCGAGATCAACGCCAATCCCGCCGACACCGCCGACTGGGAGAAGGGCGTGTGGACGCTGCCGCCCTCGCTTCGACTCGGCGAGGAGGACCGCGAGCGCTATCTCGCGATCGGGGAAAGCGACCGCATGACGCTGAAGTTCAGGAAGCCGCGGTAGGTCCAAAGCCCCTCCCCGAAGGGAGCTCGGGCCGAGGCATGGCGATCCCGGCCCGGCCATCTTCCCCGCTCCGGCCCCTTTCCGAAGGGGGGCGAGGGGAGATCACTCCCCGAGCCGGTCGATCTTTTCCCGGAGCGCGGCGAGCTCGGCCTTCAGCTCGGCGACCTCGGCCTTGTCGGCGGCCGTCTCTCCGCCAGCCTTGGGCGCCGCCGTCGCGCCGGCGAAGATTTCCATATTGCGCCGCGCCATCTCGGCGATGGGGTTGGCGGCCATCGCCCCCGTCATCGCCCGCTGGAGCTGCGCCTGGTTGCGCTGGAAGGCCTCCATCGCCGCCTCGAGATAGTCGGGCATCAGCGACTGCATAGAATCGCCGTACATGGCGATGAGCTGGCGCAGGAAGTTGAGCGGCAGCATCGTCCGTCCGTGCGCCTCCTCCTCCATGATGATCTGGGTGAGCACCGAGCGGGTGATGTCCTCGCCGGTCCTGGCATCGACGACTTTGAACTCGCGTCCCGCCCGTGTCATCTCGGCGATATGATCGAGAGTGACGTAGGACGAGCTTTCGGTGTCGTAGAGCCGGCGATTGGCGTATTTCTTGATGATCACGGGATCGGCGGTGTCGGCGGAAGCGGCCATCAGCTCTCTCTTTGCCCAGCCATGGCGGGGGTCTAGCACCAATGGATGATGCGCCGCAACATGAACGCCGGGGGCCGCGCCCGCTGCCGCTTTTCCTCGCCCTGGCGCGGCGCGAATGCGAGGGCGATTCCGAGCTGCTCGCCAGGGTCCTCCGCGGCCTCCAGGCCTATCAGCGCGCGCCGCGCGC
>JBHJHL010000056.1:0-7415 GCA_050330935.1 Sphingomonadaceae bacterium | reverse complement strand
GCGGGCGGCTCGGGCGGCTCGGGCGGCGCGGCGGGAAGGCCCGCGCAGCCGCCGAGCAGGAGGGCGACGGCGGCGAGCAGCGATGAAAATGCCTTGGGCAGCGGTCTTTCTCCTCGTCCTTGCGCGCCTTCGGCGATGAGGGCTCAGCTTTTCCTCTTCGCCAGCGCGATCGCCTCCTCGATCACCTCGCAGGCCTTGGCGCGGTCGCCCCAGCGTCCGACGCGCACCCATTTCTCGGCTTCGAGGTCCTTGTAATGGGTGAAGAAATGCTCGATCTGCTGGATGACGATGCCGGGCAGGTCGTCCGCCTCGTCGACCCGCTCATAATAGGGGAAGGTGCTGCTGTCGGGGACGGTGAGGATTTTCTCGTCGCCGCCCTGCTCGTCCTCCAGCAGCAGGACCGCGATCGGCCGCACCCGCACCACGGAGCCGGTCATGAAGGGCGAGCGCGCGACCACCATCGCGTCGAGCGGATCGCCGTCGGGCGAGAGGGTGTGCGGCACGAAGCCGTAATTGGCGGGATAGCGCATCGGCGTGTGGAGGATGCGGTCGACGAAGATCGCTCCCGAATCCTTGTCGAACTCATATTTGATCGGCTCGCCGCCCACCGGCACCTCGATCACGACGTTGAGATTTTCCGGCGGATTGCGGCCGATCGGGATTTTGCGGATGTCCATCGCCGAAAGCCTTAGGCGGTAGCGCGCGCGAAGTCATCCCGCGCCCCCCGCGCGGGGAGCGCTTTCGCGCCGCGCTAAATTTGCTAAGCCCCTCGCCGCATGGGCAAGACCATCCAGCGCGTGCGCGGCATGCAGGACATGCTTGGCGCGGAGGCGGAGCGCTTCCGGGCGGTGATCGCCGCCTTCGACCGGGTGCGCCGGCTCTACGCCTTCCAGCGCGTCGAGGTGCCGCTGCTCGAGGCGACCGAGGTGTTCGCCCGCTCGATCGGAGAGGCGACCGATATCGTCTCCAAGGAAATGTACAGCTTCGAGGACAAGGGCGGCGATTCGGTCACCTTGAGGCCGGAATTCACCGCCGCGATCGCGCGCGCCTATATCTCGAACGGCTGGCAGCAGCACGGCGTGATGAAGCTCGCCACCCACGGCCCGCTGTTCCGCTACGAGCGGCCGCAAAAGGGCCGCTACCGCCAGTTCCACCAGCTCGACGCCGAGATCGTCGGCGCCGCCGAGCCCGCCGCCGACGTCGAGCTCATCGCCTTCGCCGACCAGCTGCTCGCCGGGCTCGGGCTGTCGGAGCGGATCGAGCTTCAGCTCAACACATTGGGGGACGAACGTACGAGGCGCGCGTGGCGCGAGGCGCTGGTCGAGCATTTCGGCCGGCACCGCTTCGAGCTTTCCGAGGAAAGCCGCAAGCGGCTCGAGCGCAATCCCTTGCGCATCCTCGACAGCAAGGCGCATCAGGACTGGCCGATCGTCGACAGCGCGCCGACGGTGGACGATTTCCTCAGCGACGAGGCCGCCGCCTTCTTCGCCGAGGTGACGGAGGGGCTAGACGCGGCCGGCATCGCCTGGACGAGGAAGCCCAGGCTCGTGCGCGGGCTCGACTATTATCGCCACACCGCCTTCGAGTTCGTCACCGAGGATTTGGGCGCGCAAAGCGCGGTGATCGCCGGCGGCCGCTATGACGCGCTGATCGCCGATCTCGGCGGGCCGCAGACTCCCGCGGTCGGCTGGGCGGCGGGAATCGAGCGTCTCGCGATGCTGATCGAGGAGCCGCCGGCGGCTGCTCCCGACGCGGTGATCGTTCCGCTCGGCGCCGAGGCCGAACGGCGCGCGATGGCGATTGCCGCGCGATTGAGGCGCGAGGGGCTCGCGGTCGACATGGCCTATAGGGGGAATATGAAAAAGCGCATGCAGAAGGCGGCGGCGAGCGGCGCGCGCCACGCCGTCATTCTCGGCGAGGATGAGCTCGCGCGCGGCGAGGCGGGGGTGAAGGATATGGACAGCGGCAAGCAGCGCGACGTCGTCCTCGATGCGCTGGCCGAGGCCTTGCGCTGAAGCCATGACCGCCATCTCCGCCGAACGCGTCGCGGCGATCCTCGAGCGCAGGAACGATCTCCAGCGCCGCATGGCCGCCGGCGGTCTCGCGGCCGACGAGCTCGTCGCCCTGTCGAAGGAATATGCCGAGCTCGAGCCGGTCGCCGATGCCGCCGCCGAGCTCAAGCGCCTGCGCGAGGAGCTGGCCGCGCTCGACGAGCTGCTCGCCGATCCGGAGATGCGCGAGATGGCCGAGGCCGAGGCCGAGGAGCTGAAGGCGAAAATCCCTCGCGCCGAGCGCGCGCTCGCGGTCGGGCTGCTGCCCGGGGACGCCGCCGACGAGCGCCCCGCGATGCTCGAGATTCGCGCCGGCACCGGCGGCGACGAGGCGGCGCTGTTCGCCGGCGACCTGCTGCGCATGTATCAGCGCTACGCCGAGCGGCAGGGCTGGAGCGTCGAGCTCATCTCGGCGAGCGCGGCCGAGGTCGGCGGGTTCAAGGAGGTGGTGGCCTCGGTGACCGGCAAGGGGGTCTTCGCGCGGCTCAAGTTCGAATCAGGAGTCCATCGGGTCCAGCGCGTGCCGGTGACCGAGTCGGGCGGGCGCATCCACACCTCGGCGGCGACGGTGGCGGTGCTGCCCGAGGCCGAGGAGGTCGATGTCGCGATCGACGACAAGGATCTGCGCATCGACATCTACCGTTCCTCGGGGCCCGGCGGCCAGTCGGTCAACACCACCGACAGCGCGGTTCGCATCACCCATGTGCCCACCGGCCTCGTCGTCGTCCAGCAGGACGAGAAATCGCAGCACAAGAACAAGGCCAAGGCCCTGAGGGTGCTGCGCACCCGGCTTTACGAGGCCGAGCGCGAGCGTCTCGCTTCCGAACGCGCCGGCGCGCGGCGGTCGATGGTCGGCTCGGGCGACCGCTCCGAGCGCATCCGCACCTATAATTTCCCCCAGGGACGGGTCACCGACCACCGCATCAACCTGACGCTCCATCGCCTGCCCGAGATACTGGAAGGCCAGCTCGACGAGCTCGTCTCGGCGCTGATCGCCGAGGACGAGGCCGAACGGCTCGCCCATCTCGATGCGCGCGGGTGACGCGGTCCGAAAGGCCGCCGCGCGCTTCGGCCTTTCGGACACGCCGCGGCTCGACGCCGAGCTGCTGATGGCCGAAACGCTCGGCACGAGCCGCGAGGAAATGCTCCTTCGCCATATGGACGATCCCGCGCCGCCGGGCTTCGCCGCGCTCGCCGCCCGCCGCGCCGGGGGCGAGCCGGTCGCCTATATATTGGGCCGCCGGGGCTTCTGGACGATCGAGCTCGAAGTGGGCCCCGGCGCGCTCGTCCCCCGGCCCGACAGCGAGACGCTGATCGAGACGGCGGTCGATCGTTTCGGCGCCGCCGGCCCGGAGCGGATTCTCGACCTCGGCACCGGCCCCGGCACGCTGCTCCTCGCCGCGCTCGCCGAGTGGCCGCGCGCGACCGGGCTCGGCATCGACATTTCGGCTGTCGCGCTCGGCTATGCGCGGCGCAATGCCGACAGTCTCGGGCTCGCGGGTCGCGCCCGTTTCGCGCGCATGGGCTGGGAGGAGCTCGGCGAGGAGAAATATGATCTCGTCCTGTGCAATCCGCCCTATGTGGCGCGCGGCGATGCGCTGCCGCCCACGGTGTCGGCCTATGAGCCGCCCGAGGCGCTCTATGCCGGCGCCGACGGGCTCCGGGGCTACCGGCGGCTGGCGCCGTTGATCGGAGGCTGGCTCGCGCCTGGAGGCCTCGCCTGTTTCGAGCTCGGCGCCGGCCAATATCCCGCGGCGCGGGAAATCTTCGCCGCCCTGGGCTGGAAATGCTCGGGCCGCCGGGACCTTGCCGGCCGCCGGCGCTGCCTCGTCATCGAAAATTGACGATTGCGCGATATTTTGCTTGGTTTTCACCGCTCTTGGCGGTACAGGGGAAGCAGGACGGGGCAGATCACATATTTGTGAGGCAACCGTCACCGACCCCGATATGCTCTGTCGCCGATCGCGGCGGTCGAAGCGTGAGGAAGCAAGCGGGCGCCCCGCAGGCTCCGGGCGTCGTGCAGCGGGAGGCCGGCCGCGGCCGGTCCATGGAGTGGCATAATGACCACCAGCAACGAGGTACAATCTTGATCAGCAATCGTCAGGGCGGCCGCCGTCGCGGCCGCGGCTCGAGATCGCAAGGTTCGCCCAATCAGGGCAATCGCCAGGACAATCGACAGCGCGGCAATGCCGCCCAGCTGCTCGAAAAATACAAGTCGCTCGCCCGCGACGCGCAGACCCAGGGCGATCGCGTCCAGTCCGAATATTTCCTCCAGTTCGCGGACCATTATTTCCGCGTGCTGGCCGAAAACCGCGCCCGCATCGAGGAACAGCGCCGCCAGCGCGGCGAGCGCGGTGCCGACAATGACGGCGGCCGGCGCGAGCGGGTGGCGCAGAATGACGACGACCGCGAAAGCCAGGGCGAGCAGAAGCAGCGCCGTCCCCGCAAGCGCCAGGCGGCCGAGGACGTCAACGGCGCGCGCAAGGATCGGGACGTGGGCGGCAAGGAGAAGATCGCCGTCGACAGCCTGCCGCCCGCGATCGCGCCCGACAAGGACGCGGAGGAGGAAAAGCCGCAGCGCCGTCCGCGCAAGCGCTCGGGCGACGAGGCCTCGCCCGCCGCCTGAGCAGCAGCAGGGCCGCTAGCCCTCGACCGGGCGCGGCCGGTGCTTGTCGTCGAGGGCGACGAAGGTGAACAGGCCCTCGGTCACCTTGACGTCCTCCTCGCCCCGCCGGCGCGTGGCCACCACCTCGGTCCGGATCGCCATCGAGGTGCGCCCGATGCGCTCGATCTCGGCATAGACCGAGACGAGGTCGTGGAGCAGCACCGGGGCGATGAACGCCATCTTCTCGATCGCCACCGTCGCCACCGGTCCGCCGGCGCGGCGCGCGGCGATGATGCCGGCGCCGATGTCCATCTGGCTCACCACCCAGCCGCCGAAGATATGGCCGTTGGCGTTGATGTCGCCGGGCCGCGGCACGACGCGCAGCACCGGCTCTCGATCGCGCGTCATCCTCGCTTCCCGCTCGCGGCATCGTCATGGCCCGAATGGGCCGAGACGAAGAGGAGGCCCATCAACCCGGTGCCGAGCAGCACCGACAGGCCGACGCCGACCGCCATCGCCGCGCCGGCATGGAAGCGGATCCTGCCGGCCTCGATCCACAGATAGGCGAGCGCCGCCGCGACCGAGAAGAGCGCCGCCAGCGTCATCCAGCGCATCAGCTTTTTATAGCGCGCCCAGGCGTCATGGGCGCGGGCGGCGTCGAGCCGGGCGGGATCGACATGATTGGTCGTCGGCGGATCATGGCGCGGCATGGCCTTTCCTTTGGGGGCTCTCCGTGCGAGCATCAAGGGCGAGTCGGCTGGGGAGAGCGGCGATGACGATAGCGGCGATTTTGCACAACAAGGGCAGCGAGGTGCTCAGCATCGGCTGCGGCGCCAGCCTGCGCGAGGCGGTCGAGCTGCTCGCCGACCGCCGGATCGGCGCGATGCCGGTGCTCAAGGACGGCAAGGTGGCGGGCATATTGTCCGAGCGCGACGTCATCTACTGCCTGCGCCGCGACGGCGAAAAGGCGCTCGATCTCGATGTCGAGCAGGTGATGACCGCGCCGCCGGTCACCGTCACCGGCGAGAACACGGTCGACGAGGCGATGGCGCAGATGACGATCCGCCGCATCCGCCATCTGCCGGTGGTCGAGAAGGACGAGCTCGTCGGCATCGTCTCGATCGGCGATCTCGTCAAATATCGCATCGACCGCATCGAGCAGGAGGCGGCGGCGATGCGCGATTATATCCGCACCGTCTAGCGCCGCGCCGCGTCTTGCCTCCAACCTCTTGAAATCGCGGGAAGAACACCCATATCCGTTAGGCCGGAGGGCGGATTTGCGCGCTTGGGCGGGCAATTGCGGGCCTTCGGCCGCAACAATTTTGAAAAATAACCATTGACCCTCGCAGGGGGCGGACATATATCCCCGCCTCACCGATGGGGCGGCCTGGCGGCTGCCTCGTTTCGCGTCTCTTATATCGGCAAGCCGGTGCCCCGGATAAAAACGGGGCGGGAGACTCGTCGGCTCTTTGACATTGTCGGTTAGATGAAGGGACATGTGGGCGGCGGCCCCGGTGCCGGGGAGTTCAAGGCCTCGGATTTCCGGCAAAAGCCAAGCCGTTCGCAATGTCCATACACATCCACAGTGATGTTATGTGCAGAACGGCTCCTTGAAGCCGGTTTCCGCCCTGCGCTCTTCGCAGCGCGCGCGGACGACCGGACATCAACTTGAGAGTTTGATTCTGGCTCAGAACGAACGCTGGCGGCATGCCTAACACATGCAAGTCGAACGATCCCTTCGGGGATAGTGGCGCACGGGTGCGTAACGCGTGGGAATCTGCCCTTGGGTGCGGAATAACCCCGGGAAACCGGGGCTAATACCGCATAATGTCTCCGGACCAAAGATTCATCGCCCGAGGATGAGCCCGCGTCGGATTAGCTTGTTGGTGGGGTAAAAGCCCACCAAGGCGACGATCCGTAGCTGGTCTGAGAGGATGATCAGCCACACTGGGACTGAGACACGGCCCAGACTCCTACGGGAGGCAGCAGTGGGGAATATTGGACAATGGGCGCAAGCCTGATCCAGCAATGCCGCGTGAGTGATGAAGGCCCTAGGGTTGTAAAGCTCTTTTACCCGGGAAGATAATGACTGTACCGGGAGAATAAGCCCCGGCTAACTCCGTGCCAGCAGCCGCGGTAATACGGAGGGGGCTAGCGTTGTTCGGAATTACTGGGCGTAAAGCGCGCGTAGGCGGCTTTGTAAGTTAGAGGTGAAAGCCCGGGGCTCAACCCCGGAACTGCCTTTAAGACTGCATCGCTAGAATCCGGGAGAGGTGAGTGGAATTCCGAGTGTAGAGGTGAAATTCGTAGATATTCGGAAGAACACCAGTGGCGAAGGCGGCTCACTGGACCGGTATTGACGCTGAGGCGCGAAAGCGTGGGGAGCAAACAGGATTAGATACCCTGGTAGTCCACGCCGTAAACGATGAAGACTAGCTGTTGGGGCCCTTGGGGTCCCGGTGGCGCAGTTAACGCATTAAGTCTTCCGCCTGGGGAGTACGGCCGCAAGGTTAAAACTCAAAGAAATTGACGGGGGCCTGCACAAGCGGTGGAGCATGTGGTTTAATTCGAAGCAACGCGCAGAACCTTACCAGCGTTTGACATCCCGGTCGCGGATAGCAGAGATGCTTTCCTTCAGTTCGGCTGGACCGGTGACAGGTGCTGCATGGCTGTCGTCAGCTCGTGTCGTGAGATGTTGGGTTAAGTCCCGCAACGAGCGCAACCCTCGTCCCTAGTTGCTACCATTTGGTTGGGCACTC
>JBHJHL010000055.1:0-12544 GCA_050330935.1 Sphingomonadaceae bacterium | reverse complement strand
AAACTCGATTCCAACGGCGCGGGGGCCGGCACCGGCGGCGCCGCCGGCCTCGGCGAGGCGACCGGGCGCGCGCTCGCGTAAAACGGCGTCATGGGCGGGGTCTTCGACCGGTACGCGGAAAAGGGCAAGGCGGTTGCAAAGGAGATCGGCGGCGTCTTCTGCGAGGTCGACGTGACCTCGGACGAGGCGGCCGCGGCGGGCTTCGAAAGGGCGCGCGGGGCCCATGGCCAGGAGCGCATCCTTATCAACTGCGCGGGTGTGGCCAACGCCGCCAAGACTGTGGGCCGCGACAAGGAGACGGGCGAGATCAGGTCCTATCCGATGATGCAGTTCGAGCTGGCCATCACCATCAATCTCATCGGCACTTTCCGCATGATCGCCCATTCGGCCGCGGGCATGGCGGCGCTCGATCCCGTCGGCGAGGACGGCGAGAAGGGGGTGATCGTCAACACCGCCTCGGTCGCCGCGCAGGACGGGCAGATCGGCCAGGCCGCCTATGCCGCCTCCAAGGCGGGCGTGCTCGGCATGGGTCTCCCGATCGCGCGCGACCTGATGGGCGAGGGCATTCGCGTCAACACGATCCTGCCCGGCGTTTTCAAGACGCCGATGGTGGCGATGATGCCCGAAAAGGTGCAGACCGCGCTCGCCGAGCAGGTGCCGTTCCCGAAGCGCCTCGGGCAGGCCGAGGAATATGCCAGGCTCGCGCTGTTCATCGCCGAGAATCCCTATCTCAACGCCGCGGCGATCCGCCTCGACGGCGGCATCCGCATGGCTCCGCGCTAAAGGCCGGCGCGCCTTCCCCCATGAAGCATATAGGTCCCAGCGCGTCCGGACACCGCGGCATCGAATGGGAGGTGCCAGACGGGAAGGAGCGCCGCGAAACCCGACGCATCATCTGCGACGAGCTGAGCCTCGGCGAGTTTCGGGTCGAGAGCCGCGAGCTTTATCTCGGCATCATCGCGCGGATGAAGGAGGAAGAGTGCGATGCGGCGGCGCTGGTCTGCACCGAAATCCCGCTACCGGTGACGCCCGACATTTCACCCCTGCCTCTGCTGGATTCGACCCGGCTCCTTGCCGTCGCGGCGGTCGAGGCAGCGCTCGGCGAGCGGGAGATGCCGGTCCGGCGCGGCGGATTGTTCGCGGTGGAGGCCTGAAGGGGAGATGGCGCATGTCCTCCTGGGCTGGGAGCTGGGCGGCGGTTCGGGCCATGCGCTGAAGCTCGCTACGCTCGGCGAGCGGCTGCGCGCGGCGGGCCATGAGGTGACCCTGGCGCTGCGTTGGGTGCATGTGCTGGACCCCGAGCGGGCCGGCGGCTCGCCGATCTGGCAGGGGCCGAGCTACCCGCCAATGCGGCCGCAATCGGCCCGTCTGCCGATGCCGCGCAGCATGGGCGACATCCTCACCCGGCTGGGCTTTCAGGACGTCGGCGTGATCGCCGCTTTGCTTGGCGCCTGGCAGCGTATCCTGGAAACGCTGAAGCCCGACGTCGTCGTCGCCGAATATGCACCGCTCCTGCTCGCCGCGGCGCGCGGCCGGATACCGGCGGTCGCGACCGGGACCGCCTTCGAGCTGCCGCCCGCGAACATGGATAGCTTTCCGAGCCTGGACGGCGGACCGCCGCTGTTCGACGAGGCGAGGACGCTCACCGCGGTCAACACCGCCTTCGCTCGCGCCGGCGTGAAGGAGATCGGAAGGCTGCCCGAAATGTTCGCCGCCGAGAGGAGCATCGCCGCCTCCTTTCCCGAGCTTGATTATTATGCCGAGGCGCGCGCGGATCCGCTCGCCGATCCCTCCCTCCCGAAGCCGCGGCCCGTACCCGCGACCGACGAGGGGGAGGAGATTTTCTTCTATTCCTCGACGCCGCCGCGGCCCGATGCGCTGCTGTGGGCTGCGCTCGAGCGGAGCAAGCGCAAGGTGCGCGTCCATCTGCCGAAGATGACCGAGGCCTATCGGACGAAGCTTGCCGTGCGCGGCTTCGCGGTCGAGGCCGATCCCGTGCCCTTCGCCGACATCGCCGGCCGTTCGCGCCTCATCGTCAGCCATGGCGGCATGGGGACCGTAAGCTCGGCGCTGCTCGCCGGCAGGCCGCAGATCGTCTGTCCTTTCGATCTCGAAAAGCTGATGCAGGCGCGCGCGGTCGATCGGCTGAAGGTCGGCGGTTTCATGCCGATGGAGGCGATCGACCCCGACGCTTTCGCGAAGAAGGTCGAGGCCATGTACGAGGATGAAGACCTGGCCCGGCGGGCGCGCGAGTTGGCGCATGCGATCGCCGCGCGGCCGTCCGTCGAGATCGGCGAGGCGGTCGCCGGGGCGGTCGAGGAGCTCGCCTAGAGGTTGCGCTGAAAGGCGACCGCCGCGCCGAGCAGGCCCGGCTCGGCGAGCGTCGCCAGCCGCACCGGAATGCGCCGCATGCGCGCTTCGTAACGGCCCTTGGCGACGAAACGTTCGGCAAAGCGCGGCGCGCGCAGATGCTCGACCAGACGTTGGGCGAGCCCGCCGGCGACGACCAGTCTGCCCGCGCCGTGGGCGAGCGCGAAATCGCCCGCCACCGAACCCATCACGCCGATAAGAATGTCTAGCGCGCGTGCGGCCAGCCGGTCGTCGCCTTCCAGCGCCTCCTGCCAGAGTCCGGCCGCGTCCGCCTCCTCGGGTGCAGGTCCGCCGAGCGCATGGCGGATCTCGGCGAGGCCCGGTCCGCTCGCCAGCCGCTCGATCGAGGCGCGGCCGTGGCGACGACGGACCGAGCGCGCGGCCTTTTCTTCCTCTTCGTCGAGGGGCGCGAAGCTCATATGCGCGCCTTCGGTCTCGATCACATCCACCTTGCCTTCGCCCTCGACCAATATCGCGACGCCGAGCCCGGTGCCGGGTCCGATCACGCTGGTGACGCCGCCGGCTATGGTCGTCTCCTCGGGGCCGGAGATATGCTCGGTTTCGTCGGGCGCGAGCATCGACACTGCATGGGCGGTGGCGCCGAAATCGTTGAGCAGGAGCAGCCGTTCGAGCCCCAGCTCCCGGCCAATCCGCCGCCGGTCGATGCGCCAGTCGCTGTTGGTGAACTCCAGCACATCGGCGTCCATCGGCGCGGCGACGGCGAAGGCGGCCTGGGTCGGCTCGGGCCCCGGCAGATCGGCCGCGAGCACCGGCCAGAGCGCCTCGAGGCTGGGATGATCGCGGGCGCGATATTTGATGACGGGCCCGATCCGGGGCCGTGCATCCTTCTCCACATCGGCGACCGCGAAGCGGGCATGGGTGCCACCGATGTCGGCGACGAGGATGCGCATCAGCGGCTGCGCCTGCCCTCGATCAGATCGTCCACCAGGCCGGGATCGGCAAGCGTCGAGGTGTCGCCGAGACTGTCGAAGTCGTTCGCGGCGATCTTGCGCAATATGCGCCGCATGATCTTGCCCGAGCGGGTCTTGGGGAGCGCGGGGGTAAAGTGGATGAGATCGGGCGTCGCGATCGGCCCGATATCGCCGCGCACCGCCTGTTTGAGCGCGGCCTCGAGCCCCTCGTCCGGCTCCTCGCCGGCGATCAGCGTGACATAGCAGTAGATGCCCTGGCCCTTGATGTCGTGCGGATAGCCGACCACCGCCGCCTCGGCGACCTTGGGATGCGCGACGAGCGCGCTTTCGACCTCGGCGGTGCCGAGCCGGTGGCCCGAGACGTTGAGCACGTCGTCGACCCGGCCGGTGATCCAGTAATAGCCGTCCTCGTCGCGGCGGGCGCCGTCGCCGGTGAAGTAGCGGCCGGGGAACTGGCTGAAATAGGTATCGACGAAGCGCCGGTGGTCGCCATAGACGGTGCGCGCCTGGCCGGGCCAGCTCGCGGTGATGACGAGATTGCCCTCGGAGGCCCCTCCGAGAACCTTGCCATTGTTGTCGACGATTTCGGGGCGGATGCCGAACATGGGCTTGCCCGCCGCGCCGGGCTTCATGGCGTGGGCGTAGGGCAGGGTGGTGATCATGATGCCGCCGGTCTCGGTCTGCCACCAGGTGTCCATGATCGGGCAGCGGGAATCGCCGACCACCTCGTGATACCAGCGCCAGGCCTCGGGATTGATCGGCTCGCCGACGGTGCCGAGCAGGCGCAGCGAGGAGCGGTCATGTTTCTGCACCGGCTCGGCCCCCTCGCGCATCAGCGCCCGGATCGCGGTGGGCGCGGTGTAGAATAGCGAGACCTGGTGGCGCTCGACGACGTCCCAGAAGCGGCCATGGTCGGGATGGTTGGGGACGCCCTCGAACATCAGGCTCGTGGCGCCGTTCGAGAGCGGCCCGTAGACGACATAGCTGTGGCCGGTGATCCAGCCGACGTCCGCCGTGCACCAATAGACCTCGCCGGGCCGGTAATCGAACACGCTGTTGAAGGTGAGCGCCGTCCACACCGCATAACCGCCGGTGGTGTGGAGCACCCCCTTGGGCTTGCCGGTCGAGCCCGATGTGTAGAGGATGAAGAGCGGATCCTCGGCCTTCATCGGCTCGGGAGGGCAGTCGCCCGAGACGCTCGCCGCCGCCTCGTCATACCAGTGGTCGCGGCCTTCCTCCATCGCGACGTCGCTGCCCGCATGGCGGACGACGAGCACGGCCTCGACCTCCGATCCGCCTTCGAGCGCGGCATCGACATTGGCTTTCAGGGGAACGAGCTTGCCGCTGCGCCTGCCGCCGTCGGCGGTGACGATGAAGCGGCTGTCGCAGTCCGAGATGCGGCCGGCGAGCGCCTCGGGCGAGAACCCGCCAAAGACGACCGAATGGATCGCGCCGATCCGCGCGCAGGCGAGCATCGCGATCGCAGCCTCGAGGATCATCGGCATGTATAAGGTTACACGGTCACCCTTCTTCACGCCAAGCGCCTTGAGGACGAGCGCCATGCGGACGACCTCGCCGTGGAGCTCCCCGAAGCTGAGCGACTTCGTCACCCCGGGCTCGTCGCCTTCCCAGATGAGAGCGGCCGCGTCCCCGCGCGCGTCGAGATGGCGGTCGACGCAATTGTGGCAGAGGTTGAGGACGCCGTCCTCGAACCATTTGATCGCCACCGGATCGTAGGACCAGTCGCCGGCCCGGGTGGGCGGGCTGATCCAGTCCATGCGTCTGGCCTCTTCGAGCCAGAAGGAATCGCTGTCATCCGTCGAGCGTCGATAGCGCTGCTCATATTGCCCAGCGTCTACATGCGCCGCCGGGTCGCTGGGCGCGGCAATCTCTTCCCTCATCCGTCCTCTCTTTCGCCGGGCGGCTGCGAGCCTAGCCTTTGTCGCGCGGCGATGCCAGGCGCCCGGCAGCTGTGGCCCCTGCGCCGCAGGGCCAACGACATTTGCCCCCGACGCCAAGAGCGGGACTGGCGCGCGGCGATCGTTTTAACTATATGAGTCGTCTTCCAATATAGGTCCAGGCTTATGGCATCCTCGTTCAGGCCCTTTGCTTCGCTCGCCCTGCTCGCGTTGCTCGCCACGCCTTTATCGGCCCAGCAACTCGACTATGAGGCGATGCTCTCCACTCCGGCCCAGGAAGCGGACGGCGCCGAGTCCGGACCGGAAGGCCGGTCCGCCGATCCTGCCCGGGAGCCGGCCGGGGGCGATCCCGCCGCGCCCACGGTCCAGCAGTCGATAGTCCGCGATCCCGCGCCCTCCTCGCCCCGGGCGCTGGTGCGGACGATGCTTTCCGAACACTGGTCGGCCGCCGACGCCAGGCAGCTGCTTTCCTATATCGAGGCCGTTGGCAAGGAGGGACTGAACCCGGCCGACTATGAGCCCGAACGGCTGCGCAACGCGCTCGAGACCGGCGATGCCGAGGCGCTGCAACCGCTCGCCACCCAGATCTATCTGAAGCTCGCCACCGATCTCGCCACCGGCAAGGTCGGCGCCGACGCGCGTGTCGAATGGTATGTCGAGGACGATCCGATCGACGCCGGCAGCCAATATGCGATGCTGAACGAGGCGCTGCGCGAGGACGACATCGCCGGCTCGCTCAACGCGCTGCTGCCCACCCATCCGCAATATGGCCATCTGAAGAACGCGCTCGCCGCCACCGATCCGGCCGATGCCGAGCGGCGCGAGCTGCTGCTCGCCAATATGGAGCGCTGGCGCTGGCTGCCGCGCGATCTCGGCGAGAAATATGTGATCGTCAACGTCCCCGCCTTCACCGCCACGCTCGTCGAGGACAACAAGGTGGTGACCCGCAAGCGCGCCGTGGTCGGCAAGCCGGGCACGCCCACGCCTCAATTGTCGACCCTGGCCACCGGCGTCGTGCTCAATCCCTGGTGGGAGCTGCCGCAGAGCATCATCAAGGAAGTGGGCCCCGGCGCCCCGGGCTACATCACCCAGCGCGAAGGCGACTATGTCCGCATGCGCCAGCCGCCGGGGCCGCGCAACGCGCTCGGCCGGCTCAAGGTCAAGATGCTCAACCCGCACGCCATCTATCTGCACGACACCCCGGCCAAGGCCCTGTTCAACAAGAAGGTGCGCGCGTTCAGCCATGGCTGCATCCGCACCCAGGACGTGTTCGGCCTCGCCGAGGAGCTGCTCGCCGGCACGGACTGGGATCGCGGCAAGATCGCGCAGGGCATCGGCACCGGCAAGACGATGGAGGTCGATTTCGCCGAGCCGGTGCCGGTCTACATCGTCTATTTCACCGCCGGCGGCCGCACCGACGGCACGGTCACCCGCTTCGCCGACCTCTACGGCCGCGACAAGCCGGTGCGCACGGCGCTCAAGGCAAGCGGCGGCGCGCGCAGCCTCGCCAGCAGCGACTGACCTTTCGGCCGGATCGGCGAGAGGACTTTACAGCCGGGCGATCCGCCGTCTACCTCGCGGCTCCTCATGATGTTCCCGCCCGGGCCGATGCCGGCCTCCGCGGCGCGCGGGCATTTCCCGAGAGCGTAAAGATGAGCCTCACCGACCTTCAGCGTCTCGAAGCCGAGAGCATCTTCATCATCCGCGAGGCGGTCGCCGAGGCCGAGCGGCCGGTGATGCTCTATTCGGTGGGCAAGGACAGCTCGGTGATGCTGCATCTCGCCCGCAAGGCCTTTTATCCCTCGCCTCCGCCTTTTCCGCTCCTCCACGTCGCCTCGGGCTGGGACTTCAGAGAGGTGCTCGACCATCGCGACCGGACCGCCCGGGACTACGGCTTCGAGCTCATCGTCGCGCATAATTCCGAAGCCGCTGCGCGCGGCATCAATCCGTTCGATTCCGGCTCGGCGCTCTATTCGCAGGCGATGCTCACCGATCCGCTCAAGGACGCGCTCTCCAAACACGGCTTCGACGCGGCTTTCGGCGGCGGCCGCCGGGACGAGGAGAAGAGCCGTGCCAAGGAGCGGATTTTCAGCTTCCGCTCGGCCAATCATCGCTGGGACCCCAAGAATCAGCGGCCCGAGCTGTGGAACCTGTTCAACATGCGCAAGGCGCCGGGCGAAAGCATCCGCGTCTTTCCGCTCTCCAACTGGACCGAGCTCGACATCTGGCGCTATATCTACAGCGAGGATATCGACATCGTGCCGCTTTATCTCGCCGCCCCGCGGCCGGTGGTCGCGCGCGACGGCTTCCTGCTCATGGTCGACGACGATCGCCTCCCCCTTGATCCCGGAGAACAGCCCGAGACCCGCTCGGTGCGCTTCCGCACGCTCGGCTGCTATCCGCTCACCGGCGCCATCGAAAGCGAGGCTGCGACGCTGGCCGAGGTCATTCGCGAGACGCTTCTCGCCACCACATCCGAGCGCCAGCGACGCGCGATCGACAGCGACCAGGCGGCGAGCATGGAAAGGAAGAAGCAGGAGGGCTATTTCTGATGGAAGGTCTTTCCGATCTCGGCGCGGCCGATGCCGAGGCCGATCTCGAAGCCTTTCTCGAGCGCCATCGCGACAAGGGGCTGCTGCGCTTCATCACCTGCGGCTCGGTCGACGACGGCAAGTCGACCCTGATCGGCCGGCTGCTCCACGACAGCCGAATGATCTTCGAGGACCAGCTCGCCGCGCTCGAGGATGAGTCGCGCCGCCACGGCACCCAGGGCGACGCGATCGATTTCGCGCTGCTCGTCGACGGGCTTTCGGCCGAGCGCGAACAGGGCATCACCATCGATGTCGCCTATCGTTTCTTCACCACCGAAAAGCGCAAGTTCATCGTCGCCGACACGCCCGGCCACGAGCAGTTCACCCGCAACATGGTGACCGGCGCCGCCAATGCCGAGCTCGCGCTCATCCTCGTCGACGCGCGCAAGGGGGTGCTGCCGCAGACCCGCCGCCACAGCTATATCGTCCGCCTGCTCGGCATCGAGAATATCGTCCTCGCGGTCAACAAGATGGATCTGGTCGGCTATGACGGCGCGCGCTTCGCCGAGATCGTCGCCGACTATCGGACCTTCGCCGGCGCGCTCGGTCTCGACAATGTGTTCGCGGTGCCGATCTCGGCCTTCGCCGGCGACAATGTCAGCGAGCCGGGCGCCAATATGGACTGGTATCGCGGCCCGACGCTGATCCGCCATCTCGAGGAGGTGCCGCTCGACGAGGAACGGCTCGCGCGCGCGCCGTTCCGCATGCCGGTGCAATGGGTCAACCGCCGCAGCCAGGATTTCAGGGGCTATTGCGGCACCATCGTCAGCGGCGGCGTGGCCCCCGGCGACAAGGTGCGGCTGCTGCCCTCGCGGCGCACCGTCGCCGTCGACCGCATAGTGACCATGGACGGCGAGCTCGACCGCGCGGTCTCCGGCCAGTCGGTCGCGCTCGTCTTTGCCGAGGACGTCGACTGCTCGCGCGGCGACGTGGCGAGCGCCGACGATGCGCCGCTCGAGGTCGCCGACCAGTTCGAGGCCGACATCGTCTGGATGGACGAGGAGGCGATGCTCCCGGGCCGCTCCTATGTGATGAAGCTCGCCACCGCCTCGGCCGTGGCGACCGTCACCGACATCAGGCACCGGATCGATATTGCCAGCCTCGAGGAGCGGCCGGCGCGGACCTTCGCGCTCAACGATATCGGCGTCGTCACGCTCGCGCTCGATCGCGGGCTCGCCTTCGCCCCCTATGCCGAAAACCAGCAGCTCGGCGGCTTCATCCTCATCGACCGGCTGACCAACGCGACGGTGGGCGCGGGGATGATCCGCTTCGCATTGAGGCGCGCGCACAACATCCACTGGCAGCAGCTTTCGGTGGATCGCGAGACGCGCGCGGCGCAAAAAGGGCAGTCACCCAAGGTGATCTGGTTCACCGGCCTGTCGGGCGCGGGCAAGTCGACGATCGCCAATCTGGTCGAGAAGAAGCTCCTTTCGATGGGCCGCCACAGCTATCTGCTGGACGGCGACAATATCCGCCTCGGCATCAACAGGGATCTGGGCTTCACCGACGCCGACCGGGTCGAGAACATCCGCCGCATCGGCGAGGTCGCCAAGCTGATGGCCGACGCCGGGCTCATCGTGCTGTGCGCGTTCATCTCGCCTTTCCGCGCCGAGCGGCGCATGGTCCGCGACATGCTGCCCGAGGGCGAATTCTGGGAGGTGTTCGTCGATACGCCGCAGGCCGAGGCCGAGCGCCGCGACGTCAAGGGCCTTTACGCCAAAGCGCGCCGCGGAGATCTGCCCAATTTCACCGGCATAGACAGCCCCTATGAGCCGCCCGAGGAGCCGGAGGTGCGAATCGACACTACCGCGCTCGGCCCCGAGGAGGCCGCCGACGCGATCGTCGCGCGGCTGTTCGGCTGAGCCGGCGGCCAGGCGCGAACGTAAGCCGAACATCTGCCGCGCCCCGCCGCCCCGGCCCTGTTGCAAAGGCGGCACAATCTGTTCGTCAGCGCACAATGGCTCTTGACTGGACGCCCCTGCTGTTGGAGAGATGCGGGCGGAAAAATAACCGCCGTTCGTCCGGACGATAAAAAATAGGGGGACTATTCCTGATGACTCGCTCCAAGCTTGGCGTGCTGACCGCCGGCGTTTCGCTGCTCGCACTCGGGGTCGCCGCCCCGCCCGTTTTCGCGCAGGAAACCGAGACCGAGGGCGTCCGCCAGACCGATCCGGTCAACGTCTACACCGTCCCCGCCGGCGACAATCGCGAGTTCGGCGAGGAGGATCTCGGCACCCCCGGCCTTCCCGCCACCGACAGCGCCGACGCGACCGTCACCTGCGCCGAATCGACCCAGTGCACCAACTACGGCGCGATCGAGCAGGAGGCTTCGGGCGCCACCTTCCTCTTCAACGACATCAACATCGCCGGCACCCAGATCGTCCGCGCGAGCGCGATCGCCAGCGCGACCGGCTTCGCCCTCGCCGCGGCGCTCATCGACACCGGCATCGAGCAGAGCGCGACCGGGGGCAGCACCGGGATCAACCGCATCGACATCTTCCCCACCGGCACCTTGCAGGTGCGGGTCAATGCCGATGCCGTGGCCACCAGCGGCACGGCGATAGCCTACGGGCTCATTCCGAACGCCGGCGTCGAGCAGCTTGCCTATGGCCTTTCGTCCGCAGCCGCCAACATCGTCAACAATGACGGCGATTTCGACATCGGCGTCGACGTCACCGCGACCGGCGCCTATGGCGCGTTCGCGATCGGCTATATGAATTACGGCCTGTTCCAGGCCGCATCGGCGGTGGGTACGGCGGGCACGGCGTTCAACAGCGTCAACAATACCGGCACCATGGACATCGGCGTTACCGCCGTCGCCAATGCCGCCTATGGTCCCGCCGTGGCGGTCGCGCTGATGAGCACCGGCCTTCAGCAGGTCGCCTATGGCGTCGATGCCGGCAACACATTGTTCAATTCGGGCGCGCTCACCATCGACGCGGTCGCCCAGGCCAGCGGCTCGGATTCGTTCGTCTTCGCGGTCGGCGCGCTCGGCACCGGCGTCGGTCAGGTCGCCTATGGCGTCACCGAGGCCACCAATTTCATCTTCAACGGCTCGCCGCTCGTCGTCGCCGCCGATGCCGACGCGGTCAACGGCACCGGAGCGGCTTTCGCCTATGCGGGCGTCGGCGGCGATCTCTTCGGCGTCGCCGATTACGGCATCCTCCAGCGGGCCGTGGGCGATCTCGCCTCCAACGCCATTGAAAATCGCGGCGAGATGACGGTGAGCGCCAACGCCTTCGCCTCGGCGCCCGAAGTCGCCTACGGCTTCGCCCAGGTCGGCTACGGCATTGTGCAGGACGCGTCCGCCATCGCCGGCAGCACCGCCACCGCGGCCAACAATATCGACAATAGCGGCAGCCTGGCTGTCGCCGCCGACGCGAGCGCGGTCGCGGTCAGCGGCCAGGCCACCGCCTATGGGCAGATCCTCGCCTACGGCATTCATCAGGACCTTTTCGCCTTCGCCGGCAGCGCCGCCAACGGCACGAATTCGATCGTCAACAGCGGCGATATCAGCGTCATCGTCGATGCCGACGCGTCGGGCTTCACCTCGGCTGTCGCCAATGCCATCAACAGCGGCGACGGCATCGACCAGTATGGCATCGTGGGCGTCGGCACCGGCACCGCCGTCTCGCGCGCGGTGATCGACAATGACGGCAGCATCGACATCCTGGTCACCGCCGACGCCGACGCCACCGGCATCAACGTCGCCGGCCCCGCCACCCAGACCGCGGGCTCGGCCTTCGCCGACGCGCAAATGGACTTCGGCATCAACCAGCTGGCTCTCGCCTTCACCGAAGGCGGCGGCACCGCGATCGCCTCGGCGCTCATCGCCAATGAAGACGCGACCTCGATCGACATCGCCGCGATCGCCAGCGCCAACGGTGTCGCCTTCGCCAGCGCCGACGCGACGATCATCGACGCGATCGATCAGGACGCCAGCGCCTTAGCGGCTTTCAACGGCGATGCCGCCACGGCGCTCGCCTCGCTCACCAATCCGGGCGCGATCGACATCGATGTCCGGGCGGTCGCCAATGCCGCCGGCATCCTCACCACCGCCGCGGCGACCCCGGCCCTGGTCACCACGATCACCGGCGTCGCCAGCGCCAGCGCGAGCCTCGATGACGGCGTCGATCAGGGGGCCTTCGCGGTGGCGGTCAACAGCGTCATCTCGACCGGCGCGACGCCGACGGTGCAATATGGGGGCACCGCCAATGCCGATGCCGTGCTCAACAACAGCGGCTCGCTCGCCATCGACGTCGCCGCCACGGCGAGCGCCGCCGACGCCTATGGCTATGGCGCGATCGAGACCGGGGTCGAGCAGGATGTCCTGGCGATCGGCGGCGATCTCGCCAACGCCACCGCGCTCATCGACAATTCGGGTTCGCTCGGGGTCGCGCTCCGGGTCAATGCCACGGGCCTCACCAATGCCACCGCCTCGGCCGAAATGGATGTCGGCATCGCGCAGAGCGCCACCGCGGTCGTGGCGCTCGGCGGCACCGCCAACGCCAATGCGACCTTCCTGAACAGCGGCTCGCTCGACATTCTCGCCGCGGCGCGGGCGGAGGCGACCGACTTCGTCACCTTCACGGTGACGACCCTGGGCGTCATCGTCACCCAGACGCAGACGCTTGGCGACGCCTTCGCCAGCGCCTTCATGTCCGACGGCGTCTATCAGGGCGCCTTCGCGATCGTCTCGCCGACGGGGGACGAGACCGGCGGCGAGGCCAAT
>JBHJHL010000054.1:0-3930 GCA_050330935.1 Sphingomonadaceae bacterium | reverse complement strand
CGCCGGCAAGAGCGACGAGCCCGGCGAATGGCCCGGCCTGTGCGTGCTCGCGCCGGCGCGCCCCTACAGCGCCAGGCACGGCGCCATCCTTCTCGCCTTCGAGGCCGCCGCCGCCGCCGCCGCCGCCGCCAGGGCGGAGGCGGCCTGACCATGGAGCCCGAGGCGGGGGCAAATACCGCGCAGCTGCTGTTCCGCGACGGGGTGCTGCTGCTCGGCGCGGCGCTCCTCTTCGTCACCATCTTCCGCCGCCTCGGGCTCGGCGCGGTGCTCGGCTATCTCCTCGCCGGCGCGCTCGTCGGCCCGCATATGCTGGGCCTCATCGGCGATGCCGAGGAGATGCTGCACATCGCCGATCTCGGCATCGCGCTGCTGCTCTTCCTCGTCGGGCTCGAGCTTCATCCCAGCCGGCTGATGCGCTTGAAGCGCGACATTTTCGGGCTCGGCTTTTCGCAGGTGGTGCTGTGCGGGCTGGCCGTCACCGCGCTCATCTATTTCGTCACCGACATGAGCCTCGCCGCCAGCCTCGCACTCGGGCTGCCGCTCGGCCTCTCCTCGACCGCGCAGGTGCTGCCCAGCCTGCGCAACACCGGCGCGATCAACACGCCCTCGGGCGAGCGCGCCTTCTCGATCCTGCTGTTCCAGGATCTGTCGATCGTGCCGCTGCTGACGATCGTCGCGGCGCTGTCGCGCAATCCCGACGACATGGGCGGGCCCCCGGGCTGGCAGCTCGCGCTTTCCACTGTCGTCGCCATCGCCGGGCTGGTCCTCGCCGGGCGCTATGTCATCAACCCCATCTTCCGCATCGTCGGGCGGGTGAGCGAGCGCGAGCTGTTCGTCGTCGCGGGGCTGTTCACGGTGCTGGCGAGCGCGGCGGTGATGGAGCTGCTCGACCTGTCGACCGCGCTGGGCGCCTTCATCGCCGGCGTGATGCTCGCCGATTCGCCCTATCGGCACGAGCTGGAATCGGACATCGACCCGTTCCGCTCGCTGCTGCTCGGGCTCTTCTTCATCGCCATCGGCATCATGCTCGATCTCGGCGCGATCGCCGAGCGGCCGCTGTTCATCTTCGGCATGGCGGCGGCGCTGATCGCGATCAAGGCGACCGTGATCTTCGGCCTCGCCCGTCTGTTCGGCATGCGATCGCGGCGCGCGATCCGGCTCGGGCTGCTGCTGAGCCAGGGCGGCGAGTTCGGCTTCGTGCTGTTCGCCGCCGCCGAGGAGGCGCTGCTGATCGCCCCCGAGGCGGCGAGCCTGTTCGCCGCCATCGTCACCGTCTCGATGGCCGCGACGCCGTTCCTCATGAAGGTCAACGAATGGCTCCAGCAGCGCTACGAGCGCCGCGTCGGCGACGAGCGCGCCGACGACGAGATCGACGAGACGTCGAGCGCGATCATCGTCGGCTACGGCCGCTTCGGCCAGACCGTCGCCCAGATGCTGCTCGCCAAGGGCATCACGATCACCCTCATCGACAACCGCCAGCGGCAGATCGACCTCACCCGCGAATTCGGCTTCAAGGTCTATTATGGCGACGGGCGCCGTGCCGATCTGCTGCGCGGCGCCGGGGCGGGCGAGGCGCAAGCTATCCTCTTCTGCATCGGCGACAGCGATCTGGGCCCCGACGATCTCGAGCCCATCCTCGAGGCCTTCCCGCAGGCGGCGGTGTTCGTGCGCGCCTATGACCGGCTCCACGTCATCCGCCTCGACGGCCTCGACCTCGCCGGCGTGGTGCGCGACCTGTTCGAATCGGCGGTCTATATGGGCCGGATGGCGCTCAAGGTGTTCGATCATGACGACAAGGAGATCGACCGCGTCGAGGCCGAATTCCGCCGCCGCGACGCGCTGCGGCTCGAAGCGCAGAGCAAGACCGGCGACATCCATGCCGAGGACGACGTCATGTTCCGCCCCGACCAGCCGATGAAGGAGGACGAGGAGCCTGAAATCCGGGACGATGACGCGAGGGCCGGGCAGGCCGGACCCGGCTAGGGCTGGCGGCGGAGGAAATCGCGCAGCTCCGGCGGCGCGACGTCATCGGTCAGGAAGGCCTCGCCCGGCCGTTTCAGCAGCACCAGGCGCAGTCTTCCGCCGGCGTTCTTCTTGTCCTGGCAGATGCGGGAAAGCAGCCTGTCCGGCGCGGGACTGCCGGCTTCGGCGAGGGTGACGGGAAGGCCGCTATCGGCGAGATGGGCCGCGATGCCATCGCCGAGCCCGGGCGGGCAATGCCCTTTAGCGGCGGACAGGCGCAGCGCGAGCACGATGCCGACCGCCACCGCCTCGCCATGGTTGAGCGCGCTCTCGGCCTCGAGCGCATGGGCGAAGCTGTGGCCGAAATTGAGCAGCGCGCGCCGGCCGCCGAGATCGCGTTCGTCGCCGGCGACGATTCCGGCCTTCAGGCTCACGCTGCGGGCGATCCCGTGCCGGCGGGCCTCGCCGCCGCCGCCGATCAGCTCGTGCCCGTGGCGCTCGCACCAGCGGTAGAAGCCCGCGTCGGCGACGAGCGCGATCTTGACGATCTCGGCATAGCCGGCGCGCAGCTCGCGTCGGGGGAGGGTGTCGAGAAACCCGGGATCGATCAGCACCGTTTCGGGATGGTGGAAGGCGCCGACCAGATTCTTCGTCCCCGCGGCGTTGATCGCGCTCTTGCCACCGATCGCGGCGTCGGCCTGGGCGAGCAGGGTGGTGGGGAGGAGGATGTGCCGGCAGCCGCGCTTGAAGATCGCCGCCGCGAAGCCGGCGAGATCGCAGATCGTGCCGCCGCCGATCCCGGCCACCATGTCGCCGCGGCCGAGGCCGGTCGCGGCGAGGAAATCGACCGCCCGTCGCAGCCCGTCCCAGCTTTTCGCCTCTTCGCCTCCGGCCAGCTCGAGCGTCGGCGCGGACCTCGCCAGCGGCGCGAGGCGCTTGCCATGCGCTTTCGTCACCGCCCGGTCGGCGATGACCGCGAGCCGCCCGGCGCCGGCATGGGCTTCGAGCGCGGCCTTGAGCTCGGCGCCCTGTTCGGCGATCAGCGCCGTGCCTCGGGGAAGCGCGATCTTCCTCACGACTGCCAGTCCTTCAGCGCCGCGACGATGCGGTCCACCGTGCGCCGGTGCGAGTCCGGCACGCTTTCGATCCTGAGATGCGCCTGGGCATAGACGGGATTGCGCGCCCTGGCGAGCTCGGCGAGGCGCTCCTCGGGATCGGCTCCGCTCAGCAGCGGCCGCGTGTCGCGCCGGCGCGCGCGCTCGGCGAGCGTCGCGATGTCGGCGTCGAGCCAGACGGTGACGCAGCGTTCGAGCAGCAGCGCGCGCGTCCGGGGGTCGACGAAGGCGCCGCCGCCGGTGGCGATCACTCCGGGGCCCCGGTCGACCAGCCGCGCGATCACCCGCCGCTCGCCGTCGCGGAAGGCCGCCTCTCCGAAACGCTCGAATATCTCGCTTATGTCGTGGCGCGCGGCGCGCTCGATCTCCGCGTCCGAATCGACGAAGCCGAGCCCCAGCCGCGCGGCGAGGCGCTTGCCGACGGTGGACTTGCCGGCGCCCATCAGCCCGACCAGCGCCACCGGCCGGCGGAGGCGGAAAAGCCTCTCGATCATATCGGCCGGGGGCTATACAGCCGCAGGTCCCTGGGGCAAAAGGCGCGCCGATTCCCCGAACCAGCGGATATTCCGGATGTCGCGTCCCGCCCTTGTCTTCCTGCTGCTGCTCGTCCTTGTCCTCGGCGGCGCGGTCTATCTCGCCGGCATCGACACCGAGATTCCCCCCCAGCGCATCGAGCAAGACATCACCGATGAAGCATTGGCGGAGTAAGGCGTCGCTGGCGGCCGGCGCGGCGGTCCTCGCGCTCGCGCTTCCCGCTCTCGGCCGGGCGGCGCCCGAATCGCTGCTGCCGCCCGGATTCGAGGACCCCGCGCCATCGCCCGCGCCCGCCCCGCCCTCGCCGACGCCGTCGCCG
>JBHJHL010000053.1:0-22904 GCA_050330935.1 Sphingomonadaceae bacterium | reverse complement strand
AGCGCGACCGCCGCTGCCTGCCGGCGCTCGCCGAGCTCGAGGAGGCGGCGGGGGGGCGGCTGCGGATCGTCGCCGGAGACGCGCTCGAGCTCGACGGGGAGGCGCTCGCCGGGCGCGGCGCGCACATCGTCGCCAACCTTCCCTATAATATCGGCACCGCGCTTCTCGTGCGCTGGCTTTCGGGCGGGGACTGGCCCCCCTGGTGGGCGTCGCTGACGCTGATGTTCCAGCGCGAGGTCGCCGAGCGCATCGTCGCTTCGCCCGGCTCGCCCGCTTATGGCCGGCTTTCGGTCCTCGCCCAGTGGCGCAGCGAGGCGCGGCTGGCGATGAAGGTCCACCGCTCGGCCTTCGTGCCGCCGCCGAAGGTGATGTCGGCGGTGGTCCACATCGAGCCGCGGCCGGCGCCCGAAGGCGTCGCGGCGGACCGGATCGAGGCGCTCGCCGCCGCCGCCTTCGGCCAGCGGCGCAAGATGCTGCGGCGCAGCCTCGCATCGTTGCCGGGGGCGCCGGAAGCGCTCGCCGCCGAGGGGATCGACGGCACGCGCCGCGCCGAGACGCTCGCGGTCGACGAATATATCGCGCTCGCGCGGCGGCTTTAATTGTCGTTGGCGGGCGGGGCGGACTCGGCCTGCGCGGTCGCGACGCCCGCCGGCGGTCCGGCGGCGATGGTCTCGGCGAGAGTCATCGCCTGCGGGCAGTTCGTCTTGCACAGCGCGCGGATGCGGGCGAGATTCTGCTTGGCGCGCTCGATCGCGCCGCGCTGGACGAGCGCCTCGCCCTGACCGGAGAGCGCGCCGAGATCGTTGGGCTCGAGCGCGAGCGCGCGGCCATAATAGCGGATCGCCTTGCCCGGAAGCTGAAGATTCTGGGCGATGCGGGCAAGGCCGATGAAGGCGGCGCGGTTGCGCGGATCGACGGCGAGCGCGGTCTCCAGCGCATCGCGCGCCTCCGAGTAGCGGCCGGCCGTGGTCAGCGCCTCGCCCTGGCGGCTGAGGGCGAGCGAAAGCGGATCGATCTGGTCGTCGGGTTTCTGCCCGTGGCCGGCGCTCGCCATGGTGGCGAGGGCGAGGCCGATCGAAACCGCGATGGGCGTGATGCGCATCAGGCTCTCCATTGCTTCCGAACGGCTTGGCCTAGCATGGCGGGCGTCGGCACGCGACAAAAAAGCCGTCCGTTCCATTCCTTGTCCGGCCCTTCCCTCCCCTTCGGCGCTTCCCCATAGGCGGGCCATGCCGAACGAAATCTGAATGGCGGCCGGGGTCCCGCTCAGCGCGTCGGGTAGTTGGGCGCCTCGCGGGTGATCGTGATGTCGTGGACATGGCTTTCGCGCAAGCCGGCATTGGTGATGCGGATGAATCGGGCGCGGCGCTGCAGCTCGCCGATCGTCGCCGCGCCGGTATAGCCCATCGCCGCCTTCACCCCGCCGACGAGCTGGTGGATGACGTCGCGCGCCGGCCCCTTGTAGGGGACCTGCCCCTCGATCCCCTCGGGCACGAGCTTGAGCTCGTCCTTGATTTCCTGCTGGAAATAGCGGTCGGCCGAGCCGCGCGCCATCGCCGCCACCGAGCCCATGCCGCGATAGCTTTTGTAGCTGCGCCCCTGATAGAGGAAGGTCTCGCCCGGCGCCTCCTCGGTGCCGGCGAGCAGCGAGCCGATCATCACGCTGGCGGTGCCCGCGGCGAGCGCCTTGGCGACGTCGCCGCTCGTCCTGATGCCGCCGTCGGCGATCACCGGCACGCCCGCCCTGGCCGCCACCTCGGCGGCGTCCATGATCGCGGTGAGCTGCGGCACGCCGACCCCGGCGACGACGCGCGTGGTGCAGATCGAGCCCGGGCCGATGCCGACCTTGACCGCGTCCGCGCCGGCGTCGACGAGGGCTTGGGCCGCCTCGGGCGTGGCGATGTTGCCGGCGACCACCTCGACCGCGTTGGAAAGCCGCTTCACCCGCTCGACCGCCGCCGCCACCTCGCGATTGTGGCCGTGCGCGGTGTCGATGACGATGAGATCGCATTCGGCCTCGATCAGCGCCTCGGTCCGGGCATGGCCCTTGTCGCCGACGGTGGTCGCGGCGGCGACGCGCAGCCGGCCCGAATCGTCCTTGGTCGCGGCCGGGTAGGTGACCGCCTTTTCGATGTCCTTGACCGTGATGAGGCCGATGCAATGTTCGTCCCGGTCGACGACGAGCAGCTTCTCGATCCGCCGCTGGTGGAGCTGGCGCCGCGCCTCCTCCTGCGTCACCTCGGGACCGACGGTGACGAGATCGTCCCTCGTCATCAGCTCGGAGACCGGCTGCTGGGGGTTCTCGGCGAAGCGCACGTCGCGGTTGGTGAGGATGCCGACGAGCTTGCCGGCGCGGCCCGGCGGCGCGCTTTCGGTGATCGGGATGCCCGAAATCTTGTGCCGCGCCATGAGGTCGAGCGCCTCGGCGAGCGTCTGGTCGGGGGTCATGGTGATCGGATTGACGACCATTCCCGATTCGAAGCGCTTCACCGCGCGCACCGCCGCCGCCTGCTCCTCGATGGTGAAATTGCGATGGAGGACGCCGATCCCGCCCATCTGCGCGACGACGATCGCCATGTCGGCCTCGGTCACCGTGTCCATCGCCGAGGACATGATCGGGATGTTGAGCCCGATGCCGCGGCTCGCCTGGGTGCGCGTGTCGGCGTCGGCGGGCAGGAGGTCGGATTCCGCGGGCCTGAGCAGCACGTCGTCGAAAGTGAGGCCGAGCCTGATGTCCATCGTCTTCCCTTCGCGAGCGCCCCCTATAGGAAGCGTTGCCCGGCGGCGCTAGCGCCCCTCATGGGCGAAGCGTTCGGGATCGGCCATGGCGCGGACGAGCGCGACGATGAATCGGGCGTCCTCGACGGCGCCGCCGAGCTCGATCCCCTCGATCTCGTCCGAAGGCTGGTGATAGGGGCCGGAGAGATAGGCGTTGAGCTGGTCTTCCTCCGCGAAGGCGCTGGTCACCATCACTGTCGGCACCCCGGCGCGGTTGAAGACGATGCCGTCCTGGCGGTGATAGAATTGGTTGGGCAGGTCGCCGTCGCCGATCTCGCGGCCGAGCTCGACGGCGATCTCGTCGATCAGCGGATCGATCGCGGTCATGCCGCGCCCGACGATCCCGACCGGCGTTCCGGCGCGGGCGATGGCGACGGTGTCGACGTTGACCGCGCCCACCAGCTGCTCGAGCGGGAATGGCGGGCTCTCGACGAACGCCTTGGCGCCGAGCAGTCCCATCTCCTCGGCGGTGGTGCCCAGGAAAAGGATGTCGCGCTCGGGCCGCGGGCCCCGGGCGAGCGCCTCGGCCGCCTCGAGGATGAGGGCGATGCCGCTCGCATTGTCGACCGCGCCGTTGCAGATCCTGTCCTCGGCGCCTTCGGGCCGGCAGATGCCGAGATGGTCCCAGTGGCCGAGGATCAGCACCTTTTCGCCCATCGCGCCGCTGCCCGGCAGCCGGGCGAGGATGTTGCGGCTGACATAGGAGCGTATGAGGGTCGAGACGTCGAGCGTCGCGCGCCTGTCGAGCGTCCGGGCGACGAACCCGGGCCCGGCCGCGAAGGGATCGGCGCCGAGCAGCTTCTCGGCCGCCGCCGCCGACATCGCGCCGCTGACGATCCGCGAGGCCTCGGATTCGAGCTCGGCGCGGCCGCCGCCGAGCTGGGCGGCGACGGCGTTCCAGGCGATCGAGGGCGGGACGACGGTGATCACCGCCCTGGCGCCGCGCGCGGCGAGCGTCTCGACCTTCGCGCTCTGGCCGGGCGCGCCCTCGATTCCCTCCGGGTCGCCGAACAGCATCAGCGCCACCGCCCCGTCGAGCGCCGCGCCTTCGAGCTGGTCGATGCCGGCCTCGGGCATGACGAGGCCGTGGCCGACGAAGACGAGCGGCGCGTCGGCGATCGAAACCTGCGGCGCGGGGCCCGTCAGCAGCAGCTCTTCGTCGAGCGCGATCCAGCCGCCCTCCTCGTCCGTGAACAGCGCCCGCTTCGCGAAGGGCCTGCGCTCGACGAGCGGCACGGGATGGAACCAGCCCTCGGCGCCGGCGGGGAGGAGCCCCAGCCGCGCGAACTGCCAGGCGATATAATCGAGGGTCCTGGTCTCGCCGGCGGTGCCGGGCTTGCGCCCCTCATAGGCGTCGCTGGCGAGTATCTCGATATGCTCCATCATCCCCTCCTCGCCGATTTCGGGCGAGGCCGAAACGGCGGGAGCGGCGAGCGCGGCGAGCAAGAGGAGCGGCGCGAGCAGGAAGCATCGGGCGAAGAGCGCGGACGGAGCAGGCGTCATGGCTTGTCCTAAAGCGGCGCGGGGCCCGGCTGGCAAGGCCTATCGCGCCGCTTGCGCTTCGGCGCGGGCGATGAGCGCCTCGGCCTCGGCGACGTGCAGCTCCTCGATCATCCGCCCCTCGAAGCGCTGCGCGCCGCCCTTCGCCGCCGCCACCAGCCGCCGCGCCTCGGCGAGCCGGGCCTGCGACGGCGCGAAGATGCGGTTGCAGGGCGCGATCTGCGAAGGGTGGACGAGCGTCTTGCCGTCGAAGCCGAAGGCCGCGCCCTCCTCGCATTCGGCGGCGAATCCCTTCGCGTCGTCGAGCGCGTTGTGGACGCCGTCGAACGCGGCGCAGCCGCCGGCGCGCGCGGCGAGCAGGATCGATTGCAGCGCATGGAACAGCCCCTGGCGGCCCGCGCCGGGGGGAATAGCGAGATGGGCGCGCAGGTCGTTGGTGCCGGCGACGAGCCCGGCGGCATGTTCGGCTATCCGCACGGCGTTCATCACCCCCCTCGGCGTCTCGATCATTGCCAGCGCCGGCTTGCCGATGATGTTCGCCGCGTCGTGGAACGCCTCGGCGTCCTCGACCTTGGGCAGGATCACGCAATCGGCGGCGCTGGACCGCACCGCCGCCAGATCTTCGCTGTAATGCGGGCTCTCCCTGTGATTGATGCGGATCGCGACGAGCCGCCCGCCGAAGCCGGCCGCGACGGCCTCGACGGCGGCGCCGCGCGCCGCGGCCTTGTCCTCCCCGGCGACCGCATCCTCGAGATCGAGCAGCACCGCGTCGCAGGGCAGCTCCCCCGCCTTCCCGATCGCCCGCGGGTTGGAAGCGGGGAGGAAAAGCAGCGAGCGGCAGTGGCGCAGCACGGGCATGGCCTAATAGTGCTTGGCCTCAAGGCCCTTTGTCTACATGATATGAGGCGATTCCCCCGACGGAGGCTCCCATGGTCGAAATCGCGATCGCGCTGGCGGTGTTCCTGGTCATCATCTACCTCGCATCGAGCATAAAGATCGTCAAGCAAGGCTTTCATTACACGATCGAATATTTCGGCCGCTTCACCACCGTGCAGAAGCCGGGCCTGGGCTTCTATCCGGCCTTTTTCTACCGCGTGGGCCGCAAGGTGAACATGATGGAGCAGGTGCTCGACATTCCCGGCCAGGAGATCATCACCAAGGACAATGCGATGATCGCCACCGACGCGGTCGTCTTCTTCCAGGTGCTCGACGCCGCCAAGGCCGCCTACGAGGTTTCGGACCTCTATTCGGCGATCCTCAACCTCACCACCACCAATTTGCGCACCGTGATGGGCTCGATGGACCTGGACGAGACGTTGTCCAAGCGTGACGAGATCAACGCCCGGCTGCTTTCGGTGGTCGACGACGCGACCACCCCCTGGGGGGTCAAGATCAACCGCGTCGAGGTCAAGGACATCCGCCCGCCGACCGACATCGTCAACGCAATGGCCAGGCAGATGAAGGCCGAGCGCGAGAAGCGCGCCGCGATCCTCGAGGCCGAAGGCAGCCGCGCCTCGGCGATCCTGCGCGCCGAAGGCGAGAAGCAGTCGGCGATCCTAGAGGCCGAGGGCAAGCGCGAGGCGGCGTTCCGCGACGCCGAGGCGCGCGAGCGCGAGGCCGAGGCCGAGGCCAAGGCTACCCGCGCCGTCTCCGAAGCGATCGCCGGCGGCGACCGGCAGGCGATCAACTATTTCATCGCCCAGGATTATGTGAAGGCGGTGAGCGAGTTCGCGCGCTCGCCCAACGCCAAGACGATCCTCTTCCCCGTAGAGGCGACGCAGCTCGTTGGCACTCTGGGCGGCATCGGCGAGCTCGCCAAAGCGGCGCTCGGCCAAGTCCAGGCGGCCGAGCCCGAGCCGACCGCGAGCGTGCCGGAAGTGCGCCGGCGGAGCGCCCAGCGGGTGGAGCGCTAGATGGACTTCGGCGATCTCGATCCCGCCTGGTGGTGGCTCATAGGCGCGCTCCTGCTCGCCATCCTCGAGCTGTTCGTGCCCGGCGTGTTTCTCGTGTGGATCGCCGCCGCCGCGGCGCTCACCGGCGTCGTCGCGCTCACCGGGGTCCCGATCACCGTCCAGTTCGCGCTGTTCGCGCTGTTCTCGCTGCTGTGCGTCTATTTTGGCAAGCGCGTCTATGACCGCAATCCGGTGGCGAGCGCCGACCCGTTCCTCAACGACCGCGCGGCGCGCCTCGTCGGCGAGACGGTGCTCGTCATCGACCCGATCGAGCATGGCCGCGGCCGGGTGAAGGTCGGCGACAGCGTCTGGCCGGCCAGGGGCCCGGACATGGCGACAGGCGTCGCCGCGCGCGTCGTCGCCGTCGAGCAGGGCTGCCTCGTCGTCGAGCCCTCGACCGCGCTGCCGGAGGCCTGAAGCGCGCAGCTCGCCCGAGCCGGACCGTCCACTGGAGCCTATCCACCTACAATTATCCCCAGGTTGAATCGCCCGACGTCAACCGTGTCGATCTCGATGCAGAAACCAGTCGTGAATATCAGGGCAGTCGCTCCAGATCCGGCTCCACCCATCCCCGCCGCGCGGCGACCGAGAACAGCCGCTCGCGCGAATAGAAGCGAAGCGGCCAGTCGCGCCGGCCCTCGGGGGCGGTGAGGAGCGCGTTCACCGTCTCGGCGAGCCCGGCCTTGGGCGCTCGCGCGAGGAAGGAGCGCACGCCGCGGATGAAGGACTGCGTCACCGTCTCGTGATAGCCCTCGCTATCGCTGTTCACTCCGCCGACGCTTTCATTGTAGCTGCTGATGATCGCCGGCAGGTCGCGCTCGGGAAGGATGTCGGGCCGCTCGCGGAGCAGCCAGACGGTCGCCGCGAGATGCGCCTCGTGCGTCCAGGATCGCCGCGGCAGCGTGCGCGCGATCAGCCCTTCGCCGATGCCGCGCACGGCCTCGTCGCTCGCGAAGGTGCGCGGCATATATTCGCTCATCGGTTCGCTCTCATAAAAAAAGCGCCGGCACCGGCCGACGCGTTTTTCCGCATTTTGACCGGATGCGGCGTCAGGCCACGGTGGTTCCTTGCGCGATGGTTTGCTCCTGGGCGGGCGCGGGGGCCGGCGCGGCTTCGCGCACGCCTTGCGAGACATGGGGCTCGAACTTCGCGAAATTGTCGATGAAGCGCTGGACGAGCTGCGCCGCCATCGTGTCATAGGCCTCCGGATCGGCCCAGGTCGCGCGCGGATCGAGGATCTTATCGTCGATGCCTGGCACGCTCACCGGCACCGCGAAGCCGAACCAGGGATCGGTGCGGTATTCGGCTTCCTTGAGGCTGCCGTCGAGCGCGGCGTTCAGGAGCGCGCGCGTCGCCTGGATCGGCATGCGGTGGCCGGTGCCGTATTTGCCGCCGGTCCAGCCGGTGTTGATCAGCCAGCAGTCGACATTCCCCTCGGCGATGCGTTTTTTCAGAAGATTGCCGTAGACGCTGGGATGGCGCGGCATGAAGGGCGCGCCGAAGCAGGTCGAGAAGGTGGCTTCGGGCGCGGTGACGCCGATCTCGGTGCCCGCGACCTTGGCCGTGTAGCCGGACAGGAAATGATACATCGCCTGGTCGGGCGTCAGCTTCGCGATCGGCGGCAGCACGCCGAAGGCGTCGGCGGTGAGCATGACGAGGTTCTTGGGCGGGGGGCCCATATTCTCGGCCGAGCTGTTGGGGATATAGCCTATCGGATAGGCGCCGCGACTGTTCTCGGCGAGGCTCGCGTCGTCGAAATCGGGCTCGCGCGTGTCGGGATCGATGACGACATTTTCGAGCACCGCGCCGAAGCGCCGCGTCGCGGCGTGAATTTCGGGCTCGGCCTCGGCCGACAGGCGGATCATCTTGGCGTAGCAGCCACCCTCGAAGTTGAACACCGCGCCGTCCGACCAGCCATGCTCGTCGTCGCCGATGAGGATGCGATCGGGATCGGCCGAAAGCGTCGTCTTGCCGGTGCCGGAAAGGCCGAAGAAGATCGCGGTGTTCTCGCCGCGCTGGTCCATGTTCGCCGAGCAGTGCATCGGCATCACGCCCTGCGGCGGGAGCAGATAGTTGAGCACCCCGAAGACAGACTTCTTCATCTCGCCGCCATATTCGGTGCCGCCGATGAGGATCAGCCTGTCGGTGAAGCTGACCGCGATCACCGTCTCCGAACGGCAGCCGTGGCGCTCGGGGTCGGCGCGGAAGCCCGGCAGGTCGATGACCGTATATTCGGGCAGGAAGCCTTCGAGCTCCTGCGCCTCGGGTCGCACGAGCATCGTCCTGATGAACAGCGAATGCCAGGCATATTCGTTGATCACCCGCACCCTGATGCGGTGCTCGGGTTGCGACCCGCCGTAAAGATCCTGGACGAAAAGCGTCTCCCTGTCCTTCAGCGCGGCGAGAAAATCGGCCTTGAGCGCGGCGAAATGCTCCGGGCTCATCGCCTTGTTGTTGTCCCACCACACCGTTTCCCCGGTCTCCTCGTCGCGGACGATGAATTTGTCCCTGGCCGACCTTCCGGTGTGCTTGCCGGTCGCGACGACCAGCGGGCCGTGGCTCGCCAGCCGCCCTTCCCCGCGCGCGAGCGCCGCCTCGACCAGCGGCGCGGCGGCGAGGTTCCAGTGCAGCCGGGCGGTCGTATCGATACCCTGGTCGTCGAGACCGAATCGGGCTTTTCGCGCGGCCATCTGGATCTCCCTGTTCGGGCTTTTCGCGCTCCAACGGCCGAAAGCGCGCCAAGCGTTCACCGGCAGCATATAGGGGCGGCGGCGCGGGCGTCAAAGTTCGCACCATTGCGAGCCTCTCCCGCTTATTCTAGGATTGGCCGCGCACAACCTGCCTTTTTGGGAGCGTGACCTTGTCGGCCGTGATCGCGCTCGTGGACGACGACCGCAACATCCTGACCTCGGTGTCGATCGCCTTGCAATCGGAAGGCTTCATCACCCGCGTCTATTCGGACGGCGAGGCGGCGCTGAAGGCGCTCATCGACAATCCGCCCGATCTCGCGGTGCTCGACATCAAGATGCCGCGCCTCGACGGGATGACGCTCCTGAAGCGGCTGCGCGAGGCCAACGACGTGCCGGCGATCTTCCTCACCTCCAAGGATGCCGAGCTCGACGAGGCGATGGGGCTCGCCATCGGCGCCGACGATTATATCTCCAAGCCCTTTTCGCAGCGGCTTCTCATCGCCCGCATCCGGGCGATCCTGCGCCGCGCAGAGACGCGAGGCCCGGCGGACGAGGACGATGGCGAGAGCTCGGAGGAAATGGTTCGCGGGCGGCTGACGATGGACCCCGCGCGCCACCGCGTCACCTGGGACGGCAAGCCGGTGACGCTGACGGTGACCGAATTCCTGATCCTCGAAGCGCTCGCCCAGCGGCCGGGCCTCGTCAAGTCGCGCAACCAGCTGATGGACGCCGCCTATCAGGACGACATCTATGTCGACGACCGCACCATCGACAGCCATATCAAGCGCATGCGCCGCAAGTTCCGCGAGGCCGATTCCGGCTTCAAGGCGATCGAGACGCTCTACGGCGCGGGATACCGTTTTGCAGATCAGTGAGGAACGCGATCTGCTGCTCAGATGGTCGGCGCGCTGGTCGCTGAGCACGCGCATCCTGGCGGTGAACATCTTCGCCCTCGCGATCCTCGCCGGCAGCCTCCTTTATCTCGACAGCTTCCGCGAGCGGCTGACCGCGGCGCGCCTCGACCGGGCGGTCACTGAAATCCGTCTCGCCTCCCAGGCGCTCGCCGTGGTGCCCGAAGGCTCGCGCGAGAAGCTGCTCGCCAGGCTCGGCGGCTTTTCGGGCTCGCGCTATCTCATCTACGAAGCGGGAGGCGGCGAGCGGGCGACCGTCGACAGCTGGAAGGTGGCCGGACCGACCTTCCGGCTGCGCGGCCCCGAGGAGGGGGGGATCGGCGCCTATCTGGTGCGCGGCTTCGACAGCGTCTTCGACCTCGTCGTCGGCGGCGAGCCCTTTCCGATGCTCGACGGCGACAATTGGGAGCGGCTGTCCGCCTGGCCCGAGGCCGGCGAGGCGATCCGCCGCGGCGGCGTGCGCACCGCGGTGCGCCAGGCCGAGGACGGCACTCCCGTCTTCTCCGCGGCGGTTCCGGTGGAGGGCGAGGATTCGGTGCTGCTGCTCGCCTCGCCCGATCCCGAATTGCGCCGCATCGTCCGCGACGAGCGGCTGACGCTGGGCTTCATCCTGCTCGCCACGATCATGCTGTCGGTCTTCCTGTCGGTGTTTCTCGCCCGCACCATCGCGAGACCCCTGCGGCGGCTCGCGCGCGCGGCGCATCGCGTCCGGCTGGGGCGGGCGCGCGAGGTTTCGGTGCCGCTATTGCCGGCTCGGCGCGACGAGATCGGCCTGCTCGCCCGCGCGGTCGACGACATGACCCAGGCGCTCAGATCGCGCATCGACGCGACCGAGGCCTTCGCCGCCGACCTCACCCATGAGCTCAAGAACCCGCTCGCCTCGCTGCGCTCGGCGGTCGACAGCCTCGAGCGGGTCGAGGATCCCGCGCTCAGGCGCCAGCTTCTCGACGTGGTGCGGCAGGACGTGCGGCGGCTCGACCGGCTGATCATGGACATCGCCGAAACCTCTCGCCTCGACGCCGAGCTGTCGCGGGCCGAGTTCGCCCCGGTCGATCTCGCCGCGCTCGCCCGCTCGCTCGGCGATTCGTGGCGACCGCGCGGCGAGAAGCAGGACGTGACCGTGGAGATCGTCGCGCCGGCCAATGGCGGCGTCGCGACGTTGGGCGACGAAAGCCGCCTCGCGCGCGCGCTCGACAACTTGGTCGACAATGCGATGTCCTTCTCCCCCCCCGGCGGAAAAGTGCGCGTTTCGGTGATGCGCATCGGCGACGAGGCGGTAGTGCGGGTCGAGGACGAGGGGCCAGGCATTCCGCCCGAGCAGCGCGAGGTCATCTTCGACCGCTTCCATAGCCTGCGCCCCGAAAGCGAGGCCTTCGGCCGCCATTCGGGTCTGGGCCTTGCGATCGTCAGAGCCATCGTCGAAGGTCATGACGGAAGCGTCGCGGCAGGAGACCGCGAGGGCGGGCGCGGCGCGCGCTTCGTGGTTCGCCTGCCCGGAGCGGTCGAATGAGCGCCGCTGCCCCCCGGACGCTGCATGCGAGCTGCGTTGCCAGGGCGGGCCGGGGGATTTTGCTCGCCGGCGGTCCGGGCGCCGGCAAGTCCGATCTCGGTCTGCGCCTGATCGACCGCGGCGCGCTGCTCGTCAGCGACGATTATACGGTGGTGAGGCGGGAAAGGGGGCGGCTCGTCGCCAGCCCGCCGGAGACCATCGCCGGCAAAATGGAGGTGCGAGGCATCGGCATCGTCGATCTGGAAAACGCGCAAAGCGCCCTCGTCTGCCTCCATGTCGATCTCGAAAGTCCGGTGGAGCGGCTGCCGCCTGAGGCGGTCAGGGTGAGCATCGCCGGAGTTGAAATTCCGGCGATCGCGCTCGACGCCCGTGAAGCCTCCGCGCCGATCAAGGTCGAGCTCGCGCTCGAGCGCTACGGGCTCACGCCATGAACGCGCGCCGCGACGCCGATCGCCTGCTGCTCGTCACCGGCCTTTCCGGCGCCGGCAAGACGACGGTGCTGAAGACGCTCGAGGATGCCGGCTGGGAAGTGGTCGACAATCTGCCGATCTCGCTGTTCGACCAGCTGCTTTCCATCCCGACCGGCGCGGGCCGGCCGCGGCGTCCGGTCGCTATCGGCATCGACAGCCGCACCCGCAATTTCGATGCCGCCAGGCTGGTCGATCAGATCAAGAAATATGGCGGCAGCGACCGCTTGAGCGTCGAGACGCTGTTCATCGATTGCGCCGGCGCCGAGCTTCAACGCCGCTATTCGGAGACCCGCAGGCGCCATCCGCTCGCCCCCGACCGTCCGGCGACCGACGGCATCGCGCGCGAGCGCGAGCTGATGGCCCCCTTGCGGCGCTGGGCGGACCAGATCATCGACACCACCGAAACCGAAGCGGCGCAGCTGCGCCAGCAGATCAGGGAGCACTTCGGCCTCGAGCGGAGCGGCCCGACGCTGACCCTCGTCTCCTTCGGATTTTCGCGCGGCATCCCGCGCAACGCCGACACCATCTTCGACATGCGCTTTTTGAAGAACCCGCATTGGGTGGACGAGCTGAGGCCGCTGACCGGCCTCGAGCCCGCGGTTGGCGAGCATATCGCCTCCGATCCCGGCTATGCCGAGGCGTTGCGCCGGATCGAGGAGCTCATCCTGTTCCTGCTTCCGCGCTATCGCGACGAAGGCAAGGCCTATATTTCGATCGCGTTCGGGTGTACCGGCGGGCGACACCGTTCGGTGCACATCGCCGAGAAGGTGGCGGCGAGATTGCGCGCGGAGGGCTATTCGCCCAGCGTGCAGCACCGCGATCTCGCCTCCCGGCCGCGCGACGCCGTCGAGAGCGCGCGACATAGCATCGATGCAGAGGACTGACGACAAGATGATCGGTATGGTGCTGGTGACGCATGGCCGGCTGGCGGCCGAGTTCGTAACCGCAATGGAGCATGTCGTCGGGCCGCAGGAGGCGGTCGAGGCGATCTGCATCGGCCCCGACGACGACATGGAGGGAAGGCGCAAGGACATCGCCGAGGCGATCGCCCGTGCCGACCGCGGCAAGGGGGTGATCATCCTCACCGACCTGTTCGGCGGCACGCCCTCGAACCTCGCCATCTCGCTGATGAAATCCGACGACGTCGAGGTGATCGCCGGGGTCAACCTGCCGATGCTGATCCGCCTTGAAAGCGCGCGGCGCAGGATGGGCGTGCAGGAGGCGGTCGCCGCCGCCCGCGAGGCGGGGCGCAAATATATCTCGGTCGCCTCCGAGATACTGGGCGCGGCGGCCTGAGGCCCGTGCCGAGCCGGACGCTCGAAGTCAGGAACGAGCGCGGCCTCCATGCGCGGGCGAGCGCCAAGTTCGTCACCCTCGCGAGCGGCTGCGCGGCCGAGATCGAGGTCGAGAAGGACGGCCAGCGCGTCGCCGGCACCTCGATCATGGGCTTGATGATGCTGGGGGCGGCCAAGGGGGACGCGATCACCATCCACGTCAGCGGCGACGGCGCCGAGCAGGCGATCGAGCAGCTCGCCGCGCTCGTCGAGAGCCGCTTCGGGGAGGATTGACAGGGGATGCCCCGAGAGGTCACCGCTTTTTCCAATCCGCTCGTCAAGCGCGCCCGCGCCCTGCGCGACAAGAAGCATCGCCAGCGCGAGGGCCTGTTCCTCGCCGAGGGCCTGCGCATCCTCGCCGAGGCGCAGGAGACGGGCCGGCTGCCTGCCACGCTCTTTTTCGCCACGGGCGCACGCCACGGGCTGCTCGACCGGCTGATCGCCGCGACCGAGGCGGCGGACGGCGAGGCGGTCGAGACCAGCCCCGCGATCCTCGCCAAAATCTCGGGCAAGGACAATCCGCAGACCGCCGTGGGCCTGTTCGAGACATGGCCGCTCGGCCTCGACCGGCTCGACCGGACCGCCGCCGGCCACTGGTTCGCAGCCCAGGCGCTGCGCGATCCCGGCAATCTCGGCACCATGCTGCGGACCGGCGATGCGACAGGCGCCGGCGGCCTCATCCTCGTCGACGAGTGCGCCGATCCCTTCTCGCCCGAGGCGGTGCGCGCCTCGATGGGCGCGATCTTCACCCAGGCGCTCGCCGCCGCGCCCTGGGACGGCTTCCTTTCCTGGCTGCGCTCGGGCCCCGGCGAGCTCGTCGCCACCAGCCTCGAGGCCGACGAGCATTATCGCGCGCCGCGCTACCGCCGCCCCGCCTTCATCCTCGTCGGCAACGAGGCCCGCGGGCTGCCGCCCGCCTATGAGGCGGCTTGCGACCGGCGGGTAAAAATCCCGATGCTGGGCAAGGCCGACAGCCTCAACGCGGCGGTCGCGGCGGCGGTGATCGCCTATGAGATCGTCGATCAGCGGGAACCTTCCGACTCGCGGCGCGATGATGCGGCGTGAGCCCGCCCATGCCCAGATGGCCCGCCTATGCGCTGGGCGCCTTCGCCATGGCCTGCACCTATCCCGCGGTCACTACGCCCGCCCCCTCGACCGAGGTCGCGACTCCCTATGTGGCGCGCGGCAACGAGCCGGGGTGGATCGTCACCATCGGCGATGAGCGGATCGATTATGTCGGCGACTATGGCGAGACCGAGATCAGCGTGCCCAGGCCCGAAGCGCGGGCGACCTCGAACGGGCTACGCTACGAGACGCCGCGCCTCGTGGTCGAGATCACCCATTCCCGCTGCAACGATGACATGTCGGGCCACGGCTATCGGCATCAGGTGCTGCTGATCGCCGACGGCCGCAGCTTTCGCGGCTGCGGCGGCGAGCGGATGGAGGAATGGGATGTCTAGGCATGATGCGGCCCGGCGGCACTGACTGCCGCCAGAACGCGCCGCCTCTATCCTATTCCGCCGCTTCGGCGGGGCCTTCGTCCTTGGGATCGAGCTTGGTGAGCGGGCGCGGGCTGGTCTCTATCACCGGCAGCTCGTCGATCTCCTTGGCTCCCGACGAGACTTCGAGCGCCTCGAAGCGCCGCGCCTGCGTCATCACCTGGCTTTCGAGGCTGCCGACCAGCTTGTTGTAGGCCCCGCTCGCGAGCTCGAGATTGCGGCCGAGCCTCGCGACATGGCCGCCCATGGTCGCAAGCCGGGCATGCAATTCCTTGCCGAGCCGCGCGATCTCGGCCGCTTCCTCGGCGATCTTCTCCTGCCGCCAGACATTGGCGACGGTGCGCGCGATGGCGACGAGATTGGTCGGGGTGGCGAGCAGCACGCGGCGCTCGAACGCCCAATCCCACAACCCCTCGTCCTGCTCGAGCGCAGCGGTGAGGAAATGCTCGCCGGGGATGTACATGACCACATAGTCGGCCGCCTCGCCGAAACGCTCCCAATAATTCTTGCCGCCCAGTTGCTGGGCATGGTTGCGGATCGAGACCGCGTGCGCCTTCAGATGGCCGAGGCGGCGTTCCTCGTCGACCTCCTCGCTGGCGTCGAGAAAGGCGTTCAGGGAACATTTGGCATCGATGATGAGCTTCCTGCCCCCCGGCAGACGGACGATGACGTCGGGCCGCAGCCGCCCGTCGTCGGTAGCGACCGAAACCTCGGACTGGAAATCGGCATAGGGCGACAGGCCCGCCTGCTCGAGCACATTTTTGAGGCTCTGCTCGCCCCAGCGGCCGCGCGCCTTGGGGCTCGAGCGCAGCGCGTTGACGAGCCGCGCGGTCTCGTCGCGGACCTGCGCCTGGCCCTTGCTCAGAAGCTCGATCGCCTTGTTGAGCTCGCCATAGCTGCCGGCGCGCGCCTTTTCGATCTCTGCCAGGTTTTTCTTATATTCCTCAAGCACCTTCTCGACCGGTTTGAGAAGCGATTTGAGCTTTTCCTCGCCGAGCTTGCCGGCCTCGCCGAAGCGCGCGTCGGCGCGTTCGAGAAAGGCCTTTTGCGCCTCGCCGAGCAGCCTGGCGCCGATCTCGCTGAACTGGGCCGAAAGCGCCTCCTTCGCTTCGACGAGCTCCTTCTGCCGGGCCTCGAAATTCCTCGTTTCGGCGCGCAGCCCGGCAAGCTCGGCCCGCGCCTCGTCGCGCTCCTTCGAAACCTCGTCGAGCCTGGCCTGCAATTGCCCGGCCAGCCGCGCGCGCTCCTCGGCGAGCGCCTGGGCACGGGCGCGGCCGAGGAACCAGCCGGCGACGAGCGCGGCCGCGACGCCGAGGACGGCAATGAAGAGGATGGAAGGGTCCATGCGGGCTCCCCGGAACGAATGGCGAACCCTAGCCGCGCGGACGCGGCGCTTCAACCGCGGCGAGGAACCAGCGCCCTGCCCTCCCGTTCATTGGCCGAACAGGCAGGGGAAAGGCCATCCAGAAGCAAATGCCGGCAGAGCCGATCGAGCTCGGCATCCAGCTGGCCGCGGCGACCGGGCTGATCGCGGTCGTGGTGCTGGTGCACGGGCTCGGGCTGATCGGCATCTCGCGGATGCTGAAGCTCGGCCGCGACGATCTGGAGGAGCGGGAATTCGGCTTTCGTTCGGTCGGGCTGATGTGCGCGATCGGTCTTTCCATCTTCGCCCTCCATGTCTTCGAGATCTGGATCTTCGCCGCCTTCTATCTCGCCACCGGCGCGCTCGGCACGCTCGAGGAGGCGCTCTACTATTCGGGATCGGCCTATGCCACGCTCGGGCGGACGGCCGAATATTTTCCCGACCAATGGCGGCTGCTGGGGGCGGTCGAGGCGCTCGCCGGCTTTCTCCTCATCGGCTGGTCGACGGCCTTCCTCGTGCGCAACATCAGCCGCATCACGCCGGGATAGCCTCGGTTGCCTCCGGCAGGATCAGGCCGCCTGCTTGGCCTGCTCCTTGCGCAGCTTGGCGAGCTTCCTGAGCACCATCTCGCGCTTGAGGCGGGAAAGATGGTCGATGAAGAGGATGCCTTCCAGATGGTCCATCTCGTGCTGGAGGCAGATGGCGAGCAGCCCGGTCAGCTCCTCCTCGCGGGGCGCGCCGTCGCGGTCGAGCCAGCGCGCGCGGACGCGGCTCGGGCGGACGACCTCGGCATATTGCTCGGGCACCGACAGGCAGCCCTCGTTATAGGGCTCCTTGTCTTCCGAGGCCTCGATAATCTCGGGATTGACGAACACCCGGGGATCGCGCACCGGCTCCCCGCCCTCCTCCTCGGGCTCCTGGAGATCGATGACGAGCAGCCGCCTGGGCACGCCGACCTGGATCGCGGCGAGGCCGATGCCGGGTGCTGCGTACATCGTCTCGAACATGTCGTCGATGAGCGCGCGAATATCGTCGTCCACCTCCTCGACGGGGGCGGAAATCTCGCGCAGCCGGGGATCGGGCACTTCGACGATCGGCAAAATGGCCATGGCAGGGGAGGTAGGAAGCGGGCACATTCGGGTCAAGCCGAAGCGGATGGCCCCCTTGCGCTCCTTGTGCTAAAGAAATTCAATGAAACGCTTTGAAATCATTCTTCGTTTGGAGATACCCGGGCAGCGGTTTCGCGGCAAGTCCGGGAGGCGCCGGCGACCTCCGAAACGACCTCCGGGCACCGAGCCCCAGCCGGCCGTGCCTCCGGGCGGGCCCCTTCCGATGCTCGGCGGAGCCGAGGCCCCGCTCGAATAGCGTTTTCGCGACGATCAATCGAGCGGCCGTCTTGCGCGCAGCGCCTGGGCGAGCGTGCCCTCGTCGAGATAGTCGAGCTCGCCGCCGACCGGCAGGCCGTGGGCGAGGCGGGTGATGCGGACCGGCAGGCTTTCGAGCCGCTCGGCAAGATAATGGGCGGTGGTCTGGCCTTCGAGCGTCGCGTTCGTCGCCAGCACCACCTCCTCGATGCCGCCTTCGGCCACCCGGCCGACCAGCGGCTCGATGTTGAGGTCCTCAGGACGGACGCCGTCCAGCGCCGACAGCCGCCCGCCGAGGACATGGAAAAGACCGGGGAAAAGCCGTGCCCGATCGAGCGCCCAGAGATCGGCGACATCCTCGACGACGCAGACGAGGCGCCGGTCGCGCCGGGGATCGGCGCAGACCGAGCAGGGATCGGCGGTATCGACATTGAAGCAGGTCGAGCACAGAACGAGCTTCTCGCGCACCCGATCGAGCGCGGCGATGAGCGGCTCCAGCGCCGATTCGCGCCGCTTCAGAAGATGCAGCACCGCGCGCCGCGACGAACGTGGCCCCAGGCCCGGAAGCCTGGCGAGCGCGGCCGCCAGCGCGTCGATTTCGGGAGAAGCCATGGCGGGGAGATATGGCGGGCAGCCGGGCACGGCAATATCGTCATGCCGGGGCTCGATCCGGCCTCCATCTTCTTCGCGGCCTGGAAGGCAAGTAGACGGAGGCCGGTTCCAGGTCCGGGGTGACGGGAGTGACGAAGGCGCGAGCGGATACTACACCTCTGCTCATGCGCCTTGCCTTCATGGGAAGCCCCGATTTCGGGGTGCCGACGCTAGAAACCCTGCTCGCCGAGGGGCACGAGATCGCTGCCGTCTACAGCCGGCCGCCGCGGCGGGCGAGCCGCGGCCAGCGCTTCGTCATGACGCCGGTGCACCGGCGCGCGGCGCTCGCCGGTGTCGAGGTGCGCACCCCTGCGAGCCTGAAATCGAAGGAGGAGCATGATCGCTTCGCCGCGCTCGGGCTCGACGCGGCGGTGGTCGCCGCCTACGGCCTCATCCTGCCGAAGGCGATCCTCGAGGCGCCGGGCCACGGCTGCCTCAACGTCCATGCCTCGCTGCTCCCGCGCTGGCGCGGAGCGGCGCCGGTGCAGCGCGCGATCCTCGCCGGTGACGAGGAAACGGGCGTGTCGATCATGCGGATGGACGACGGGCTCGATACGGGGCCGGTCTATATGAGGCGCGCGACCCCCCTCGGCGCCAGGACGGCGGGGGAGCTCGGCAAAGAGCTCGCTGCGATGGGCGCTGCGACGATGGCCGAGGTGCTGGCGCGCCTTCCCGATATCGAACCCGTGCCGCAGCCCGGCGATGGCGCGACCTATGCGCCCAAGATCGCCAAGGAGGAGACGCGGCTCGATTTTACCGCCGAGGCGGTCGCCGCCGAACGGCAGGTGCGCGCCTTCAATCCCATGCCGGGCGCCTGGTTCGAATATGGCGGCGGGCGGATCAGGGTGCTGGAGGCCGAAGCGGCCGAAGCATCTTCCGGCGAAAACCGGGGTTCCGCAGCGCCGGGTAGCGTGATTGACGATCGGCTCACCATCGCCTGCGGGGACGGCGTGCTCCAGCCGCTGCTCGTCCAGCGCGCGGGCAAGCGGCCGATGGCGGCAGAGGAGCTGCTGCGCGGCTTTCCGATCCCCAAGGGCGCGCGCCTTTCATGACCCGCTTCAGGCTGACGCTCGAATATGACGGCGGCCCCTTCATGGGCCTGCAGCGGCAGGAGCATGGCCCTTCGGTGCAGCAGGCGGTCGAGGAGGCGGTCGAGGCGATGCTGGGCGAGCGCGTCTCCCTCCACGCCGCCGGGCGCACCGATGCCGGCGTCCACGCGCTGGCGATGGCGGCGCATATCGATGTCGAGCGGGAGATCGCGGCCTTCCGGCTCGCCGAGGGGCTGAACGCGAAGCTGAGGCCGTTGCCGGTCGCGGTGCTCGCCGCAGAAAAGATCGCCCAGGACTGGCATGCGCGTTTCTCCTGCATCGGCAGGCGCTACCGCTATCGCATCGTCAACCGGCGCGCGCCGCTGACCCTCGACGCCGGCCGCGCCTGGCGGGTGGGCGCGAAGCTCGACGAGGAAGCGATGCACGAAGCCGCCCAAAGCCTCGTCGGGAAACATGACTTCACCACCTTCCGCTCGGCCCAGTGCCAGGCGCGAAGCCCGGTCAAGACCCTCGGCCGGCTAGCCGTGCGGCGCGCGGGCGAAGAGATCATCGTCAAAGCCGAGGCGCCCAGCTTCCTTCACCATCAGGTGCGCTCGATGGTCGGCTGCCTCGAGCTCGTCGGACGCGGCAAATGGTCGCGGGCCGATCTCGAGGCCGCGCTGAAAGCGAGGGACCGCGCCGCGCTGGGCCGCAACGCGCCGCCCGAGGGCCTTTATTTCGTGGAAGCATCATATCCTTAGGCACCCGGACCTTTTTCAGAAGAACAGCCGGCGCAGCGACTTTTCCAGCATCAGGAGCTGCCAGAGGAGATGGCCGTGGTCGCGGCGGCCGGCGCCATGCTCCCCGGCGACGCGATCGAGCGCCGCTGGATCGAACCAGCCGAGCTCGGCTAAGACGGGGCTCGCCGCGATGCCCCGGGCGGCACCGGCGAGCGGACCCCTGAACCAGTCGGAGACCGGCACCGTGAAGCCCATCTTCCGGCGGTAGAGGATGTCGCGCGGCAAATAGGGCTCGAGCGCGCGCTTCATGAGCCATTTGCCGGTGCCGCTCCGGAGCCGCATATGAGGCGGCAGCGAGGCGGCGAAGGCGACGAGGCGATGATCGAGCAATGGCTCGCGCGCCTCGAGGCCGACGGCCATGCTCATGCGGTCGATCTTGGTCAATATGTCGCCCGGAAGCCATATCTTGAGGTCGGCATATTGGGCGCGCGACAAGGGATCCTCGGCGGGCGCGCGGCGCATCGTCTCGGCATAGCGCTGCTCGGCTCGGGGCCCTTCGAGCATGCGCGCGAATTCGGGCCGGTAGAGCCGGTCGCGCAGCTTCGGCGGCGTCATCCCGACGGCGAGAGCATAGGCCTCTTCCGAGGAGCGGCCGAGCGCCTCGAGCGTGGTCCTGGCGCGCAAGGGGCGCGGCGCCCAGTCGGCCTTGGGATAGAGACGGCCGGCGAGCGCGGCGGCGCGGCGCATCGGCCATGGGAGTAGCGAGCGCGTCCGCTCCTCGGCCATGAACAGCCGGTAGCGGCGATAGCCGGCGAAGGCCTCGTCGGCGCCGTCGCCCGACAGCGCGACCTTGACATGCTCGCGCGCGAGCTCGCTCAGCCGCAGCGTCGCGAGCGCCGAATCGTCGGCGAAGGGCTCGTCGAAAGCTTGGGCGAGTTCGTCGATGAGGTCGAAATCGTCGGCCGAGACCGTGCGGACATGGTGATTGGTCGCGAAACGCTCGGCGACGCATCGGGCGAAGCGGCTCTCGTCGTGATCGGCCTCGTCGAATGCGATCGAGCAGGTCTCGACCGCCTCGCGGCTCGCCTCGGCCATGAAGGCGACCACCGCCGAGCTGTCGACGCCGCCCGAGAGGAAGGCGCCCAGGGGCACGTCGGCGACCATGCGGCTGGCGACCGCGGCGCGGAGATGGCCGACCAGCTCTTCGGCGAGCGCCGGCGCCCCGCCCTTCGCGCGGGGCCTGAAATCGACGTCCCACCAGCGGGTCGGCGCCGGCACCGGCTTGCCGCGCTCGACGAGGAGATAATGGCCGGCGGCGAGCTTCCTGACGCCGGCGACGGCGCAGGCGTCGTCGGGCACGTAGCCGAGCGCGAGATAGTCGTCGATCGCGGCCGCATCGGGTACGGCGCGGAACAGCGGATGGGCGAGCAGGCCCTTCAGTTCCGAAGCGAAGATGAGCGCGCCGTCGCCAAGCCTGGCATGATAGAGCGGCTTCACCCCCAGGCGGTCGCGGGCGAGGAACAGCGCGTCGCGCCGCCGGTCGTAGAGCGCGAAGGCGAACATGCCGTCGAGCCGTTCGAGCGAGGCGGGCCCCCATTCGGCCCAGGCGGCGAGGATCGCCTCGGTATCGCTGCTGGTGGCGAAGCGATGGCCGCGCGCTTCGAGATCGGCGCGAAGCTCGCGGAAATTGTAGATTTCGCCATTATAGTTGACGACCAGGCCCTGGTCCCCGCTGGCCATCGGCTGGGCGCCGCTCTCGATGTCGATCACCGACAGGCGGCGATGGCCGAAGCCGATGCCGGGGCCGGTCCACACGCCGCTGCCGTCGGGGCCGCGATGTGCCAGCGCGTCGGCCATCGCGCGCATCCGGGCGGGATCGACCGGCTTGGGAATGTCGGGGTGGAAGATGCCGGCGATTCCGCACATGGCAAAGGGCTATTCCAGCCTCGCCCCGCTTTCCGCAAGGATTTCGGCGATAGTCCCCGGGCTCGCGCCGGCGATGGGCATGCGCGCGTGGAGAAGCGCGGCCGCGAGCATGGCGAACAGGGCGAGAAGCGTCGCGAGCCCGGCGGTGGCGGCGAGCCGCATGGGAGGCTCGGGCGCGGGCGGCACGGGCTGCAGCCTTGCGGGATCGAACGGGGCGGCGTCCGGGTCGCGGTCGAAGAACGGCCAGCTCGCGCCGAGCAGCAGCGCGATGACGAGGGCGAAGAAGAGCCAGCCATAGACGATATGATCGACGCCGACGGCGAAGCCGATGCCATGGGTCTGGGCGAGCGCGATGGTGGCGAAGGCGCGCGCTCCGTTGGCGAATATCGGCACGAGCACCGCCGCGGCAAGGAAGGCGACGCGGCGGCGCGGGCTTGCGAAGCCGAGATGCGCGGCGAGCGCGCCGAGCGCGATCATCGCGATCAGGAACTTGACCCCCGAGCAGGCCTCGGCGACCTCGAAATAGCCGCCGGGCGTGGTGATGAAGATGCCCTCGATATGGGCCGGGATGCCGGCGATGCCGAGCAACATCATCGATATCTCGGCGGTGACATGTTGCAGCGGCGGGACGAGGAACTGACCGACCGGCACTATGAACAGGGCGTAGCAGAGCGGGAAGGCGAGCGCCCGCGCGACGGCCTTGCCGAGACAGGCGATCGCCGCGCCCTGGAGCATGACGACGAGGCCGAGATGGCCGGCGAGCGCGATGTCGGCGAGCGGGCGGCCGAGCCAGATCAGCGCCCCGACGGCGACGAGGAGCAGCCCCGGGCGCCAGCTCACAGGGCGCAGCGCGCCAAGCTCCGCGCGCCGCTGCCAGATCAGCCAGCCGACGATCAGGGGCACGAGCGCGCAATGGTTGAAGGTCGCGCTTTGCGCCCAGATGCGTGCCATGTCGAAGACGTCGCGATGGAAGAGCGCGAGAATCGCCCCGGCGCCGACGGCGAGCGCGGCGAGATGCCGCCGCCAGGCCGAAGACCGCAGCGTCTCGCCGGCGATGGGCGCGTGGGCCGTCATGCCGCCTCCCTGGGGCGCGCCGGGCCGGCCAGATCATCGAGCGGAGCCAGCACCTTCTCCCAGGCATAGCGCGCGACCATGCGTTCGCGGGCGCGCCGGCCGAGCGCCTCGGCG
>JBHJHL010000052.1:0-57236 GCA_050330935.1 Sphingomonadaceae bacterium | reverse complement strand
GAGCAGGAGGGCCCTGGTAGCGGCAGCGGCGGCATCGGCGACGGGCCGGGAAGCGGCGCCTCGGGCAGCGATCTGGGTGGCGGCGGGCTGGCGGTGCCCGCGCAGCGCGTCGCCGGCGCGATTTCGGGCGCGACCGACTATCCTCCCGAATCGAAGCGCGCCGGCATCGAGGGCAGCGTGGCGGTGCGCTACACGGTCGGGATCGACGGACGCGTCTCGGGCTGCCGGGTCGTGCGGTCGAGCGCCGACGCCGCGATCGACGCGGCGACCTGCCGCCTCATCGAGGAGCGTTTCCGCTACCGCCCCGCGCGCGACCGGGCCGGCCGGCCGGTGCCGCAGCTGATGAGCAAGATTTTCGACTGGCTGCTGCCCTCAAGAAGCTGAAAGATGAGCTTTCAGGTCCTACGGGCGGCGAAGAATTCGCGCAGCAGCGCCGCCGATTCCTCCTCGCCCATGCCCGAATAGATTTCGGGCGCGTGATGGCAGGTCGGCTGGGCGAAGAGACGCGGGCCGTGGAGCACCGCGCCGCCCTTGGCGTCGGGAGCGGCGAAATAGAGCCGGCGGATGCGGGCGAGCGCGATCGCGCCGACGCACATCGCGCAGGGCTCTAGCGTGACCCACAGGTCGCATCCGTCGAGGCGGGCCGCGCCGAGGACCCGCGCGGCGCCGCGCAGCGCCTCCATCTCGGCATGGGCGGTGGGATCGGAAAGCGCGCGCATCGCATTGCCGGCGGTGGCGATCACCTCGCCCTCCCGCGCCACCGCAGCGCCCACCGGCACTTCGCCGCGGCCGGCGGCGGCGCGGGCTTCATCGAGCGCGCGGCGCATCGGCGCGGGCAGCGGAAAGCTCATCGCCGCAAGAATGGGGCTCATGCGGCCGAAAGGCCAGCCTTTCGAAGAAGCGGGACGCGCGCCGAGCCGCGGCGCTGGCGGTTATTCCTCTTCCTCGACGCCAATCGCCGGGACCTCGACCGTTTCTTTCTCGGTCTCGACATCGACCTCGGGCACCTCGACCTCGCTCTCGCGGGTGCCGACGACGACATCCTTGGTCTCGACGTCATAGGCCGGCAACTCGCCGCCTTCGGTCTTCACCTCGACCGCGGGCAGCGAACCTTCCTCGGTCTGGTTCACATCGACGAGATCGAGCGCGAAGATCGCGATCAGCGCCAGCACGATGATGATCAATATGACCAATAGCACGCGGGACATGGACATTCCTCCTCCTGGCCGTCTCGGGGCACGGCTGCGACAACGAAGCCTACAGGCTTTGGTTGCCGCCTGGCAATCGGCCGCCGCGGTGGCCCGGCGCGGCCGCGGTTGACTGGCGCCGCGATCGCCGTTATCGGGCCGCCCTTCGGGAGGCCAGGCTCCTCCCCTTTTTCGATTCCAGCAACGAGACGAACGATGTCGCGGATATGCGAGCTGACCGGCAAGGGCCGGCTGGTGGGAAACAATGTCTCCCACGCCAACAACAGGACCAAGCGCGCCTTCCTGCCCAACCTGCAGAATGTGACGCTGATCTCCGACACGCTCGGTCGGAGCGTCAGGCTGCGCGTCTCGACCTCGGGACTGCGCTCGGTGGAGCATGTCGGCGGGCTCGACAACTGGCTGCTAAAAACTTCCGAAGACAGGCTCAGCCTCAAGGCCCGCCGGCTGAAGCGCGAGATCGAGAAGAAGCAGGCTGCGGTCTAAGGCGGCTCCCAGGCATAGCGAAGCAGCAGCGTGCGCTGATAGCGGGCGACGAAATTGTCGTCGGTGGCGAGCCATATCGTCAGCCCGTCCTTCTCCTCGCTCACCGCCAGGGCTTCGAAATTCCCCTTCGGGAACGCGCCGCCGCTGGCCGCTATCACCCGCCCCGAAATCACCGTCCCTTGCCTGAGCGGCGGCAGATCGGCGAGCAGCAGCGCCGCGCTGAACCCCCCGAAGATGCTGAAGCGGCGGTTGAGGACGAGCAGCCGGCCGTCGGGAAGCAGCGCCGCATCGGTGGGCCGATAGCCGGGCGGCGGCCGGTAGCCCAGATTCGTTGCCCGGCTTGCGGCCGCGGCGGGGTCGTCGCCGAAAAGCAGCAGCGCAAGCGCGCCCTCCGGCCCGCGCTCCCGCTCCGAGAAGATGAGGAAGCGACCGTCGGCGAGGCGCACCATCGCCTCGGCGCCGCCATTGTGCGGCCAGCCGCGCATCGCGCGCGGACGGCGACGGGCTTCGAGCTCCGCGAGCCCCGGATCGAAACGGGCGACCGCATTGCGCACCTCGAAGGTGGCCCAGGCGGCCTGCCGAGAGACGACGAGCGCTTCGGTGTCGCGCGACGTCTTATGAGCGCCTTGGTGAACGCGGCCGGGCAGCGGGCGAAGCGTTCCGGACGCCGAGTCCCCCTGCGGCACGGGAAATTCGAACAGCAGCCCCGAATCGGACAGGGCGACGACCCGCCCGCCCTCGACATGGAGCGCCGAAATGCCCCCGAAATGGGGATGGGCGCTGCCAAGTCGCCAGCCTTCGACATAACGTAGCGGTCCCGCCGAGGCTCCCGGCGGCGCGGCGAGAGGCGCGAGCGTCAGCGGCAGCGGTTCCGACTCGGCCGGCGGCGGATCCACAGGTTCGGGCCAGATGAAGGTGCCAAGGAACAAGAGCAGCGCCAGGGCGGCCCAAGCGCGCAGAGGACGGCGGCTTCGGCCGGTCACCGCGAGCCTCCCGCTGAACGCCGGCTGACGGCGACATTCAGCGCCGGCTCAATCACTTGCTGACATAAGGGCGGCATAGTTCAGGGGCGGTCCGCCAGTCGCGGACCATCGCTAGCTATCCCTCGAGTCGCGTAGCGAGGGAGGGGGCCGGCGCCGGTTGCGTCGGTCCCCACTTATTCGGGCTCGGCGTCGAACAGCGCGGCGAGCTGCTCGATCATCGTCCCGCCCAGCTGCTCGGCGTCCATGATGGTGACGGCGCGGTTGTAATAGCGCGTCACGTCGTGGCCGATGCCGATCGCGACGAGCTCGACCGGCGAGCGTCTTTCGATCCAGCCGATCACCTGGCGCAAATGCTTTTCGAGATAGGCGCCCCCATTGACCGAGAGCGTCGAATCGTCGACGGGGGCGCCGTCCGAAATCACCATCAATATGCGCCGCTCCTCGGGACAGCCGACGAGACGGTGATGCGCCCATAGCAGCGCCTCGCCGTCGATATTCTCCTTCAGCAACCCCTCGCGCATCATCAGCCCCAGCTTCCTCTTCGCCCGCCGCCAGGGCTCGTCGGCGCGCTTGTAGACGATGTGGCGCAAATCGTTGAGCCGGCCGGGATTGGGCGGCCGATCGCTCGCCAGCCAGAGCTCGCGTGACTGCCCGCCCTTCCAGGCGCGGGTGGTGAAGCCCAATATCTCGGTCCTGACGCCGCAGCGCTCGAGCGTATGGGCGAGGATGTCGGCCGAGATCGCCGCGATCGAGATCGGCCGCCCGCGCATCGATCCCGAATTGTCGATGAGCAGGCTGACGACCGTGTCGCGAAAATCGGTGTCGCGCTCGATCTTGTAGGAAAGCGAGTGGACGGGATTGACGACGACCCGGGCGAGCCGCGCCGCGTCCAACAGCCCTTCATCCTGGTCGAAATCCCAGCTCCTCGCCTGCTTGGCCATCAACCGTCTCTGCAGCCGGTTGGCAAGCTTGGTCACAGTGCCCTGGAGATGGACGAGCTGCTGGTCGAGATAGGCACGCAGGCGCTTGAGCTCCTCTTCGTCGCAAAGCTCGCCGGCATCGACCACCTCGTCGAAGCGGGTGGTGAAGACGCGATAGCCGAAACGGCGCGACAGATCGGCGGGCGTCAAGTCGGGGCGCGGCGGGGGGCGGCCCTCAACGCTCTCGGCCAGCAGCCTGTCGGCCTGCTCGCTTTCGGCCTCGTCGAGGGCGCGCTTCTCCTCCTCGGCGGCGACCTCTCCCTTTTCGCCGCGCCCCTCGGACTGCGCCGCGCCCTCGTCTTCCTCCTCGGAGGCTTCGTCGCCCGCCTCCTCCTCGTCTTCGCTTTCCTCGCCGCCGCGCTCCGGCTCCAGCTCGGCGGGGTCCTCGGCGAGGCCGAGATCGCGCAGCAGCTTGGCGGCGAGATCGGCGAAGGCGGCCTGGTCGTCGAGCACCAGCCCCAGCGCGTCGAGATCCGCGCCCGCCCTTTCCTCGATCCAGCTTTCGACATGGCCGAGCCCCTCGCGCACCGCCTCGGGCGGCGCCCTGCCGGTCAGCCGCTCGCGCAGCATCAGCGCCAGCGCGGTGGCGAGCGGCACCTCGTCGGGGCCGCGAGCGCGCGCGATAGGATCGGCCGCCATCATGATCTCGGTCATGCGGTCGAGATTCTTCGCCACGCCGGCCATTGCGCGACTGCCGAGCGCTTCAACCCGCGCCTGCTCGACGGCGTCGAACACCGTCCGCGCCTCCTCCTCGGCGGGACGGCCGCGCAGATGCATCGCCTCGTCATGATGGCGCAGGCGGAGCGCCGCGGCGTCGGCGGCGCCGCGGGCGAGGGCGACGTCGCGGTCGGGGAGCTTGCGCCCCGGTTGGGGCACGCGGATCTGCTTGCCGGTCTGCCCGGCGGCGTCGGCGGCAAAGCCGAGCTCGACCTCGGGATCGCGCGCTACCGCCCGCGCCGCGCCGGCGAGCGCGGCCTTGAATTCTTCGAGAGGAGAGTCTTCGGTGGGCATTCAAGCGCATTCCGGCGCAGACCGGCCTTCGGTCAGGGAAAAGACTCTGGGCTCCGGTTTTGGCCGGAGCATTTCATGCCTTCCCAACCACGCTCTCCGGCAGGTCCTTGCCGAACACGCGCTGATAATATTCGGCCACCGTCGCCCGCTCGGCCTCGTCGCACTTGTTGAGGAAGGAAAGGCGGAATGCGAAGCCGACATCGCCGAATATGGTCGCGTTCTGAGCCCAGCTGATCACCGTGCGCGGGCTCATCACGGTGGAGATGTCGCCGGCGATGAAGCCCTGGCGGGTCAATTCGGCGACCTTGATCATATCCTCGACGATCTGCTTGCCGCCTTCATGATCATATTCGCCCGATTTGGCCATCACGATCCGCGCCTCGGTATCGGCGGGAAGATAATTGAGGGTGGCGACGATGTTCCAGCGGTCCATCTGGCCCTGATTGATCTGCTGGGTCCCGGTATAGAGGCCGGTGGTGTCGCCGAGGCCGATGGTGTTGGTGGTGGCGAACAGGCGGAAATAGGGATGCGGGCGGATCACCCGGTTCTGGTCCAAAAGGGTGAGCTTGCCCTCGGCCTCGAGCACGCGCTGGATGACGAACATCACGTCGGGACGGCCGGCGTCATATTCGTCGAAGACGAGCGCGGTCGGCGTCTGCAGCGCCCAGGGCAGCAGCCCCTCGCGGAATTCGGTGCCCTGCTGGCCGTCGCGCAAGACGATCGCGTCGCGGCCGACGAGATCGATGCGGCTGATATGCGCGTCGAGATTGATGCGGATGGTGGGCCAGTTCAGGCGCGCGGCGACCTGCTCGATATGGGTCGACTTGCCGGTGCCGTGATAGCCCTGCACCATCACCCGCCGGTTCTTGGCGAAGCCCGCGAGAATCGCGAGCGTGGTGTCGGGATCGAAGACATAGGCCGGGTCGAGATCGGGAACGCGCTCGTCGGCCTCGCTGAAGGCGGGCACCTCCATGTCCGAATCGATGCCGAAGACCTCGCGCGCCTTTATCATCCTGTCGGGCGCGTCCATCACGGTCGCGCCGCGGCTGTCGGGATTGGCATTGGGAATATCGTTCATTTTCGGCTATCCTGCGCGCCGCGCTCGCGGCCTTGGGATTCGAGGTAAAGGCTCGCCTGTCGCTCCGCAACATATGCCCTGGTCTTGAGGAGAGACGATATGGCCTATGTCGACGGCTATGTGATCCCGGTCCCCGAGGGGAACAAGGAAGCCTATCGCAAGATGGCCGAGGAGGTCTCGCCGCTGTTCAAGGAGTTCGGGGCGCTCCGCGTGGTCGAATGCTGGGACGACGACGTTCCGACCGGCGAGCACACCGATTTCTACAAGGCGGTGAAGGCCGAGGAAGGCGAGAAGATCGTCTTCTCCTGGATCGTCTGGCCTTCCAAGGAAGTGCGGGACGCCGGCTGGGAGAAGATGCAGAAGGACGAGCGCATGCAGCCTTCGGGCGACATGCCGTTCGACGGCAAGCGCATGTTCTGGGGCGGCTTCACGCCGATCTTCGACAGCGACAAGGAGCTTTAGGAGAAGGCAGGGCGGTCCTTGAGCGCCGCATAGGCATCGATCACAGCCCGCAATTTCTTCTCGAACGAACGATCGCCGCCATTGCGGTCGGGATGGTAGCGCCGGACGAGCCCGGCATAGCGGCGGCGCAGCGCAACGCGGTCGGCGTCGGCGCCGAGACCGAGAATGTGGAGGTTGCGCCGATCGGCCTCGCTCAGCACATGGCCATCGCGCCGTGGCCGGACCGCCGGGCGGAAGCGCGCGCCGATCGCATCGAGCGGATCGGAAAAATCGGCCCAGCGCGGGCCGGGCGAGCCGTTGGCGGCGAAGGCGCGGGTCTCGCGGTCCCAGCCGCCATAGGGGCGCTGCGCCTCGGCGATCTCCTCCTCGCTCATGCCCGAGAAATAATTGTAGCCGGCGTTGAAGGCGCGGACATGGTCGAGCCAGAAGAAGCGCCATTCGCCTGGTCCGGCGAAGCCGCCGCGGCGCGCGCCCGGCGCGCGGAACTCGCCCGCCTCGCGGCAGCCGGGGTACGCGCAGAGCCTGCGCGCGCCCGCGACGCGGCCGTGGAACCTGTCTCTTCTGGGATTGCTCGCCAATGGCCTACCGAAAGCTTCGAAAGGCACCTTATATAAGGATCATGACCGAAGCCGCCACCGAGCCCGTCGCCCGCGAAATCGAAGATCGCCTCGCCGCGGCCCTCGCCCCATCGCGGCTTCGGGTGATCAACGACAGCGCCCGGCATAAAGGCCATGCTGGCGATGACGGCAGCGGCGAATCGCATTTCACGGTCGAAATCGAATCCACGGCCTTTACAGGCATGAGCCGGCTCGAGCGCCAGCGCGCGGTCAACGCCGCGCTCGGCGATCTCATGAAGACGCGCATCCACGCGCTGGCGATCCGGGCCAAGGCGCCAGGGGAATAGAAGTGCTCCGGCGAAAGCCGGAGCCCAGACTGGATTCCGGCTTTCGCCGGAATACCGGAAGGTGAAGAAGGATGGACAGGACGCGCGACAACCCCTTTCTTCAGACCCTCCGCCCAGTCACCCATGATCTGGGCGGATTCAAGGTCCACCGCACGCTGCCGCACCGTGAGCGCACCGCCGTCGGCCCCTTCCTCTTCTTCGACCATTTCGGCCCCGCCGCGCTGCCTCCGGGCGAGGGCATGGACGTGCGGCCGCACCCGCATATAAACCTCGCCACCGTCACCTATCTGTTCGACGGCGCGATCGACCATCGCGATTCGCTGGGCACGCATCAGCGGATCGAGCCCGGCGCGGTGAACCTCATGACCGCCGGCCGCGGGATCACCCATAGCGAGCGAAGTCCAGGTGATGCACGCGCGCGCGGGCCCCGCTTCTTCGGCATCCAAACCTGGCTCGGCCTGCCGCAAGCGAAGGAAGAGACGGATCCCGCCTTCGAGCATGTGGGCAAGGACGATCTGCCGGTCGTCGCGGATGACGGGGCCAGGGCGCGCGTGGTGATGGGAAAGCTGTGGGGCGCGGCCTCGCCGGTCACCTGCCACAGCCACAGCATCTATGCAGATATCGCGCTCGATGCCGGCGCGTCGATCGCGATCGACCCGGAAGCGGAGGAGCGCGCGCTCTATCCGGTCGAGGGCGCGCTGAGCCTCGACGGAACGGCTCTCGAGTCGGGCACGCTTTATGTGCTGCGGCCCGGCGTTCCCGCGACGCTCAAGGCGAGCGAGGCGTCGCGCGCAATGCTGTGCGGCGGCGCGCCGCTCGATGGGCCGCGCCATGTCTGGTGGAACTTCGTCTCCTCGCGGCGTGCGCGAATCGAGCAGGCCCGCGAGGACTGGGAACAGATGCGCTTCGCGCTCCCGCCCGGCGACAGCGAGGAATTCATTCCGCTTCCCGATCGGCCCAAGACCGTAAGCTATCCCTGAAGCTTGAGCCTCGGCCCCGCGGCGGCTATCGAGGCGGGATGGCCACAGCTGCCCGCTCGCGTTCGCGATCCGCCGCGCGCCTCGCCGCGGTGCAGGCGCTTTATCAATATGAGATGGAGGCCACCCCGCTGACCAAGCTGCTGGCCGAATTCCACGAGCACCGGCTGGGCCGCTGGATCGAGGACGAGGAATATGCGGCGGCCGAGAACGAATTTTTCGACGATGTCGTCGCCGGCGCGATCGCGCGCGCCGACGAACTCGACGCGCTGATCGCGGCGCGCCTCGCCGACGGCTGGAGCATCGAGCGGCTCGACAAGCCCATGAAATCCATATTGCGCGCCGGCGCCTATGAGCTTCTCGCCCGGTCCGACGTGCCGACGGCGAGCGCGATCAGCGAATATGTCGACGTCGCCAAGGCCTTTTACGACCGGCGCGAAGTAGGCTTCGTCAACGGCCTGCTCGACGCGCTGGCCAGGGATGTGCGCACCTAAAATCCCTCGCCCATCGAAGGGGGAGAAGAAACCCACCTTGCGACAGTGACTTCCGAACTCGACTTCATCGCCATGCTGCGCGGATTCGCCGGCGAGGAAGCGGCGCGTGGGCTCATGGACGACGCCGCCGTGCTGGAGGTCGGCGGGGAAAAGCTCATCCTCACCCACGACATCATCGTCGAGGAGGTGCATTTCCTTTCCGACGATCCCCCCGAGGACGTCGGCTGGAAGCTCGCCGCGGTCAACCTCTCCGATCTCGCCGCGATGGGCGCCCGGCCGCTCGCCGCGCTCGCCGGCCATATGCTCGCCGCCGAAGCGCGATGGAATGCTGCCTTCGCCAAGGGGCTCTGCGAAGCGCTCGCTGCTTTTTCGATGCCGCTCATCGGCGGCGATACCGTCGCCGGACCGCCCGGCGCGCCGCGCTGCTTCGGCCTCACCGCGATCGGGATCGCCGAAGGTCCGATCCCCTCGCGCGCCGGCGGACGCGATGGCGATCTCCTCTTCCTCACCGGCCATATCGGCGATGCCGGAATCGGCCTTGAAATCGCGCGCGGCACGCGCGACGGGCCCGCAGCGCTGCTCGGTCGCTATCGCCGCCCCGAGCCCCGGATCGAGGCCGGGATCGCGCTGGCGCCGCTCGTTCATGCGATGATCGATCTATCGGACGGCCTCCTCATCGACGCCGCGCGGCTTGCCGAGGCGAGCGGCCTCGGCGCACGGATCGCGCTCGAGGCGCTGCCGCTCTCCGATCCGCTGATCGCGGCCCGCGGGGATTCGCGTGATGCCCGGCTTTCTACCGCAGCCGCAGGCGACGATTATGAACTCCTTTTCGCGGCACCGCCCGAGGCGCGGCCCGAGATCGAGAAGGCGGGACGCGCGACAGGCATTTCCATTTCCGTCATCGGATCGCTCGGCGAGGGGGAAGGCATTTCGCTTTCCCACCGCGGGGAAAGCTTGCCGCTTCCCGGACGGCTGGGCTTCCTCCACCGCTGAGGCGCGGAAAACGCCTCCGGCACCGGGCGGCTTGAATCTCGCGCCGCCGCCACCTAAGAGGCGCCTCGCCCGGGCGCTTCGCCCATGGGGGGCCTCCCTCCGGCCCGCTTTTTTCCGAAAATCAGGGGAAGGACGAAATTCATGACCGTTGCGCTTGCCGCCATCATCTGCGGGCTGATCGCCGTCGTCTATGGCGCGGTCACCAGCCGCATGGTGCTCGCCGCACCCGCCGGCAACCAGCTCATGACCGACATCGCCGGCGCCATCCAGGAAGGCGCCCAGGCCTATCTCGGTCGCCAGTACCGCACCATCGCCATCGTCGGCGTCGTCGTCGCGCTTCTCGTCCTCGTCTTCCTCGGCACCACTTCGGCGATCGGCTTCGTGGTGGGCGCGATCCTGTCGGGCGCGGCGGGCTATATCGGCATGACGATCTCGGTACGCGCCAATGTCCGCACCGCCGAGGCGGCGCGCACGAGCCTCCAGAAGGGGCTCACCGTCGCCTTCCGCTCGGGCGCTATCACCGGCATGCTCGTTGCCGGCCTCGCCCTGCTCGCCATCTCGATCTTCTTCTACGTCCTCGTCTTCGGCCTCGGCTATGGCGCCACCGAGCGCGAGGTCGTCGACGCCCTGGTAGCGCTCGCCTTCGGCGCCTCGCTGATCTCGATCTTCGCGCGCCTGGGGGGCGGCATCTTCACCAAGGGCGCCGATGTCGGCGCCGATCTGGTCGGCAAGGTCGAGGCCGGCATTCCCGAGGACGATCCCAGGAACCCGGCGGTGATCGCCGACAATGTCGGCGACAATGTCGGCGACTGCGCGGGCATGGCCGCCGATCTGTTCGAGACCTATGTCGTCACCGTCGGCGCGACGATGGTGCTCATCGCGCTGCTCGTCGGCGGCGCTCCGGAGCTCGTGCTGGGGCTGATGACGCTGCCGCTGATCATCGGCGGCGTGTGCATTCTTACCTCGATCGCCGGCACCTATTTCGTCCGTCTGGGGCGGCGCGAATCTATCCAGGGCGCGCTTTACATGGGCTTCTGGGTGACCGCGGGCCTGTCGATACCCGCGCTTTACCTCGCCAGCCTGTTCACCCTCGGCGACATGAGCATGGTGCTCGGCGGGCCGCGCGAGGCGGCGGGCATCGAGGCCGAGCCCCAGGTCGTCGCAGGGGCCGGCGCCTTCACCGGCATGGATCTCTTCTGGTGCATGCTCATAGGCCTCGGCGTAACCGGGCTCATCGTCTGGATCACCGAATATTATACCGGGACTAATTTCCGGCCCGTGCGCTCGATCGCGAAAGCCTCCGAAACGGGGCACGGCACCAACGTCATCCAGGGCCTTGCGGTAAGCCTCGAGGCGACCGCGCTACCGACCCTCGTCATCTGCGTCGGCATCGTCCTAGCCTATCAGCTCGCCGGCCTGATCGGCATCGGCTTCGCCGCCACCGCGATGCTCGCGCTCGCCGGCATGGTCGTCGCGCTCGACGCCTATGGCCCGGTTACCGACAATGCCGGCGGCATCGCCGAGATGGCGGGGCTTGAGGACGATGTCAGGAACCGCACCGATGCCCTGGACGCGGTCGGCAATACGACGAAGGCCGTGACCAAGGGCTATGCGATCGGCTCGGCCGGGCTCGCCGCGCTCGTCCTGTTCGGCGCCTACACCACCGATCTCGGCATCTTCTTCCCGACGGTCGCCGTCGATTTCTCGCTGTCCAATCCATATGTCATCGTCGGCCTCTTCCTGGGCGCCCTCCTTCCCTATCTGTTCGGCGCGCTCGGCATGACCGCGGTCGGCCGCGCCGGCGGCGCGGTGGTCGAGGAAGTGCGCGCCCAGTTCCGCGACAATCCGGGCATCATGGAGCGCACCCAGCGCCCCAACTATGCCCGCACCGTCGATCTCGTCACCAAGGCCGCGATCCGGCTGATGATCGTGCCCTCGCTGCTGCCCGTCGGGGCGCCGATCATCGTCTATTTCCTGATCACCCTCGTCGGCGGCCAGGCGAACGGCTTCGCGGCGCTCGGCGCGCTCCTGCTCGGCGTCATCGTCGGCGGCCTCTTCGTCGCCATTTCGATGACATCGGGCGGCGGCGCCTGGGATAATGCCAAGAAGTTCATCGAGGACGGCAATCATGGCGGCAAGGGCTCGGAAGCGCACAAGGCCGCGGTGACGGGTGATACCGTCGGCGATCCCTACAAGGATACCGCCGGCCCGGCGGTCAATCCGATGATCAAGATCACCAATATCGTCGCCCTGCTGCTGCTCGCCGCACTCGCCGGCGCGCATTAGCCCGCGCCGGGCGGCAGCCCATTCGCATTTGCCCACGCTCCCGTCCCCGATCGGGAAAGCGACCGGAGGCCGCCCGCGCATGCGCTTTTTCTTTACCTCCCGGAGGCTATGCAGGCGCCCGTGGAGCACGTCGCGCGCAAGAATCTCACCGGCAAAGCCGTCGATCCGCCGCTCGCCTTGCCGGCGCAATTCGCCGCGGGCGATGGCTGCGCGCTGATCGCGCCGGAGGAGATCGACGCTGCGCTCGCTGGTGAATGGGGCGCGCTCGCCGCCCTAGCCTCCGAGCCCAATCCCTTCGCCGAACATTGGTTCGTCGCGCCGGGCATCGGCGCTTTCCCGCCCAATGGGGGGATGCGCCTCGCCGTCGTCAGGCGTGGCGCGCGCCTTGCCGGCATCCTGCCGCTCTTCATCGAGCGGGATTATGGCCGCGCGCGCATCGCGCATGTCGAAAACTGGCGCCACCCCAACATGTTTCTCGGCACGCCCCTCGTCCGCAGCGGCGAGGAGGAGCCGTTCTGGCGCGCGCTTATCGAGACGCTCGACGGGACAAGCTGGGCGCGCGGCTTCCTGCATGTCGACGGCCTTGCCGAGGACGGCCCCGTCCATCGCGGGCTGAAGGCGGCCTCCGCGGCGCTCGGCCGCCGCGCACCGGTGGTCTATCGCGAGCGGCGGGCGCTGCTGGAGGCGGGGCTTTCGCCCGAGCAATATCTGAAACGCAATCTCCGCAAGAAGCGCCGCGACGAGTTCAAGCGGCTGCGCAAGCGTCTCGGCGAGTGCGGCCGGCTCGAAACGCGCGAGCTCGGCCAAGCCGAAGAGATCGGCCCCTGGTGCCAGGAGTTTCTGCGGCTCGAGGCGGCGGGATGGAAGGGAAGGGCCGGCTCGGCGCTTGCCTGTTGTCCGTCGGCGGCAGATTTCTTCCGGCGCGCGGTCGCCGGCGCCTTCGCGGCCGGGCGGCTCCATTTCCTGCGCCTCGATCTCGACCGCCGCCCGATCGCGATGCTGACCGGCTTTCTCGCGCCGCCGGGCGCCTTCGGCTTCAAGACCGCCTTCGACGAGGCTTTCGCGCGCTTCTCTCCCGGAGTGCTGCTGCAGCTCGACTATCTCGCCATGCTCGAACGTCCCGGCATCGAGTGGACGGACAGCTGCGCCGGCGAAACGCATCCCACCGCCAGCCTGTGGTCGGGACGGCGCTCGGTCGTGCGCATTACCCTGCGGCTCAAAGGAATGCGGCGCGGCGCCGCCTATCTCGCCGCGCGCGCGCTCGAGCAAGGCGCGACGGGGCTCGCGCGATTTCAGGCCGGCAGGCAGGCGCGGCGATGAGCGCGTCTTTCGCGCCCGGTGCTGTGGAAGCGCTCGCCGCCGCCTATCCCGAGCGCCCGGCGCGACTGTCGCACGGCCTCGCCGGTCACAGGTTGCTTCGTCTCGGCGCGCTCGAAACGCTGGCGACGCGCATGCGGCCCGAGGACGTGCTGTGCTTTCGCGGCGACGTGCCGGTCGGCGTCGGGCCCCAGGGCGCGCCGCGCAGCGACCTGCCGGTCGCCGAAACGCTGCGCGCGATCGAGCGCTGCGGCAGCTGGATGGTGCTGAAATCGGTCGAGCAGGATCCCGATTACCGGCGGCTGCTCCACGATCTGCTCGCCGAGCTCGAGACGGTGGTGCGCCCGGCGACCGGGCCGATGCTGCGGCGCGAGGCCTTCATCTTCGTCTCCTCGCCCAAGGCGGTGACGCCGTTTCATTTCGACCCCGAGCATAATGTGCTGCTCCACCTCGAAGGCGAGAAGCTGATCACCGTCTTTCCGGTCGGCGATGCCGAGATCGCGCCGGGCGAGGCGCATGAGCAATTCCATCTTAACGGCCAGTACAACCTCCCCTGGTGCGACGAATTCGAAGCCAAGGGGACTGGCTTCGCGTTACGACCCGGCGACGCGCTCTACGTGCCGGTGAAGGCGCCCCACTGGGTGAGGAACGGCGACGCGCCGGCGATTTCGCTGTCGATCACCTGGCGCTCGGGCTGGAGCTGGCGCGAGCAGCAGGCGCACGGCCTCAACCGGCTGCTGCGCCGCGCCGGCCTCAACCCGGCCCCGCCGGCGCGCTATCCCGGGCAGAATTACGCGAAATCACTTGCCTTTCGCCTGGTCGACAAGACGGAGCGGCTGCTCAAAGACTCTTTTTGAGTCGGTCTTGCCATTTGCGCTTGCGCGCATTAAATGGCTCTTTTCCCTTCATATCAATGCCTTCGGGAGACCCGAATGTATCGCAAATTGCTTGCCGCCACGGCGGTCGCCGCCCTTTTCTCCGCCACTCCCCTATTGCCGACCGCGACAGCGCAGGAGGCTACCAGTCTCGAGCCTTCGCTCAAGATCGAAAAGCAAATTCCTCCCGCGGTCTTCGGGCGGCTTCCCTTCATGCAGAATCCGCTACTCTCCCCCGATGGCAGGAAAATCGCGGTCAAATTGTCGCGCGACGGCGCCGACTACCTCGCGGTCGTGGACATCACCGATCCCGACGCCAAGCCCGATTTTTTCATCGCCGCCGAGGAATATCGGGAAGTCGGCGACCGAACGGTGGGCTCATGGCGCTGGGTGGGCAATGATACGGTCGTGGTGACCCTCTATTCGCGAGAAAATATCTTCGGCGACCGCGCCGATCTCAGCCGGCTGATCGCTTATGACATCAAGGAAAAGAAGCTGCGTCCGCTGGCTTGGGAGGATGCTGCGGCGCGAGCGGCGGACATTCTCCATATAGATCACGAAAATGAAACAATCCTGCTTGAGCGCGACTCCACGCGCTACGGCTCCGAAAATTATTTCAATCCCGAAGTGATCAGGGTCGACGTCACCACCGGCAAATATGAAACCGTGATGCGTCCCAATCCCATCGTCGACGACTGGGCTGCGGACGGCCAAGGCGTGGTCCGCGCAGGCTATGGTTATGATCCAGACAGCGGCAAGACACGAGTGCTTTATCGCTCAGGCGCCGGGGAAAATCTTTCGACTGTGTATAATGAAGCTGATCCAACCTTCAGCGGGGAGGTCCTTGCGCCCGAGATTTTCCTCCCGGAAGAGGACATGGCCATAGTCACCAGCAATGAGGATGGATATCGCAAGGTCTACAAGGTCGATATGAAGGAGCTTGAGCTTGGAGAGCCCCTTTTTGGCGTAGATGGATACGACATATATGACGTGATGACGGATAGGGGCCGTGATCAGCTCGTCGGCGTTACAGTTGTAGAAGAGGGATATAGGCGATATTACTTCGACGAGAAGCTAAAGGTTATACAAGAGCAAATCCTTGATGAAACCTTTGGCAAGGGTATGGCATTCATTACATCCTCAAATCTTGACAATACAAAATTCGTCATAGGGATAGGCGACTCCAATCAGGCCGGAAGCTTTTATCTCTATGATACCACCACCGGCGCTTTTAACCTCCTTGGCCATAGCCGGCCGGATCTTGAAGATGCTCCACTCAACCCGGTGAGCACGATTCGCTACCCTGCCAGCGACGGCGAAACCGTTCCGGCAGTCCTCACCATGCCGCGCCATCGTCTGGGGCAAAAGAATCTGCCGCTGGTCATCCTTACCCATGGCGGTCCTTTCGGACCCCGCGATGCCGAAAGCTTCGACAGCTGGGCGCAGATGCTCGCCGAGCTTGGCTATGTTGTCGTTCAGCCCAATTACCGGGGCTCCGGCGGATATGGCAAAGAGTGGCTGATGAAAGGCCGGCGCGACGGCTTCGGATTCCGGATGCAGGACGATCTCAACGATGCGATCACATATCTGGCGCGCCAGGATATTGTCGATCCTGACCGCGTCTGCATGATGGGCTGGTCCTATGGCGGCTACGCGGCGGCGCGAGCGGCGCAGCGCGATCCGGACAAATATCGCTGCGCGATCGCCGGCGCCGGCGTCTACGACCTCAAGATGATGCGCCGTTATGACAGGACCTATCTCGGCAAGTTCGGCCAGGATTATCTGTCCAAGGGCGAGGCCGATCTCGATCTCGTGTCGCCGGCCCAGAATGCCGAAGGCGACTGGGCCCCGATCATGATCGTCCACGGTGTGCGGGACCAGCGAGTCCCCGTCGAGCAGGCGCGCAAGCTGGTTGATGCGCTGAAGGATTCCGGCAAGGTCGAGGGACGGGATTTCGCCTATGTCGAGCAACCCAAGAACACCCACCATCTTCCCTACGAGAATGTCCATATCGAATGGCTCGAGGCGGCCGCCCGATGGCTACAAAAACATAATCCCCCCTATATCCCCGGCGATGCCGACGAGCCCGTGCCAGTCGACACCAGATTCGTTCGGAAATAGGTGAGGCGAGTCGCGACTGGGTGCTTCCCTTTTCCCCGGCCAGTCGCTATGGCGGCGCGATTTTTCGCCTCGGGAACGTGAATGGCCAAGGAAGAGCTTATCGAGATGCGCGGCAAGGTGGTCGAGCTGCTGCCCAATGCCATGTTCCGCGTCCGGCTCGAAAACGATCACGAGATTCTCGGCCATACCGCCGGCAAGATGCGCAAGAACCGCATCCGCGTCCTCGTCGGCGACGAGGTGCTGGTCGAGCTCACCCCCTATGATCTCACCAAGGGGCGGATCACCTATCGTTTCAAATGACGGCTCCTGCGGCCAGTCGTCCTGAACGCGTTTCCGGGCCATGCTAGCTCGGCTTCATCGTGCGACAGCCGAGCCGGACGCTGAACCGGGTCCGGCATGACGAAGCCACCTTTCATGCGGCTGGTGCTCGCCTCGGCCAGCCCGCGCCGCCTGGCGCTGCTCGCACGCATCGGAATAACTCCCGACGCCGTCATTACCGCCGGGATCGAGGAGACGCCGGCGAAAGGGGAGCTGCCCCCCCGCCACGCCGAGCGCATGGCCGAGGAGAAGGCGCGCGCCGTCGCGCTGCGGGAGCCGGACGCGCTCGTGCTCGCCGCCGACACGGTGGTCGCCGCCGGGCGCCGCATCCTGCCGAAAACCGAACGGGAGGAAGCGGCGCGCACCACCCTCCGCCTGCTGTCGGGACGGCGGCACCGCGTGCATTCGGCGGTGGCGCTGGTCGGCCCGGACGGCCGGTCGCGCAGCCGCCTGTCGACGAGCGTGGTCGCCTTCAAGCGCTTGAGCGAGGCCGAAATCGACGCCTATCTCAACAGCGGCGAATGGCGCGGCAAGGCGGGGAGCTATGCGCTCCAGGGCCGCGCCGAGGCGCTCGTCCGATGGATGTCGGGCAGCCATTCGGGCGTCATCGGCCTGCCGCTCTACGAAACGCGCGCGCTGCTGATCGCCGCCGGCTATCCCCTTGGCTGAATGGCTCTACGAGGAAGGGATCGGCGAGACCCGCGCCGCGCTTGTCGAGGATGGCGCCATCGTCGAGGCTGCGATCGCGCTGCCGGGCGGGCTTGCGCCGGGCCTCATCGCGCAAGCGCGATTGATGAAGCTGCTGGCGCCTAAGCGTCGCGCGATCGTCCGCATGGACGATGAGGAGGCGCTGCTCGAGCCGGTGCCCCCGGGCGCCAGCGAAGGCGCGAGGCTGCTCGTCGAAATCGTCCGAGAGGCGCTGCCCGAGCCGGGCAGGCCGAAGCGCGCCCGCGCGCGGCCCGCCCCCGCCGACGCCATGTCTCGCCCCGCGCCGCCGCTGCGCGAAAAGCTCGAGGCGAGCGGCCTTCCCCTCGCCCCGCTCGGCCCAGCCGATCCCGACCGGCTCGAACAGGCCGGCTGGTCCGAGCTCATCGAGGAGGCTGCGAGCGGTCATGTGGGCTTCGCCGGAGGATCGCTGACGATAAGCCTCACCCCGGCGATGGTGCTGATCGACGTCGACGGGACGCTGGAGCCGGCCGCGCTCGCCATCGCCGGGGCCGGGGCCGCCGCGAGGACGATCCGCCGCCTCGCGCTTGCCGGCGCGATCGGGATCGATCTGCCGACGCTGGCTTCGAAAGCCGACCGCCATGCCGCGGCCGCGGCGATCGACGCCCATCTCCCCCTGCCCTTCGAGCGCACCGGCGTGAACGGCTTCGGCTTCGTCCAGATCGTGCGGCGCCGGACCGGCGCCTCGATCCCCGAGCTCATCCGCGCCGATCCCGCCGGCGCCGCCGCGCGGGCCGCGCTGCGCCGCGCCGAAAGGACGTCCGGCCACGGCCCGCGCACGATCTTCTGCGCCCCCGACGTCGCCAAGCGCCTCGCCGCCCGGGAGGAATGGCTGGAGAAGGCCGCGCGGCGGCTAGCCGCCCCTCTCCTCTTGCGGCCGGAGGAGGGACGCGCCATCTGGGCCTTCGATGTCCAGCCCGAAAGGCCCTGAGCGCTGCCCTCTCTGCGGCAAGCTCGCGGTGGAGGATTACCGGCCCTTTTGCGGCCGCGGCTGCCGCGATCGCGACCTTCTGAACTGGCTCGGCGATGCCTATCGCCTGCCCGCCGGGCCGGCGCCGGACGCGGACCGCAAGGATGGGCTGGACAGCGCCGAGGACGAGCCTTTATAGGCGCTTGCCTCGCCGCGATGCCGGCCATGCCCAGGTAGCTCAGTTGGTAGAGCATGCGACTGAAAATCGCAGTGTCGGCAGTTCGATTCTGTCCCTGGGCACCATCCTCATGGAGCCCGCCGATCCATGAGCCTGGCTTGCAGGTCCCCGATCCGCGCGAGCTTGCCCTCTAGCGGCATAAGATATTCCGCATAGGCCTCGCGCCGCCAGCCCGCGCCGGGCGCGATCGGGCCTCGCACCTGACGGGCCGAGAAGGTCGGCACCGGCTGCGTCCGCCGCCCGGGGTCGAGGCAATCGGAAGACCAGTCGATGCCGGCCCAGTCGGCGATCGCCGCCGCTTCCTTCTCCGCCGCGGCGAGGAAATCCTCGAGCGCGGCGAGACGCAGCGCATAGCCGTCCTCGATCCACGCCGCGGCCGCCTCGGCGTTGAAGATGAGATAATCGGCGATCGTCGCGGCCGCATAGCTATAGTCGAAAACGGGATTGAACCCGCGGATGAAGATCGAGACCACGCATTCAGCCGGATCGCGCAGCAGACAGAGAAAGCGCGCCCCGGGATGCACCGCCGAGATCGGCCCTAAAAACATCATATTCTCGGGTGTCTTGTCGATATAGTGTGCGGCATCGGGCGCGAGCCGGGCGAGCCCCTTCAAGTCCGCGTCGCCGAGCGCCGCCAGCCGCGCTGACCCGCCCTTTGCCTTCCCCGCAAGCATGGCGTGAAGCGAGGGCAGCAGCGCCGCGCGCTCGCCCACCGACGCCGCGCCGGGAGCGGCGGCAAGCACCGACTGGACGAGCGATCCGCCGCTGCGCGGAGCGCCGCACAGATAAAGGAGACCCGGCCCCTTCCCCTTCGCGCCGCGATCCGAACCGCGGCCCAGCAGCCGCGCCTTTTGAAACAAGACCTGGCGTTTCCTCTCCATCTCTCCGGCGGGAGGAGGCTTGCGCAGCGCCTTCACGAGGCTATTGGCCTTTTGTGCCGCCGCCCAGGCGCGGTCGGCGTCGCGCATGCGATCATTATGCTGGGCGAGGGCGTAGAGGATTCGCGCCTCCGCTTCGGGCGCTGCGGCGCGCGCGCTTTCATAAAAGCGCTCCAGCTCATCCTCGCCCGCATCGCCGCGGTCGAGACGCAGCTCGATGAGCTCGGCATCGCCCGGATACGCTTCGAGCGCGCGATCGACGAGTGCGTCGGTGCATCCCGGATCGCCGCGCCAGATGCCGAGCCGGGCCGCGATCAGCACCGCCTCGCGATCGGGCGGATCCACTTCGAGCAGCGGCTCGACCACATCCAGAGCACGATCATATTCCTGGAGTCGCTGGGCGAGCTTCGCGACCATCAGCGCGTCTTCGCGCCGCTCCGGACGCTCGCCCACCGCTCGCCGCAATGCCTCGTCGGCGCCATAGGCGTCGCCCTTGTCGAACAGCGCTTCGGCTAGCAGCCGCCGCGCGCGCCCATTATCCGGATCGGCGGCAAGGATCCGGCGCAGCAACGTCTCGGACTCGGCCGCGCGGCCGTCTGCGATCAGCAGTCGTGAAAGGCGCAGGAGCGGTGCCGGATGTCCGCGCGACAGCGCCGCCGCCCGTCTCAGTTCGGCCTCGGCCTCTCCAGCGCGGCCCGCAGCGATCAGCCCCTCGGCAAGGTTCATCCGGAATTGCGGCTCTTCCGGCTCGAACGCCGCCGCCCGCCGCAAATGCTCCAGCGCCGTATCCATCTCCGCCCCGATCAATGCGAGGCCGAGCAACGAATGCGCCTCGCCATGTTCGGGATCGCCTTGGCGCGTCGCCGCGATCGCCTGGCGGCACAGTTGGGCGCACCCTGAAGCGTCGCCGCGCCGCAGCCTGTCCTCGGCCTCATCGAGCAGGGAAACGGTCATATCGCGCACTGGATAGCTTATGGACTCTCGCCGGCAAGGCGCGCACAATCGCGCGTGCAACAGGGGAGATGGGAAAATCATGCCGCAATTCGTCATCGAACGCGAGATGCCGGGCGCCGGCAAGCTCGGACCCGAGGAACTCAAGGGCGCATCGCAAGGCTCCTGTGCGGTGCTGCGCGAACTCGGCCCCGACATCCAGTGGGTGCACAGCTATGTCACCGACGACAAGATTTTTTGCATCTACCGCGCGCCGAGCGAGGAACTGATCAGGCGCCACGCCGAACAGGCGGGCTTCCCGGCCAACGCCATTTCACAGGTGCGCAACGTGATCGACCCGACCACGGCCGAATAGCCAGGCACGCCAAAAGGACGGGAAGCGGACATGGGCGAGAAAAACCGCGACAATTTCGTCCGCGATCGCCTTCCCGTCCCCCAAGACCAGCCCGAATTCCTCTTCGACCTGCCCGAGCTTGCCTATCCCGAGCGGATGAACGCCGCCGCCGAGCTCCTCGCCGGCAAGGATCGCGATGCGCCGGCGATCCTCAACGCCGCCGGGCGCTGGAGCTATGGCGAGATCGAGGATCTGTCCTCGCGCATCGCCCGCCTGCTCGTCGAGGAGGAAGGGCTGGTGCCCGGCAACCGCGTCTTCCTGCGCGGCCCCAACGGCGCGACGCTGTTCGCCGCCTGGCTCGGAATATTGAAGGCGGGAGGGATCGTCGTCGCCACCATGCCGGTGCTGCGCGGCGCCGAGATCGCCAAATTGCTCAATCGCGCCGAGATCAGCCATGCCATCGTCGACGATCGCGGCGCGGAAGACTTCAAGACCGGCGCGAAGCAGGCGGGAACGCTGCGCTCGACGCTTTTCTATCATGGCGACGAGGGCGGCGGGAACATGGAAAAGCGGCTCGAAAGGACCGCCCCCGGCCTTGCCGCCATCGACACGCATCGCGACGATCCCGCGCTCATCGCCTTCACCTCGGGCACCACCGGCGAACCCAAGGGCTGCGTCCATTATCATCGCGACATATTGGCCTCGGCCGACAGCTTCGCCGCCCATATCATCCGCCCGAAGCCCGGGATGCGCTGGGCCTGCTCGGCGCCGCTCGCCTTCACCTTCGGGCTCGGCCAGCTTTTTATCTTCCCTTTCCGCTTCGCCGGCACCGCGGTGACGCTCGAGGCGCCGAGCCCGCCCGTGCTGCTCGAGGCGGTCGCGCGCTTCAAGGTCGACATCCTCGCCACCGCGCCGACCGCCTATCGCGCGATGCTGCCGCTCCTCGCCGAGCACGACATCTCCTCGCTCGAAATCTGCGTCTCGGCGGGCGAGCATCTGCCCGCGGCGACCTGGCACGCCTGGAAGGAGGCGACGGGGATCGGCATCATCGACGGCATCGGCGCGACCGAGATGATGCACATCTTCATCTCGGCATCGGGCGAGGACATCCGCCCCGGCGCCACCGGCAAGCCGGTGCCCGGCTACAAGGCGTGTCTGTTGGGAGAAAACGACCAGCCGCTCGACCCGCCCGCCGAAGGCCGCCTCGCGGTCAAGGGCCCGACCGGCTGCCGCTATTTCGACGATCCGCGCCAGAAGGACTATGTGATCAAAGGCTGGAACGTCACCGGCGACACCTATCGCGAGGACGATGAGGGCTATTTCTGGTATGTCGCCCGCTCGGACGACATGATCGTTTCCGCCGGCTACAATATCGCCGCGCCCGAGGTCGAGAACGCGCTTCTTTCCCACGAAGCCGTCGCCGAATGCGCGGTCGTCGGCGTCCCCTGCGAGGAGCGCGGGCGCAAGGTGAAGGCGTTCATCGTCCTCGCCGAGGGACAGGCGCCGGGTGCTGCGCTCGCCGAGAAGCTCCAGGCCCATGTCAAGGCCGAAATCGCGCCCTACAAATATCCGCGCGCGATCGAATTCGTCGATTCGCTGCCCAAGACCGCGACCGGAAAGCTCAAACGCCACGCCTTGCGGGAATGAAAAGGCCGGTGCGCAAATGGGCTGGCCTGGCCCGTCGGTCGGGAGTAATTTTCCGGCGAACCGTACCGGCTGAATGGATCCGTCGAGTCGCACGAGCCGATCACGAAAATTTGGGACGCAATGATGCGGTTGGCCATCCGTAGGAGGAATCCATGCACGTTCGATATGTCGCCCCTGTTCTCATTCTCTGCGCTGCCGTTCCGGCCCGCGCGGAATGGCCACCGGCCAACCAGGCCGTGGCCGAAGCCGCCAAGCATCCCCGGGTGGCCGCCGTTCTCGAAGCGATCAACCGCGTCGATGCGGCGATCGTGGCCGGAGACAAGGACGGCTTCATGGCCGTGTTCGCGGACGACACCGTCGTCAACAGCCCCTTCAACGTCGTTGCCACCAGGGAGGTCGCGGAACGGGCCTATGCCAGCGGCGCGCTGACCTACGAATATCTCCGCCGATCGATCGAATATGCCGCGCCGCGCGGCGAGGACGAGGTCGTGCTGATGGGAGAAGAGACATATGCGCCGCCGCAAGGCCATCCGCTTGGCGGCAAGACGGTCCGCCGGCGCTTCACCGACCTTTGGCAGCTGCGCGACGGCCAGTGGAAAATCGCTTTGAGGCAGGCGACGGTGATATCGGCAGAATGAGGATGCCCGTCATGGCGCACTCACGCCGTCCGCGAGGCGCCTCATGGCATAATCCTGATACAAAGCCCGCCTAGGGGGCGCATGCCTGTCGCCCAACGAGCCTGTCCCCCATGCGTATTGCCCTTTCCGCCCTGCTGCTCGCCTGCACCGCCATGCCGCCCGCCTTTGCGCAGCAGGCGCAGGCCGATCCCGAAGCGCCAGCGCAGGCCGAAGGCGAGGTCGATGACGACGGCACGATCATCGTCACCGGCAAGCGTTTGCGCGGCGCGGTGGTCGGCGACATACCACCCGAGGAAAGCCTCGACCGCGAAGATGTCGCGGCCACTGGCGCGAGCGATATCGGCGAGCTGCTCGATGCGCTCGCGCCGCGGACGCAAAGCGCGCGCGGACGCGGCGGGGGCCGCCCGATCGTGCTGTTGAACGGCAGGCGCATCAGCAGCTTCCGAGAATTGCGCGACCTGCCGGCCGAGGCGGTCGAGCGGGTCGACATCCTGCCCGAGGAGGTGGCGCTCAAATATGGCTATGCCGCGGACCGGCGAGTCGTGAACATCGTGCTGGTCGAGAATTTCAGGTCCTTTTCGAGCGAGGCGGATCACGGCTTCGCGACCGGCGGCGGGCGCAGCGGCCAGGAGGCCGGGCTCGGCTTCCTCCACATCGCCGGCGGCGGCCGCACGAGCGTCCAGATCGAATATGAGCAGCAATCCCTGCTGCTCGAAAGCGAGCGCGATATCGAGCGGCCCGGCGATGGCGGGGAGATCGCGCCAGACCAGCGGCCCTTTCGCTCGCTGCTTCCCGAATCGCAACGCTTCGAAGCGAGCGCGACCGTCAACCGCACCATATTCGGCGATATCGACGCGACTCTGACCGCGAGCTTCGATCTCGCCGCGAGCCAGGCTCTCAACGGCCTCCCCTCGGCCAGCCTCATCGTCCCGCCGGGAAGCCCCTTCGCGCGCTCGGAAAATGCCGAGACGATCCTGCGCCATCTCGCTGCGCTGGCGCCGCTCGCCAGCGAAAGCGAGAGCCAGACCGGCCATGCGGGCCTCGGCCTCAACGGGCGCATCGCGCCGTGGATGTGGAGCTTCACCGCCAATTACGATCTCGCGACCAGCATCGCCCGCACCGACCGCGCACCCGATCCCGGCCTCGTTCAGGCCCGGATCGACGCCGGCGATCCGGCGCTCGACCCCTTTGGCGCGCTGCCCGCCGAGCTCGTTCGGGCCACGGCGCCCGACATCGCCAGATCGCGCACCGAAAAGCTCGGCGGCGAGCTGGTCGCGATCGGCGAGCTCATCGATCTTCCCGCGGGGGCGCTCTCGACGACCGCCAGGCTCGGCTTCGAGCTGCTCGATTTCGCCAGCGAGAGCAGTCGCGGGGGCAGCAAGCGGATCGCCGATCTCGCGCGCGATCGCCTAGGCGCGCAACTCAACCTCGATCTTCCCGTCTCCGCCGCGGACGAGGACGTGCTCGCCGCGCTCGGCGATCTTTCGCTCAACGCCAATGCCGCGGTCCAGCGCCTTTCCGATTTCGGCACCCTTGTCACCTGGGGCGCCGGGCTGGTCTGGTCGCCTTCGGAAAGGCTTGCCCTCATCGCCTCGCTGACCGAGGAAGAGGGCGCCCCTACGATCGAGCAGCTCGGCGCGCCTGCCATCGTCACGCCGAACGTGCCGACATTCGATTTCGCGGCCGGCGAGACCGTCGAGGTTACCCGCATCGACGGCGGCAATCCGGCGCTCGTCGCCGATGAGCGCCTCGTCTACAAGCTCGGCGCCAACTGGCGCCCCCTTTCCGGCGCCGACCTTCGCCTCGCCGCCGATTATACGGCGAGCCGGATCGACGATCCGATCGCCGCCTTCCCGGTCCTCACCCCCGAGATCGAGGCCGCCTTTCCCGAACGCTTCGTCCGCGACGCGGGCGGAAATCTCGTCGAGATCGACAACCGACCGGTCAATTTCGCCGGTTCGGAAACGTCACAACTGCGCTGGGGAGCGACCTTTTCCGGCTCGCTCGGCGGGGAAGAGGAGGGCGGAGGAAGGCGCGGGCCGCGTTTCGGCCCGGGCGGAGGCGGCGGACGCTACCGCCTGTCGCTCTTCCATACCTGGCGCCTTGCCGAATCGATCCTCGTCCGCGAGGGCGTTCCCGAGCTCGACCTGCTCGGCGGCGCGGCGGCCGGCAACAGCGGCGGGCGACCGCGCCACCAGGTCGATTTCCAGGCCGGCATCTTCAAGCACGGGCTCGGCGGCAGGCTCGACGCGGCATGGCAGAGCGGCACCTTCGTGCGCGGCGGCCTCGAGCCAGCGAGCGGCGCGGGCGACCTCTTCTTCTCCGATCTGATGCGCGTCGAGCTGCGCCTCTTCGCCAATCTGGGCGAGCGCGAGGCGTTGGTCGGAAAAATTCCATGGCTCGAAAACGTGCGGCTGTTCCTCGTCGCCGCGAACCTCTTCGACGACCGAATCGCGGTGCGCGACGCGCTGGGAGAGACGCCCCTTTCGTTTCAGCCCGGCTATCTCGATCCGCTCGGCCGCTCGCTGCGTATCGGGCTGCGCAAGCTGTTCTTCTGAGCTGAAGCGGCCGAGGCCGCTTTCCTCCCCGGTTCCGATCCGTGAAGTTTAGCCGTTTCTTGCCGCGGCGAAGCGGGCTAAGGGAGCGCAAAGGGGACTTTGAAGGGGCTCGACGTGCGGCTCGCGCCGACGCAGGCAGATATCTTGTCGACGACTATCCAGACAGAAAGGAAAGGGCCGCGACCGCCGGAATACGGGGATCATTGGACCGATCCGGACGCCGACCGCCTGCTCGAGACCGTCAAGGAGCAGCGGGAGCTGATCCGGAAGGCGGCCGGGGGCGATGCCGTCAGGCGGGAATTCGCGCTGCCCGGCCTGGCGCTGCGCGCGACCGCCTGGGGCGAAGAGGCGGGCGGCATATTGTGCCTCGCCTTCGAGCATCTCGAATGCGCGCCTGGCAGCGCGCGAGGGACGCCGTTCGACTGGCATATTTTCGACAGCTCCGGGATTGCCGATCTCCCCGAGCCGCCCGCGCCGCCGCGGCCGCTTCACCCGCTCGGCAATCTGCACCGGAACGAGCGCAACGACCTTCTCGTCGAACGCCGTCCCGGCCTCGTCACCACCTACGAAGCCGCCGCGCGGCGCTTCATCACCATCGTCGAGGGCGGCGCGGCGATCGATACCGACATGGCCGCCAAGCCGCTGCTGCGATTTCTCCTCCTGCTCACCCGCGAAGCCGGGATCGTCATGTGCCATGCCGCCCTCGTCGGCGGCGAGGAGCGGGGGATGATGATCACCGGCCGGGGCGGCGCCGGCAAATCGACCATCTCCTCATCGGCCCTGCTCGGCGGGGCGGGCTTCGCGGGCGACGATTTCATCGGCCTCGAAAAACGCGATGGCAAGCTGTTCGGCCATTCCCTCTTCTCCACCCTCATGCTGAGCCGCGAGCAGATCGGAAACTTCCCCGCCCTGCGCGCGCATGCGGTGCGTTTCCGCAGCACCCGGTTCGACAAATATCTCGTTCCCCTCCACCGCGGCTTCGGCGGGCAGATACGCCGCCGGCTGGAGGTGGATGCGATCGCCGTGCCCCGCATCGTCGCCCGTCGGGGCTCGGCGCTTCGCGCGGGCGGCAAATCGGCGGCGCTGCGCGCGCTCGCACCCACTTCGGTGTTCGCCTCCCCCTGGCGCGAAGCGTCCCGCGCGGAATTTCTTCTCGAGACGGCGACCGCGCTTCCCGCCATGATCTACGAATCGGGAAGCGAGCTCGATCGCATCTTCGAACCGCTGCAAGAGCGCTATGACTTCTGAATCCGACCACCCCCCGATCAGCTGCATCATCCCCGTCCGCGACGGCGCCCGCTATATCGGGGAAACGGTCGCAAGCCTCGCAGGGCAGTCGCTGGCGCCCGCCGAGATCATCATCGTCGATGACGGCAGCGCCGACGACAGCGCGGCGATTGCCGCCGCTGCAGGTGGCGAGCTGGTGCGGATCATCCGCCAGCCGCCGCAGGGTTTCGACGCGGCCAGGAACACCGGCATGGCTGCGGCCTCCGGGGAGCTCCTCCATTTTTTCGACGCCGACGACCTCGCGCCGCCCGGCGTCTACCGGGCGATGGCCGAGGCGCTGCGCGAAAATCCCGCCTGGGACGGGGTGTTCGGCCGGTGGGAGAATTTCTGGATCGAGGAGCTGGCACGTGAGGCCGAATCGCCCCAGCAGGCACATTTGCGCGGCGTCGAGCGGATGCTGAAGCTCACCGCGGGACTGTTCAGAAAGGGTCTGGCGGAGAGCAACGGCCCGTTCACCAGGGATCACGCCTTCAATGCCGACATATTGTGGGTGCACAATGCGGTCAGCGCCGGAGCCCGCTTCGGCAGGATCGAAAAGCTGACCTTGCGCCGCCGCATCCATCGGCATAATCTGAGCCGGCGCAAATCCAACGACGATCTGGCCAATCTCGTCTTCAGCCTCTATCGGCGCCAAAAGGCCCGGCGCGCGGAAGGATCAGAGGCCCCAACCCCCGACAAGGAACGGTGAATATATGAGATACCGCATTGCCTCGCCGAGGGTGGTCCACAAGGTGATCGAGGGAGAGGCGGTCGTCATCAATCTCGACACCGGCTTCTACTACGGTATCGAGGGGCCGGCCGCCTGCGTCTGGCAGGCTCTCGCCGGCGGCGCGTCCGATGCCGACATTCTGGCCGGTCTCGAAAGGCGATATCCCGGGAGGGAACCGCTGGAAGCCGATCTGCGCAGCTTCATCGCCGATGCCGTCGCGGCCGGGCTCATTGCCGAAGCCGATGGGGAAGCGAAAAACGGACCCGATCCCGAAACGCTAGATTGGCCGGAGGATTACCAGCGACTCGCCATGATCTGCTATGACGACGTGGCCGAAATGGTGGCGCTCGATCCGCCGCTTCCCGAGCTCGAATCAACCGAGCTGCCGCAGGCGAGGCGCGCCTGAATAGCGTTCATAGACGTCGACATATCTGTCGATCATCCGCTCGAAGCCATATTCTTGCCGCGACCTGGCCCGGGCCTTTTTCCCCATCGCCGCGGCCTCCTCGGGATGGTCGAGCAGGCGGGCGACCGCCGCCGCCATCGCTTCGGGATCCTCGCTCGGAACGACAAGGCCGGTCTCTCCCTCGACGATGATCGCCGGCAACTCGCCTACCCGCGTCGCGATGCATGGGCGCGCCGCTTCCGCCGCTTCCAGCGCGACTAGGCCGAACGGCTCCTGCCAGCGCGAAGGCACGACCAGCATGGCCGAGGCGGAGATCGCGGCGTGAACGTCCCCCGGCCTTATCCAGCCGGGAAACTCGATCGCGGATTCTATTCCCAGCGTCTTTGCCTCGGCCTGCAGGATCTCGCGGTCGGGGCCTTCGCCGGCGATGACGAGCCTCGCCCCGCTATGCGATCGCAGGACGATCGCGAAGGCAGCGAGCAGGATGTCGAATCCCTTGTCGGGGATGAGCCGGCCGAGGCCGAATATCCTCTTGTTGGCCGGATAGGGGACGGGGTCGGGCCGTGGCGGGATCGCGTTGGGAATTACGATCGTCCGGGCGGAGGAGTCGATCTCGGCGATCTCGCGCGCCACCTGGTTGGAGACTGCGGTCACCGCCAGGCAGGAACGCAGCAGCATCTGGAGCGATCCTCTTTCGCCGCCGGTCAGCCTGGCATGATGAAGTGTGGCGACGGCCGGTCGCGGATCGCGGCGAAGGGCGAGATCAAAAAACAGGACATCCTGGTTGCTGTGATAATGGAGCAGATCGGGCAAGAAATCGCCGATAACGCGCCGCACCGCCTTGGCGGCGGTCAGGATTTTCTCGGGGTCGTTGCGATGCATGGCCGCGGTCATCGGCACGTTCCACACGGGCCAGGCTTCGTCGCGCCAGCTTCGCAGCTCCTTGCCGTCGCTCAATATCCCGACCTCGATGCCGCGAGCGGTGAGGGCGCCGGCGAGATGGCGAAGAAATGTCTCGACGCCGCCAATGAGCGGAAAATAATTTCCCCAAAGCAACAGGCGCATGCATAAAGCCCTTCCTTGGAACGGAAGCTGGCCCGCGGAGCCGGCCATGCGAGGAAAAGGAATGAATGCGAAGCTAGAGGCGCGCGATCCCGGCATCAAGAGGATCGGCCAGGCGGTGGTCTCGCGTCTGCGCACCGGTTTCAGGCAATTGCCGCTGCCCGGAAGACACAAACATTATCGGCGCTTCATCATCATAAGCTCGGGCCGTTCCGGCTCCACAATGCTCATGGAAAGATGCCATTCGCATCCCCGGATCGCCTGCTATGGAGAGCTGCTCCATCTCTATCGCGTCTATTGGCACCGGCGCTGGCTGCCGGGCGGCGATTGGCGCACGCTCGACAGCCGCGAACGCGATCCCGCCGGGTTCCTGCTCCGCAACGCCTGGCATTATCATCCGCGAAAGCGGGGAGCGGTGGGCTTCAAGCTGCTTTATTCGCAGTTTCTGCTGCGCGAGCGCGCCCTGCGCGGGCTGCTCGCGGACCAGGACATCAAGATCATCCATCTTGAGAGGCGCAACCTCGTCGAGACCTATATGTCGTTTATCGACGTCCAGCGCCGGGGGATGAACTATAGCAGAGACCCTTCGCGGATCCGCAAGCTGGAGCCGACGAGGATCGATCCCGAGCATTGCCTCAAGAAGCTGAAGCAGCTCGAAATCTACCGCGCCATCGTCGAAGACTATTTTCGCGATCATGATCGGTTGCAGGTCTATTATGAGGATCTGCTCGACCGGCCGGAGGAAGGGGATCGCAGGATCTGCGATTTTCTCGGCGTGGAGCGGCGGCGCCTCAGCCAACGCTCGGTCAAGCTCGCCAAGGGGAGCCTGGCGGACCGCATCGCCAATTACGAGGAGCTGAAAGCCCGTCTTAACGGTACGCCCTGGGAAGCATGCCTCGCCTCCGATCCGCCCCGCCGAGAGACCGCCGACGCGATGTCCGCCGCATGAGAGCCTTTCCCCGCTACCGCCGGCTTTTCGCTTCGGCCGCCGAGGAGGCGGCGTTCGCCCATTTCCTTCGCCTGTCGCTGGCGGGAGACGAGGACGCCGCGGCGGACGAGCTGCGCGGCGAGGCCGCTCGGATCGCCGGGCATCTCGATCGTATCGGCCTTGCCGCGCCGCTGCGCTGCCACGCGGCGATCATCGCCAGCGCTGCCGCCCGGTTGAAGATCGCCTATGCGCCGCCGCTCCGCCACCGGATCGAAGCGCTCGCGCTGCGCGAGAAAACCCGTTCGGCTCTCGTCGCCGAGCAGAGCGAGGTGCTCGAAAGGCTGCTCTTTGACGATCTGCCGCCGCCGTTGCCCTTGCGGGGGTGGCGCTTTGCGCAACGCTGTTACGATGAACCCGAAAGCCGCCACTGCCACGCGCTGCACTGGCTGGTCCCCGAGGCGGCGGTGGCGGAGGTTCTGGCGTCCAGGCTGGCACAGGCAGGCAGAAAGGAAATGCCGGGATTGCCGCTGGCGCCGCACAAGCGGATCTATGCCGCGCCGGGCCAGGCCGATGTCGAGCTCCATCTGCGTCCTTTCGCCTGGGCGGACGCTTCGGCTTGCGAGACCATCGCGGGCCCGGAATTCGCCGCCGCCGAGATCCTCGGCTCGGCGATGGTCGAGCCGGGCGCGCGCAGCTGCCGCTGGATGATCGACCTTTCCCGACTGCTCCGCCGCGAGGCGCTCGATGTCGGCCGTTTCGCGCGCATCGTCGATGGAAGCGGCTTTTCCGACGCCGCGGCCGCGGGCTTGCGCGAGATGGCGACCTATCTGCCGCGCCGCGAAACGCAGCTGCGCGCCCGCCTCGGCACCCTCGCCAATGCGGCCGAGCGAATGCCCGGGGGCGATCGCGCCGCCGTCGAGGATCTGGCGGCGGTTCACAAGCTCGTTTCGGAAAAGAGAAAAATCCCTTGGCTCGGCGGCCTTCGGGATGCCGAGGTTCGCGGCCGGGCGAAAGCGCTGCTCGCGCAACGCGCCGCCAAGAGGCGCAGCATGGGGCAGGCGCGCGAGGCGCTGCGCCAGCGCTTCGAGACGGGAAGCTAGGGCCCGAGACCATCGCCCCCCCGGCGCCGTCTTCGCCATTCCCTCACCAGCCCGGCGGGAAGCTCGGCGGCTTCCTCGGAGCGCAGCAGCCGCCATAATGCCGCGGCGCGCCGAAGCATGGTCCGCAAGGCGGGGAGATTCTCGCCGCTCATCGCGGACAATTCGAGCCGTTCGAGCAGGCTGACGCGTCCGGACTCTCGGGACAGCGCTTCGGCCGGGATATCGAGCCCGAAATGGCGCCGCAAATAGCCGGTGGCGAGCGACAGCCGACGCGCGAGATCGTGCCGGGCGCCGAACCCCTCGATCCGCCGCCAGTCGATCTCCTCGCCGGCGCGCAGGATCATCGCGGCATCGGCGATCCAGCGCATCGGCGGCACCGGATTCCAGTCCAGCCCATGCGCCATGGCGTGGAGCAGCAGATCGCTCGCGCCCGGCCGCGAGGTTTGCGCTCCCCCCACGGCGAAGGGGAGCGCCGCGGCCCAGAAATGCTCGTCCGCGCCGCGGCTGTGGCATTCGCCGAGCACATGCCAGTGGAGATCGATCTCGCCACGGCGCGGATGGATCATCATCAGCGCATGGCGGATCGGCCGCATGCTTTCGACATCTCCCGTCACCGGCCTGAAGCCCTCGTCTTGCAGCAGCCGGCTGGCCGCGACGGCGGCGTCGTAGGGCACGATGACGTCGATATCGTTCATCGGCCGCAGCGCGGGCTCCGGATAATATTCGAGGGCCAGCGGCAAACCTTTGCTCACCAGCGTGGGGATGCCCGCCCGGCGCAGCTTTACGAGCACCTCCTCGGCGAGGAGGATCAGCATTTCGCTTTTCGCCCAGCTCTGCCGGCGAAGGCTCTTCAGGGCATGAAGGCGCGGATGATCGCACCCGTGCCGGGCGAGATTGTGCAGCATCAGGGGAACGATCCTCTCCGTGCCCTCGTCCATCGGCGCGTCGGGATCGGAAAGCTCGAGCCACTGCATGAAATGGCGCGGGGCGCTGCCGTCGTCGGCGAGCGCCGCCAGGAGCGCGGCGCGCTGCGCCGGGTTGGGCCAGAAATGCCCCTGCGAGCCCCCCGTCGCGTTCACCCCGACGGCCCCCTCCCGGCGTGGCCGGCATGTCGGCGCTGGAGGCGCAGCGCGGCCAGGAACAGGCCGAGCAATAGCCACAAATGCCGCGCGTCCTCGAACGAGCCGGTGAGGCCGTGGATGCCCATGCCGGCGGCGAAGCCGACGCCGAGCGCCAACGCCGTCGGCCGGGAGCAGATGGCCTGGCGAAACGCCCAGCCGAGCAAGGCCAGAAACGCGGCGAGACCGATGAGGCCCGCTTGCGAGGCGATGCTCAAAAAGCTGTTATGGGCATCGCGGTGCGATTGCGCCTGGCCGGAAGGCGCGAGATAATCGACATCGACCGGCGCCGTCCCGAGGCCCCGGCCGAGAAGCGGCGCCTCCCGAAAGCCGGCGAGGGCTTCGCTCCAGATCAGCACCCTTATGGAAGGGAAAACGCGCATCTCCGCATGGGGTATAAGGAAAAGAGGCTCGGCGCCGCCATGCGGGAAGAAAGTCACCGCCGCCGCCAGCAGGAAGCAGGACGCGAAGACCAGCGAGCCCGCCAGCAGCAGCCCGGCGATGCGGGGCGCGCGGCTTTTGAGCATCCTATGGAACCAGATCCCCGCGCCCGCCGAAAGGCCGGCGAGACCGGGAGAGATGGTGAAGGACGCGACGGCGAGCGCCGCGGCGCAAAAAAGGATGAAGGCAGCGCGCGATATCCAGCCCTCGTGGCGCGCCGCGAAGAGAATGAGCAGCGAGGCGGTAAGGTAGTTGCACAGCATGTTCGCATTGCGGAAGGTCGCCGTCAGGCGCGGATAATCGCCGGGCGGAAGACTGCCGTAGCCGGAGAGCAGCGGGGCGAGCAGCGGCACATCCGGAGCGAAGGCGAACAGGAGGAGCGCCGCCACCCCGGCCGAGACGGCGATCGCGGCGCCGGCCAGCCAGGCGATGAGCGCCGCGCGCAACATCGCCTCGTCGTCGATCAGCCAGACGGCAAGCACCGGCAGGCTGACGAGATAGAGCTGGCCGAGCAGCTTGGCGGCCGCTCTCGCCCAATCGTCGGCGGCGATCGCCGCCAAGGCCAGCGCGGCGAGATAGAAGATGAGCAGGATGAAGCCCGGCATCCAGAAGGGCCGAAGTCGTCCGCTCGTCGCCGCGGCGAGCGCCAGCAACGCCAGCGGCACGTAAATGAGGTCGGATGGAACGAGCAGGAAACCCGACAGCCGAAATCCCGGCTGCATGAAGCCGAGAGACAGGATGAAGGCGAGCAGGGCAAGCCGCAGGGGCGGTCGAAGCGCGCCGCCCCGCTCGCTCATCGCAAGCCGCCCAGTTCGGGCTTCGGTTCGAATTCCTCCCTCCGCCGACCGCTCGCTGCCCAATGCCTCATATGGCCTCCCCCGGCGGGGCACCAAGCGGCGCCGCCAGCGTTGCCTCCCCGTCACAGCGAACCAGGATATGCTTTCGTCCCATTGCTTATTTGCAGCGCCTTACCAGCTAGACCAGCGAAATGACTCTGTTGAAGAAAATCTCCCGCGGGCTTGGAGCCGGCAGCGCTAGACCGCGCGGCAAGGCGGGCGCGCGCGCCTATGCGATCGGCGACATCCACGGTCGGCTCGATCTGCTCGACGATCTTCTCGCCCGGATCGAGGCCGATATCGCCGGTCGCGAGCGGCGTCGCAATTTCATCGTCTTTCTCGGCGATTTCGTGGATCGGGGTCCGGATTCGGCCGGCGTCGTCGAGCGGCTGCGCAGCTTCGATCCCGATTATGCGACCCCGGTGCTGCTCGCCGGCAATCATGAGGAGATATTGCTGCGCGTTCTCGAGGGCGATGCTTCGGTCGTGCCGGGGTGGCTCGAATTCGGCGGTGTCGAATGCGCGCTCAGCTACGGTCTCGACGGTCGCAGGCTGAGATGGAAGGACGAGGACGCCGTCGTCGCGCTCGTCCAGGCCGCGGTTCCGCCGGCCCACCGCGCGTTTCTCGAAAGCCTCGCCGACAGCTTCCGTTTCGGCGACTATCTGTTCGTCCATGCCGGCATTCGTCCCGGCATCGATATCGAGGAGCAGGCCCGGGAAGATTTGCGCTGGATCCGCGAACCCTTTCTTTCTGATCGGCAGGATCACGGCTTTATAGTGGTCCACGGCCACTCGATCGTCGATGCGCCCGACGAACGGCGCAACCGCATCGCCATCGACACCGGGGCCTATTATAGCGGCCGGCTGACCGCGCTCTGCATCGAGGACGATCGACGCTGGTTTCTCTACGGTGAAACGGCCGCTCCTGGAGAGCGATATGATTTGGAAAAGGGCTGGCGGGAAGCGTTCATTCTGCGCTAAGGGCGACTGGACATTCTCGACATGGCGGAATCAACGGAAGGGCGATCGACCCGGTGATATTTTCATCAGCTATTTCAGCGCCCTCTCGCCGAAGGGGAAGAGCCGCGGCGCGGACCGTGCCGGGCTTTGCGCTGCTTGTGCTCCTGTGCGCCTTGTCGCTCGCCGCCTGCGTCGGCCGCGGCGGGCCCGTGCCCTATGATGTGGAGGAGTTCAACGAGCCCGATCCGCCGGTCGTCGTCGTCGAGGAGGATTATCGGGTGGCGCCGATGGACCTGCTTACGGTGACGGTGTTCGACGTTCCCGCCCTTTCCGGAAGCCTCGAGGTCGATCTCACCGGTCAGATCGCCATGCCGCTCATCGGCAGCGTCAAGGTCGCCAACCTCACCACGGCGGAAATCGAAAACAAGCTGGAGGCCGAGCTCGGCAGCGAATATCTCCAGGACCCCCAGGTCAGCGTCGGGGTGAAGGCGTCCAACCTGCATGTCGTCACGGTCGACGGAGCGGTGCGCGCGCCGGGGCGCTTCCCGGTCTACGGTTCGATGAGCCTGCTGGAGACCATCGCTTCGGCGCGCGGCGTCACCGAAGCGGCCAATCCGCGGCGCGTCGTGGTCTTCCGCACCATCGAGGGCGAGCGCATGGCGGCCGCCTTCGATCTCGTCCACATTCGCCGCGGCGAAGCCGACGATCCCAAAATCTATCGCGGAGACATCGTCATCGTCGACGGCTCGACCCTGCGCGAGGCGCAACGGGACTTTATCGGCTCATTGCCGGTCATCGGTCTATTCAGATCGTTGATTTTCTGATCGCCGCCCCGATCGCGCCAGGCGCCGGAGCCAGCTGGGAAATTAGACACCATCGTGACCAGGAATGAGATAGAAACTACCGGCGGACAGCCGATATGGCCCTTGAGCGAGCGCGGCCCGACTGCCCTCGACTTTCCGCGCGATCCCTCGCACCGTCAAGGGGGCGGCTTTTTCCCTACCGATCTGAGCCTCGCCATGTTGTGGCGGGTGGCCGTCGAATGGCGGTGGCTCATTCTCGGCGCCATCGGCCTCGGTCTGGCGGTGGCGGTGATCGTCACCACCCTCACCGAGCCCCGCTATCGATCGACGGTGCTGCTCGAGATCAATCCGCCGACGGTCACGATCATGAACGACCAGGATGAAATGAGGGCGCCGAGGTCCGACCAACAATTCCTCGCCACCCAATACGGGCTTCTGCAAAGCCGCTCGCTGGCCGAGCGGGTGGTGCAGGATCTCAACCTCGCCGCCAACCCCCAGTTCATCTCCCAGGAAGCCGATCTGCGCGCCCGGCAAAAGGCGGCGGCCGGCAAGCTCCTGGCCAATACCGCTATCACTCCGGCCCCCGACAGCCGTTTGATCACGCTCACCTATACCTCCGAATCGCCCGAACTCGCGGCCCGGATCGCCAACAGCTACGCCAAAAGCTTCATCAATTCGACGCTCGAGAGGCGCTATCAGGCATCCTCCTACGCCCGCGACTTCCTGCAGCGACAGATCGCCAGAACCAAGGCCGATCTCGAAGCGTCCGAACGGGCGCTGGTCAGCTACGCCCAGCGGCAGGGGATCATCCGCACCGGCGCCGACGCAGGAGAAGATGCGGCCACCCCCACCGGCGATGCGCTGGTCGCGCTCAATCAGGCCCTGGCAGCGGCGGAAACGAAACGGATCACGGCCGAGGAACGCTATCGCCAGGCGGCCAAGGCCGAGGCCACCGTCGAGGCGCGGCAGAACACCGCCCCCATGCGCCAGCAAAAAGCGACGCTCGAGGCGGAATATCAGGAAAAGCTCAACACCTTCAAACCGGACTATCCCGACATGGTCCGTCTGCGCACGCGCATCGAGGCGCTCGACGAGGCGATCGCGCGCGAAGCCAGCCAGTCGCGCAGCAGCCGGCTCACCTCGCTGCTCTCGGAATATCGCGCCGCTGCGGCGGAGGAACGCAGATTGCAAGCCCGGGTCGAGCAGCTGAAACGCTCGGTGCTCAACCTGCGCGGGCGCAATATCCAGTATAATATCCTGCAGCGCGACGTCGACACTAACCGTTCGATCTATGACGCGCTGCTCCAGCGCTACAAGGAAATCGGCGTCGCCGAAGGCGTGGGAACCAGCCCGGTTTCGATCGTCGACCGCGCGGACGTTCCGGGATCGCCTTATGTTCCGAATATTCCGATGAACCTCGGCATCGGGTTGCTGCTCGGCCTCATCGGCGGCTTCGGCACCGCGCTGGCGATCGAGTTCATCAACGATACGATCAAGACCAAGGAAGATGTGCGCGAGAAGCTGCATCTGCCCGCGCTCGGCCTCATCCCGAGAAAGACCAGCGACAACAAGCTGGTCGAGGAAATCGCCGATCAGCGCTCGCAGGTCGCGGAGGCCTATTTCTCGGTCTGGACCTCTCTCCAGTTCACGCCCGAGACCGGCTTGCCGAAAACCCTGCTCATCAGCAGCACCCGCGCCGCCGAGGGCAAGTCGAACACCAGCTTCGCGCTGGCCCAGATAACCGCGCGCATGGGCAAGACCGTGCTGCTCATCGACGCCGATCTTCGCAAACCCGCCTTCATCGCCGACAGCTCCGAGGAGACCGGCCTGTCCAAATTGCTCACCACCAATGAGGGCATCGCCGATCATCTGCTCGCCACCGATCATGAGCGGCTTTGCCTGCTGCCGTCCGGCCCTCTGCCGCCCAATCCGGCGGAACTTCTCGCCTCGCCGCGGATGCGCGCGATCATGGCCGAGGCCGCCGGCCGGTTCGATATGGTGATCGTCGATGCGCCGCCCGTGCTCGGGCTCGCGGACGCTCCGCTGCTCGCCGAGATATGCCAGGCCACGCTGCTGGTCGTGGAAAGCGGCAAGACCAGAACCCGGGCCGCGCTCGACGCCGTGGGCCGGCTCAAACTGGCCGGCGCCAACATCATCGGCGCGGTGCTCACCAAGGTTCGCAATCTGGGCCAGGGCTATGGCTATTCCTACGAGCCCTATCGCTACGGCGAGGTGGAAAGCCGCGACCGCGAAATCAGGCTGACTTTCCTCAATAAGGACCAGTAAGAAACCCTGGTGAAAAGCCTGCCGCGAATCCTTTCCACGATCCTGGTGGGCGCGGCCGGGCTTTACCTTGCCTGGTGGGTGGTGAAAGCCGCCGCGGTCAACGCCCTGACCGACGGCAACCCGCTCGCCGCGGCGATGGTTTCGCCGGGCCATCCCGAAATTGCGGCGCGGATGGCGGAAATCGAATTCAGGCAGCGCAGGGGCGCGGTCTCGCCGGCGGCGATGGAACGCATCAAAAAAGCGCTCTACCGGGCGCCGCTGTCGGACGAAGCCTTTTTCTACGGCGGGCTCGAGGCGGTGATGGAGGATGACGGGCGCCGGGCGCTGCCGTTGTTCGAGGAGGCGAGAAGACGCCAGCCGCGCGAGCGCACGACACGCCTGTTGCTGCTCGATCAGTATCTGCGCGCCGGCGAAACGCAGGCGAGCGCCAACGAACTGGTCCTTTTGACCCAGCTCATCCCGCAAGCCGGCAAGGTGCTCTACGGCGAGCTCGCCCGTCTGGCCAGCGATCCGCAGACGCGCCCGGCGCTCGCCGAGGCGCTGCGCGACGATCCCGAGATAAGCAGCAACCTGCTGGCCCGGCTGGCGGAAACCGGCGCCGATCCGGACCTCATCCTGGCCCTGGCCGGGGAGCTCGACACCTCACGGCACAGATCGTGGCAGCAGCCGCTGCTGGAAAGCCTCGTCGAGCGCGGGGACTACCGGCGCGCCCGCGCGCTGTGGCGGCAATTCGCCGATATCAAGGAGCAGCCCGAGCAATCCGTTTACGATCCGCGCTTTCGTGGCCTGCGTGGCCCGCCGCCCTTCAACTGGGCCCTGGGCGGCGGCGGCGAAGCCATTGTCGAGCTCGGCCGCGGCGCCGGGCTGACGCTCGAATTTTACGGTCGTCGCGACGCGGCGCTCGCCAGCCAGCTGCTGACCCTGCCTTCCGGCGAATATCGTTTGCGTCTCGCCGCCGAAGGCGAGAGCGACGGCGAAGGCGGGATGCTGCTCGCGAAGGTCGTTTGCGCCGACGGTGAGAAGGAGCTGCTGAGCCTGCCGCTGACCGAGCTGGACTATGTCCGCCGCCGGTTCGGCAGCACTTTTGACGTCCCCGCCCGCGACTGCGACGCGCAATGGCTGCGCATAGAAGGGAAGGGCGCCGAATTTCCTTCAACGCAGCGCGCCACTTTTGTCAGCATCGAGATCGAAAAGGCTCCAGAAGAGGGATGACCCACCGTCTCCTCCTGTGGCTCGTTCCCGCCTATCTCGCCCTGTGCCTCGCACTGGGGGGCGCCAGCGCGGGCGGCTTCTGGGAAAATATGCTGTTGCAACTGACCGCGCTGGCGATCATCGGCTGGTCGCTGCTCCATCGGCGCAGCGGGCCCGGCATCTCCGGCGGCCGCATTCTGTACATAGTCTCGGCATTGACGGTGCTGCTCATCCTCGTGCAGCTGATCCCACTGCCGCCCGCGCTCTGGACCACGCTGCCGGAGCGCGAGCAGGTGGCCCGGGGGTTCGAGATTCTCGACCTGGAACTTCCCCCCCTGCCCCTTTCCCTTGCCCCTTACGAGACGATCGAATCGGCGCTCTGGCTGCTGCCGGCGCTGGCGGTCTTCCTGGGCATGACCAGGCTCGGCGCCTTCAGGCCCGCGCTTATCGGCTGGACGATCACCACGCTTGCCTGCCTTGGCGTTCTCGTCGGCGCGCTCCAACTCGCCGGTGGACGCGAATCCTTCTGGTATTTTTACGACATCACCAACTATGGCGCGGCCACCGGCTTTTTCTCCAACGCCAACCACATGGCGACGCTGCTGGTCGCGACACTGCCGTTCATCGCCGCGCTCTATCTCGATGCCCGCAACGCGCGCAGATCGATGAAAAGCGTTTCGGGAGCCCTCATCCTGCTTGCCGGCGCGGCGGGCATGGTGATTGTCGGCATATTGCTCAACGGCTCGCTTGCCGGCCTCGGCCTGTTCGTCCCCGTCTTCGGGGCCTGTCTGTTCATGCTGTTCTCGCGCCGGGCGACCCCGCCGATATGGATGCCCGTCCTACTCGCGCTGCTGTTCCTGGCTTCGGTCTATCTGATCTTCAATCCGCCGTTCGGCAGCGACCTGCTTTCCGTCGAGGGGGAGACCGAGCTCACCCGCCGCGCGATATTCGCCCGCACGATCGAGGCGGCGAGGGATTTTTTCCCCATAGGCTCAGGCATCGGCACCTTTCGCGAAGTCTACGCTATTTACGAGAACCCGGCCGCGATAAGCCATTTGTTCGTCAACCATGCCCATAATGATTATCTCGAGCTTGCGCTCGAAACCGGTCTTCCCGGCATCATTCTCCTTGGCCTTTTCATGATCTGGTGGACCTCTCGCGGCATCGCCATCTGGCGGGACGGGGAGATCGATTATTTCGCTCGCGCGGCGACGGTCGCGAGCGCCGCGATCCTCGCCCACAGCCTCGTCGACTATCCGCTTCGCACGGCGGCGATAGGCGCCCTCTTCGCCGCCTGCTGCGCGCTGATGGCGGGCGCGAGGCCTCGCGCCAAGCGGGCGCGAAAGAAGCGCGAAGCACGGCAGCCGCGCCACCTCTCGGCCGATTAGCAGCGCTGCCGCAACGCTTCCTCTATCGCCTCCAGATAACGGTCGATGACGATTTTCTCGTCGAATTCCTTCTCCGCCTTGCGCCGGGCCCGCTCCCCCATCGCTTCGCGCTCGGGCGGCGTCAGCGCGATCATGCACATCATCGCCTCGGCCAGCGAAAGAGCATCCTTCGGCGCGCACAGATAGCCGGTGAGGCCGTCCTCGACGACCTCGCGACAGCCTGGCCGGTCGGTGGTGATCAGCGGTTTGGCCATCGCCGCGCCTTCGAGCAGGGCGCGCGGCGTGCCTTCAGGATAGAAGCTCGGCAGCACCACGCAATCGGCGGCGGCGACAAACGGGCGGACGTCGGCAACGGCGCCCAGAAATTCGATCAGCCCCTCCGCAACCCATCCTTCGATCGCCTCGGCGGGCACGGCCTTGGGATTGGCGGGGTTGGCGAAACCGAGCAGCCAGAAGCGGGCTTCGGGATGACGGCGCCGGACGATCCGTGCCGCTTCGGCATATTCGCGCACTCCCTTATCCCATAGCAGCCGCGAGCTCATCAAGAAGGCCGGCCCTCCACGCCGTTCCTCTCCTTCGCCTTGGCGCGGTCGGAAATGCTCCAGATCAATCCCCGATCCCGGCAGCAGCCGCGCCTGCCCGGCCCCCACTATGCCGGCTGCGAGGAAGCGGTCGCGGTCGCCCTTGTTCTGGAAGAAGACGGTATGCGAGCGCCGGAAGGCGACCCGGTAGAGCGTCGAGACCAGGCTGCTGAGCCAGCCGCGTCCCGTATAGGCGATTCCGAGACCGGCGACATTGTTGATCACCGTAATGCCGAGCAGCTGCGCGGCCAGCGAGCCGTAGATGTTGGGCTTGGCGGTGAAGCCGAGATAGAGCGCTGGGCGTTCGCTTTTAAGCCGGCGATAATAGTCGATGGCCAACCGCGCGTCCCGCCAGGGGGAGCGTCCGCCCGCGTCCATATCGATCGGCAACAGGCGAACGCCGAGCGCTTCGAGCCGGTCGCTATATTCATCGAGCGGCGCGAGCGCGACAAGCTCATAGCCAGCCGCTTGCAGCGCGGCGATCAATCCGGTCCTGAAATTGATGAAATTCCATGAAGCGTTGATGGAAACGGCGATCTTTGCACTGGTCATCGGCGCAACTTACGGAAAATCCTCTTTCTGCTCGGCGGCCAGCCGCTTATATCGGATCATGCGGGCACAGGCGCCGACCGCAGGCGCCGTCGGCAATGCCCCCCGTCCTTCTTTCCGGAGTCCGTTAAAGTGCTTCCCTATTGGCTTCTCTTCGGCATCTTCACGCTGGGAGCAATCCAGTATCGCAGCCAGGAGGAGACGATTCAACGGCGAACGGCTCCCTTTCTGGGAGTGGCAGCCTTCGCCACCGCGCTGATGATCGGCCTGCGCTACGGAGTGGGCAGCGACTGGGGGCGTTACAGAGACAATCTGCTGACTTACGAATATATCGATTTCTGGCAGGCGATCGCTCCGGGGCGTTTCGCCTCCAGCCTGGCCAAGGATCCCGGTTACGGTTTGGTCAACTGGCTGGCCTCCAATCTCGGCTTCGAGATCTGGTTCGTGAATCTGCTGTGCGGCCTCATCTTTTGCTGGGGCCTCGTGCAGTTCGCTCGCCATCAGCCCAACCCGTGGCTGGCGATGCTGGTGGCCGTGCCCTATCTCATCATCGTCGTGGCGATGGGCTATACGCGCCAGGCCGTGGCCATCGGCCTTACGCTGGCTGCACTGGCTGCGCTGGCGGGCAGGCCCAACTGGATCAAATTCACCCTCTACATCATTCTCGGCGCCAGTTTTCACAAATCGGCCATCATCCTGCTGCCGGTGGTTGCGCTCGCGGTCAGCCAGAATCGCTTCGCCATTTTCGGCCTGCTGGGCATCATCGCCTTGCTGCTCTATTATCTGTTCATCGACGCCTCGCTCGACCGGATGGTCAGGCGCTATGAGGAATATCAGTCTCAAGGCGCCCTCATCCGGGTGGTGATGAACATCCCGCCGGCGCTCATCTTCCTGGCTTTTCGCAGACGCTTCATGCTCGATCCCCTGCAGGAGAAGCTGTGGAGAAATCTTTCCTATGGCGCTTTCGGCGCGCTGGCGATGCTGTTCCTGTTGCCGGGATACAGCGCCGCCATCGATCGGCTGGCGCTCTATCTCATTCCCCTGCAGCTGTTCATATTTTCCCGGCTGCCGGGCATATTTCTCCGAAATGGTGGGAAAAGGGGCGAAATCGTGATCGCCGTCATCGTCTATTCGGCGCTGATCCAGTTCACTTGGCTAAGCTTCGCGGAAAATGCGCGCGCCTGGGTCCCCTATCGCTTCTATCCGCTCGAACAAAAAAGATACTAGCGGCTTAGGCAGCGGCCGCGCGCAACAGCCCGGCCAGCCTCGGCGCCTGGACCGTAAGCGAATAGCGAGCCTCGACCCGCTCGCGGCCGGCCCTTCCCATGCGCCATCTCAGATCGGCATCAGAGAGCAGCATTCGCAATATCTCGGCCCAGCCGCGCTCATCGCCGGCGAAAAAGCCGCTCACCCCATCGCGCAAGATGTCGCGATTGGCGCCGACCGGCGAGGCGATCACGGGAAGGCCGGAGGCCATGTATTGGATGATTTTATACCCGCATTTGCCGCGCTCCCACGGACTGTCGGGCAGCGGCATGATACCGATATCGAGCTCTGCCAGCAGCTTCGCCTCTTCCTCCTCGCTCCAGGCGAGCGGCCGGAAGGGACCGCCGGCGAGCTGATCGGCCCGCGCGCCTATGGCCACGAACTCGGCCAGCCCCTCCGCCGCGAGCGGCATGAGCTCGGCGGCGATGCCGGCCAAATAAGGGGCGGTGCTCGGCGAGCCGATCCAGCCCACCCGAGGCTTATCCCGCCGACGAGGACGGGGGGCTTCATAATAGCGCCGCGGATCGACCACCGTCGGCACGATCTCGACCCTTCGCGCGCGCGCCTTTTCGGCCCGCTCGGCAAGATAGCGGTTGCCGGCGACGACGAGGTCCGCACGGGCCATCAACCGGTCGATCTTGCCGCCGAGCAGCGCGCGCACCGCGCCGCTGCGATGGCCATCGTAACGATGGAAGATCGCATCGTCATAATCGATTATGAGCGGCACCTCTTCCGGCAGCAGCCGCCGCTCCACCACATATGGAAGCCAAGGCAGCGCTTCCTTCTCGAGCCAGATCGCGTCATAGCCGCGGGCGCCGCGAAGCGTCCGAAAGCGGCGCAGATAATATCGCCCCGGCAGCGGTCGCGACCCAGTCGCGTAGAGCTTTTCTATATAATCGTCGTCGAAAAAGGGCATCGGTTCCAATGCGATGCCCGCCTCGCGCAGCAACGGCATATATTGATAGCTGCGCAGCCGGCTGCTGGCCCCCAGGCGCGTATAACGGGTCAGCGCGAGCACCCGCATAGCCGCTAACCTCCATAGGAAGCATTGAGTTTACGATAGATGCCGCAATAGCGGGCTACTCCCTCGTCGAGCGAGAAATGGCGCCGCGCCGCCGCCGCGCAGCGCTCGATAATGCCGGTGCTTTGGGACAAGGCGACAAGCTCCTCGGCCATATGCCGGCGCGTCGTATCAGAAAATTCGCGCAAGACCGTCCCCACGGCTTCTTTTTCGATCAATCCGGAAACGTCGCCGATGCCGTCATTGGCGGCGCAGGGCACGCCGCAGCCGAGATATTCGGCCAGCCGCGTCGGCGCGCGGGCGAGATGCGAATAGGCGGTACGGGCGATCATGATTCCCGCGCTCATCCGATTGACGAGGCCCGGCATTTGCTCATGCCGCGCGGTACGCAGCTCTACCGCCCCCGGGTCCAGGCCATGGCGGCGGACATGCTCCACCACCTTGTCATGCTCGCCGCGGTTGACGACGAGAAGCTGCGCCTCGCGGCGAATCTTCTTCAGCGCGAGGAACAGCTCCACTACCTCCTCGAAGCAATACCACCCTCCCACCGAGCCGACATAGCCGAGGGTGAACACAGGGGCACGCAGCTCGGGCATCGGCCTGAAGCGTTCGAGATCGACGCAGGTGGGGATGACGCTGATTTCGGCCAGCGGCGGCTCGGGCATGCGGTCGATCTCGCGCGCGGCGGCATGGCTGAGCGAGACGATCGCGTCCGCTTCGGCAAGAAAGCGGCGTTCGAGCCTCTTGGTAACACGATAGGCGGGGCCGGAGCGGCGCCAAAGGCCGGCATCGGCGCGCTCGTCGGCCCAGAAACCGCGCATGTCGAAGAGGAAACGCACCCCGCTCGCCGATTTGAGCGCCAGCGCCATCAGCGCCGGCACATAGCTTCGCGCATGGACGACCGACAGGCCGTGACGCGCGATCAGCCGCTTGCCGAGCGCAATTCCCCGACGCACGTCGTAGAATGTGGCGAGCGAGGGGGGACGTTTGTGATAGCGCAGCGGATGCCAGCCGATGCCCGCCCGCGCGATCCGATCCCCCGCCAGCGCGCGCTCCTGCGGATCGGCATCGGGCTTTTCGAAGCTGATGAGATGAATTTCGAAATCGCCGGCCAGGCGCTCCAGATAGGAGATCACCTGCGATTGGCCGAGCGGCTCGGCCATGCCGGTATAGCTGATGTAGAGAATGCCGCCCATCAGCGGCCGCCCTGCCCGAGCAATCTTCGCACCACGGCCGCGGAGGAGCGGCGCCAATCGGGCATGCGATAGCCATAGCGGCGCGCAAAGGCGCTGCTGTCGAGGCGCGAATTGGCCGGCCGCGACGCTTTGGCCGGCCATTCGGCCGAGGAGATCGGCTTCACCTCGGCAAAGGGGCCGCCATGACGCCGGCTTTCGGCGAAAATGTGGCGCGCGAACTCGGCCCAGCTCGCCTCGCCGCACCCCGCGATATGGAGCGTATCGCCCTCGATGTCGCCGGAAGTAACGACGGCCAGCAAGCCGTCGGCAAGATCGAGCGCCGAAGTCGGATTGCCGATTTGGTCGTTCACTACTGCGAGCGCCTCCCGTTCGCGTGCAGCGCCGAGCATGGCGTTGACGAAATTGCGCCCGAAAGGGCTGTAGACCCAAGCGGTGCGGAGGATGAGATGACCTGGATGGGCGGCGCGCACCGCCTCCTCGCCGGCGAGCTTGGTGCGACCGTAGACGCCGAGCGGGCGGGGGCTCGCCTGCTCGTCATAAGGCGCCTCATGCCGGCCGTCGAAGACATAGTCTGTGGAAAGATGGATGATCGGGGCTCCGGCTTCGCGCGCCGCCGTGGCGACGATACCGGCGGCGCAGGCGTTGATGCGTTTTGCTTTTCGGGGCTCGTCCTCGGCGCCATCGACATCGGTATAGGCCGCGGCGCTGATCACGATATCGGGCTTCGCTTGCCTGACCGAGCGGCGGATGCTGTCTTCGTCCTCGAGATCCAGCTCGGGGCGAGCGGCGAAGACGAGCTCCAGACCTTCCCGGCCCGCCGCCCGTTCGGCGAGGCTGCGCGCCAGCTGGCCCCGCCGGCCGGTGACGAGGACGCGCACGTGCCTCAACCCCGGCCGAGCCGTTCGCCGGCATAATCGCGCTCGCGGATCGGGCGCCACCACCATTCATTGTCAAGATACCAGTCGATCGTCTTGGCGAGCCCGCTGGCGAAGCTTTCCTCGGCCCGCCAGCCGAGCTCGCGCTCGATCTTCGAAGGATCGATCGCATAGCGCCGGTCGTGCCCCGGCCGGTCCTCTACGAAGGTGATGAGCGCGCGGCGGCTTTCGCCGTCCTGCAATGGCCGCCGTTCATCGAGAGCATCGCAGATCGCTTCGACCACCTGGAGATTGGTGCGTTCCTCCCGACCACCGACATTATAGCTTTCGCCAACCCGCCCCCGCGTCAGCACCAGCTCGAGCGCGCGCGCATGGTCCTCGACGTAAAGCCAGTCCCGGACATTGGCGCCTTCGCCGTAGACCGGCACCTTCCTGCCTTCGAGAGCGTTCAGGATGACGAGCGGGATGAGCTTTTCGGGATAATGATAGGGGCCATAATTGTTCGAGCAGTTCGACAGCACCACCGGCAGCCCGTAGGTCGCATGCCAGGCGCGGGCGAAATGGTCCGATGCCGCCTTCGAGGCCGAATAAGGCGAGGAGGGCGCATAGGGCGTCGTTTCGGTGAATCGGCCTTCGCCGAAGGGAAGGTCGCCGAACACCTCGTCGGTCGAGACATGGTGGAAGCGGAAGCCGTCGCGCTTCGTCTCGGGCATGCCGCGCCAATATTCGAGCGCCGCGCCAAGCAGGCGGAAGCTGCCCACGACATTGGTCTCGACGAAGGCGGCGGGGCCGTCGATCGAGCGGTCGACATGGCTTTCGGCGGCGAGATGCATGACCGCGTCGACCTCATGGCGGCGCATGATGTCGAGCAGCGCAGCATCCTCGCAAATATCCTGCCTGTAAAAGAGATGATCGGGATTGTTCTCGATCTCGCGGAGCGAGGAGCGATTGCCGGCATAGGTGAGCTTGTCGACATTGACGACGCGATAGCCCCCCTTGCCGATGAGACGTCGGCAGACGGCCGAGCCGATGAAGCCCGCGCCACCGGTGACGAGCACCGTCCTCACGACCCTCTCACGCCCGTTTCGGCATCGGCGAGCAGCGGGGCGGCCGCGTCCCTTTCGGAGAGCGTCAACTCGCCCGCCGGCAGAGGCCAATCGATGCCGATGGCCGGATCGTCATAGCGGATCGCGCGGTCGTGCGCGGCCGAATAGGGAGCCGTCACCTTGTACAGCACATGGGTGTCGGGCTCCAGCGTCACCAGCCCGTGGGCGAAGCCCGCCGGGACGAGGATCTGGTTCCATTTCTCCGCCGACACTGTGAGCCCCGTCCAGCGCCCGTAGCTTGGCGAGCCGGGGCGAATGTCGACCGCGACGTCGAAGATCGCGCCCCGCGCGACGCGGACGAGCTTGTCCTGGGCGAACGGCGGGAGCTGATAATGCAACCCGCGCAGCACGCCGCGCGCCGCCGACCAGCTGTGATTGTCCTGGACGAAATCCAGCGCGACGCCGGCTTCGGCCCAGACCTTGTGATTCCAGACTTCGGAAAAGAAGCCGCGACCGTCGCCATGCCTGGATGGTATGATCTCGAGCACTTCGGGAAGCGCGAGCGGACGGACATCGACCATCTTCAGGAACCGGCGGCGAGCCGCTGAAGATAGGCCGCATAAGCGGTCTTTCCGAGCTTTTGCGCGCGTTCGCGCAATTGGCCGCGATCGAGATAGCCGAGTTCGAAGCCTATTTCCTCGGGGCAGGCGATCTTGATCCCCTGGCGATGCTCGATCGTGCGCACGAAGGCCGAAGCCTCGTGGAGGCTTTCATGGGTGCCGGTGTCGAGCCAGGCATAGCCGCGTTCGAGGCGGGCGACGTTGAGGTCGCCGCGTTCGAGATAGGCCTGGTTGACGTCGGTGATCTCGAGCTCGCCGCGCGCGGAGGGCTCGATCGAGGCGGCGATGTCGAGGACGTCGTTGTCGTAGAAATAAAGACCGGTGATCGCCCAGTCGGATTTGGGTGCCTCGGGCTTTTCCTCGATGCTGAGCGCGCGGCCCGTGGCTTCATCGAACTCGGCGACGCCGTAACGCTCGGGCTCCTCGACCTGATAGGCGAAGACGGTGGCCCCGCTGCTGCGCGCGGCGGCGGCGCGGCATTTTTCGGCGAGGCCCGGCCCGTAGAAGATGTTGTCGCCGAGGATGAGCGCGACCGGCTGATCGCCGATGAAATCCCGGCCGATGAGGAATGCTTCGGCGAGGCCGTTGGGATGGGGCTGCTCTGCATAGCCGAACATGACGCCGAAATCTTCCCCCCCGCCCAGCAGCTCGCGGAAGAGCGGCAGGTCGCGCGGGGTCGAGATGACGAGGATCTCGCGGATGCCGGCGAGCATCAGCACCGAGAGCGGATAATAGATCATCGGCTTGTCGAAGATCGGAAGCAGCTGCTTCGAGACCGCGAGCGTCGCCGGATACAGCCGCGAGCCGCTGCCCCCGGCGAGAATGATGCCTTTCATGGGCAGGGCCCTTAGCGCAGGAAAGGCGATCGCACTACCACCCTGATCGCGACCCCGCGCCGCCGCCTCGCGCGCCGGTCGCCAGCGCGGCGAGATATTTGCGCGCCGCCCCGGCGGCGGTGAATTCGCCCCCCCGGCGCCTCAGCGCGTCGCGATCGGCATTTTCCTCGAGGCTCGCGGCGATGCCCGCGGCGAGCGCTTGCGGGTCGCGCATCGGCACGAGCCGGCCGTATCGCCCGTCGGCGAGTATTTCCCGCGGCCCGCTCCGGCAATCGGTGGAGACCACCGGAACGCCGCAGGCCAGGGCCTCTGTCAGCACATTGGGAAAACCCTCGCGCACCGAGGACATGACGAACAGATCGGCGGCGGCGAGAATCGGGAAGGGTTCGGGCACGAAGCCCGGCATGCGCACCGCTTCGCCGAGGCCGAGCCGCGCGATCCGGTCCTCAAGTTGCGCGCGCAAGGGCCCTTCGCCCAGGATCAGCAAGCGGGCGTCGGCGGATCGGCGCAGCAGCGCTACCGCGTCGATGAGATCGTGATAGGCCTTGGGCGGCTTGAGGCTGCCGATGGTGATGAGCTTGTGCGGCGCGGCGAGCCACCAGGACAGCTCCTTCCTCTGCCCGGGACCGAGTTCGAGCCTGGGCAGCGGGCGAACCGGATTGTGGATCACCTTCAGCCCCGAGCGGTCGAGCCCTGCAACCTCGGCCAGCCCCTCGGCGACGCCGCCGGAGACCGCGACGACGGCATCGGCCTGCCCGTAGACGAGCCGGCCGAAGCGGCGCAGCAGCCGGCGTTCCCACGGCTTGATGCTCGGCGCCTCGCGAAAATCGGTATGCTCGCTCACCAGCAGCCGGAAATCCGCCCCCGACAGCCGGCGCGCGGCGCAGGCGATGCCGGTCATCGGCCACATCGCCGCCATCAGCGCGTCGGGCGGACGCGCCCTCAGATAGCCGACGAGCCTTGGCAGGACATCGCGAAACCTCGCGCAATCGAGCGAATGGAGCCCGGCGCCCGCCGGCGCTTCCCCGCGCAAGCTTCCCTCGGCGACGCGCAGCACGAACTCCACCTCATGACCCATGGCGAGGAATTCGCGCGCCAGCAGCAGGCGCACGCGCTCCACCCCGCCGGCCCGCAAATCGGACAGCAGCAGCGCGATTTTCAGCTCTGCCTCCCTGGCTCTGGGGATCGAATCGCCGGCATCATGCTTCCAGATCAATGCCGGCCAGCGCCTTGCGCGCGCGCTCCCGCCAGCTGCCGATGCGCGCCGCGGTCCGCCGGGCTCCCTTCAGCAGCCGGGCGCGCAAATCCGCGTCGGCGAGCACCGCGCGCAACGCTTCGGCCCATAGATCGGGGCGATCGGGATCGATGAGCAGCGCATCGGTTCCATCTTCGAGCAGATCGCGAATGGCGGGAAGGTCCGAAGCTAGGATGACGGCGCCGGCGCCCAGATAATCGAAAATCTTGAGCGGCGCCATGAAGGCGTCGCTGCGGTAACGGCGGTCCGGATCGACATAGACCCGACGTTCATAGGGCGCGAGAAGCACGTCCGCCGACGCCAGCCGCGCGGCGATGCGGACCGGGGGGAGATGGGCTTCAAGCTCGAGATTGGCGGGCGGCATATCCCCGGTCGCGGCGATATATCGGTCGCGCGTGCCGCCGACGACGGCGAAGGAAAGCCGGGGAAATTCGCGCGCCAGGCTATCGATGATCGAAAGCCCGCGGCCGGGATGGAGATTGCCGGCATAGACTATGCTGGGTCGCGCCGGGAGGGGCAGGGGATCAGGATATGAGGCGATATCCACGCCGTGGGGCAGCACCAGCGTCTTGGCGCGCACGGCCTGATCGCCGCCGGCGGAGTCGGCCACCGACCGGGCAACGGGCTCGGACACGGCGACGATCCGGCGCAGGCGCGGCTCGGACAAGAGCCGGCGGCCGTGTTCCGGCTCCCGCTTCCCCACGTCCAGCGGGGCATGCAGCTCGAGCAGCGTGTCGAAGCCCCTGGCCAGCGCCGCGCGGCAGATGCGAAGGTTGCGCGTGTAGACGATGTCCTTCCTTGCAAGCAGCGGACCGGCGGCCAGCGCGACGGCGGGGAAAAGCCGCATATGCCAGTGCCAGAACAGCATTTTGAGCGGCCGGATCGCACAGTCGGCATCGATGCCGTAATAGCCGCGAATCCGCCCGGCGCTCGCCAGCGAGCGCACGAGCAGGGTGACGGGGGCATGTCCGGCCAGCCCGCCCGCCATCCGCGCGACGTTGATCGTGTTGGCTTCGGCAGATGGCATGGGATTGGCGTGGATGTAGAAAATGCGCCGAGTCACGACCCCGTCTCCGGCGCGCCGCGGGCGGGCAGGAAGACCGTCAGCAGATCGCGAATCGCCGAGCGCGGGCCGAGCCCGGCGCGGCCGTACATGCCGCCCGCGGCGAGGCGCAAAAGGCCGGCGATGCGCTTGCCCGGAGGCAGCGAGGAGAGCGCCGCGCGCAGCCGGAACAGGCGGGCGATCCTCGCATAATATACCGCCGCCGCGTCGAGCCTGCGCCGCTTGTCCTCATCCTTAGCGAAAGCGCGCAGCCTGGCGATCTCGCGCACGTAGCTCTCGGCCGAACGGGCGCGGGCGGCGTTGAATCCATGCTCGTCGCCGCGACCCGATATTTTGAGGCCGCGGGCGCGGGTCCTGGCCAGCGCGGTGACATTCTCTTCGTGCCGCCGGTAGAGCGTCTTCGACTCGTGGATGAGCAGCGTGCGGCCGAAAATATTGCCGAGCCAGACGGCCCGCTTGTCAGCGCTCTGGGTGACCGGCGGGTAGGTGAAGGAGAGGGGCCGGTCGTCATGCGGAAAATCGCGGATCAGCGACGCTTCCACGGTGCAGCAAAAGCCTGGCAGGCGAAACCACAAGGGCTGTTCGAGCGGCTCGATCACGCGCCGCGCGGGCATCAGCCGTGGCACCTCGTAACCCAGCGGGGCGAGATTCCGATCGACCACCGCCGCCTTGTGCCCGACGAGCGCCGCGCCGGGCGTCGCCCCGATCGCGCGGGCGACGCTGGCAAGATTGTCGGGCAGCCAGACATCGTCCTGGTCGCAGAAGGAAATCCAGTCGCCGCGGCAGAGCTGGGCCGCTTTCAGAAAATTCTCGACATAGCCCAGATTGCGCTCGTTGCGATGGATATGGACGGGAAAGGACGCGCGGGACGCGAAACGCTCGAGGATCGCGATCGTGTCGTCGGTCGAGCCGTCGTCGCAGACGACGAGCTCGGCGGGTTCAGGCTGCTGCGCGGCAAGGCTCGCGAGCTGTTCCTCGAGAAAGGCGGCGCCGTTATAGGTCGCCATGGCGATCGAGATGGCGCAGGTCATGGGCGGCGCGCGGTCACGGTGACGAATTCGGTCCGGCCGGGCGCAATTCGCGCCGCGGGAGGAAGATGCGCGAAGGCCTGCTTGGGAAGGGCGCGCTTCGCATAAGGGCTGGAGCCGCGACGGATGAGCTCGCTTTTCCTCCAGATGCCGGTCGCCGCCTCGCGAAAGGGCCGCTCGACGATGCCGGCGAATCCCGTTGCGGAGAGCATGGCGCGCACGGCTTGCCAGGTGAAGATGACGAGGTGGCGCGGCGGCTCCAGCCCGCGCCAGGCCTCGCCATATTCGGCCAGACCGAGCGCATCGGCATTGGGGGTGTCGATGAAAAGAAAGCCGCCGGGCGCGAGCAGATCATATATCGCAAGAAGCGTGGCGCGCGGATCGTGCACATGCTCGAGGACATGGCTCAGGGTCACGGCCTCGAACTCCCCCTCCCTATCGGCGAATCGTTCGACGCCGCCTTGCCTGATCTCGAAACCATGCGCGCGCGCGCGCCGCACGGCCTGCGGGTCGAAATCGCATCCCGCGGCGCGCCATCCGGCTTCCCGCGCCCGCAGCAGGAAGGCGCCATTTCCGCAGCCGATATCGAGCAGGCGCCTGCCGCCCCAGGGGCGCGGCAGATGCCGAAAACCGTAATCGATCGATCGCGCGAGGGCGGGACGGAGCAGCGGCAGCAGCGCGCCCGTCGGCAGGGCCGGGCGCCGCGCCGTTGCATATCGCCGGTTGGCATAGCCGTTGACGAGGCGCCGTTTCAGCCCGCCCGCGAGGCCTGCGGACGGAGGCTCGCCCGAACGCGCGTCCTCATGAGTATAATATTCCCGATAGGCGCGGTACATGCTTTGCGCGGTCGGCCGCGGATCGAGATAGGCCGAGCGGCAATCCTCGCAGCGCCACATCGTCCAGCGCCCCGGCGCGCCGAAGATCCTATCCTCCAGATTCTCGAACATCGGCGCGCGCCGGGAGGAACCGCAGCCGGGACAGGCGCCGACCGGCTCGATATCCTCCGCCGGCCAGGCCGCCGGCGCCTCATGCTTCTGGCCAGCGGTCATCGCCGGCCTTGGTGGATCGGGAGCGTCCTGGGCCGATAGAGCCGCCGCGCAAGGCGCTTGCGCAGCCCGGCCGGCGAACGGCGGGGGACGGACCGCAGATATTCCGCGACCGCCGGGCCGGGCCCCGGCCCCTCCCCGGGCGGCTGGAACTCCTCCCGGAAGGGGTCGGTGATCCGCCGGCGCAGCGCCTCGGCCTTGGCCGCCTTCTCGGGAGGAAGATCCGGCTTGCGGGCGATCAGCATGCTGTCGCGCCATTCGCCGCCGGCGACCGCCTCGGCGACCGCGTCGGTCTCCAGATATGTTTCGAGAGGCTCCAGCCCGGCGAGCCGGCAAAGCGCCGGCCAGCTGTCGGGATAGAAGCGCCAGCAATCGACCGGATAGCGGTGCACCGGCCCGGCGCCCGGGGCGATGATGCAAGCCAGGCCGCCCGCGGCCAGCACCCGAGCGAGCTCGCACATCGTCACCCAGAAATAGGGATTATGTTCGAAGGTCTGGCCGGAAATGCAGACATCGAAGCTGCCATCGCCGATTTCGGGCCAGACGAAGCTGTCGCGGGCGACGATGTCGACATTGAGGCCGGGCTCCAGATCGAGCCCGACATAGCTCTGCCGCTCCTTGTCGATAAGAGCGCGATAGCTTCTTTGCCCCTCATATATTTTGGAGCCGATTTCGAGCACCCTGCTGCGGCCGGCTTCGGCAGGAAAGGAGCCGGAATAGCTGCGGAAAAAGGCTTCCATCTTGGCGTAGCTCGATAGGTGCATCGATCGCTCCCCGGGCGCTGCCGGTCAGTTCCCCGACACCCGCCCCGACCGATAATGGCCGGGCCGGATTTTCGGCGGGATTTTCTCGATCGCGGCGATGCCGTCGAAAATCCGGATCGACCCGATCCGGTCCCGGGCAAGCCGCCAATGCGGCTCGTCATGATACCAGCCATGCATGTCGTCGATGAGAGACTTCAGGAACTCCACTCCGGTTCCCGGACGCCCGTATCCGCCCTCATGCACCCCCTCCAGATAGGAGGTCTGGAGATCCTCGATGAGATAGAGCCCGCCGTCGCGGAGAGCGGGAAACAAGGCGCGGAAGGAAGCGATCTGGTGGCGGCCGACATGCGACCCATCGTCGAGCACGATATCTGGCGGCCCGGTTTCGGCGACGACCCGTTCGAGAAATTCCGGATCGTCCTGCGAGCCGATCATCACCCGGCTCGGAGGCGAGACGCGCTCGGCGCAGGCGGGATCGATGTCGATGCCGACGATCCGCGCCCCGGGGCCGAAGAAATCGCGCCACAATTCGAGCGAGCCGCCCCTGTTCACGCCGATTTCGATGATCGTCACGTCCCGGCCCCGGAAACGGGCGAACAGCCGGTCGTAAACCGGCAGATAATGGAGCCATTTATGCGCCACGCGCCCCCGATGGCGATAAAAGCTCCGCTCGAGGGGGCCGGGCAGCTGGCTGCGGTGCGGCTCCAGCTCCTTGCCGTCCAGGGCGAAATGCGAAAAAAGCCTGGGGCGGCCCTTGCCGAGCCGGTTGCCCAGACCGGCCTTCACCCGGGAGCCGAGGCGGCGCAATTTTCCCGCTTTCATCCCCCTGCCTTCCGCCCTCGCGCCGCGACCCGGGCAGCGCCCCTGCCAAGCACTTCCTCGAAGCTTCCGGTTTCGACGATCCTGCCTTCGCCGAGGCGCACCAGCATGTCGCAATTGCGCAGCGTGGAGATGCGGTGGGCGATCATCAAGACCGTATACTCCTCGCTCAACCGATCGATCGAGCGCATGATCGCGCTTTCCGTCGCTTCGTCGAGCGCGCTCGTCGCTTCGTCGAAGACGAGCACGCAGGCTTCCTTGTAGAGCGCCCGGGCGATGCCGATACGCTGCCGCTGGCCGCCGGAAAGACGGATGCCGCGCTCGCCGATCTCGCTGTCATAGCCATCCGGCAGCTGGGCGATGAAAGCGTCGATCTCGGCCTGGCGCGCCGCCTTTCGCACCCGCTCCATGTCGATCCGCCCGGGATCGGTGCCGAAGGCGATATTCTCCTTCAGCGTCGCATCGGAAAGATAGATGGCCTGCGGGACATGCGAGATCCGCGTCTGCCAGCCGGCGATGTTGGCGGCGGTGAGAGGAACTCCGTCGACGAGGATCTCGCCATCTTCGGGCTCGAGCAGCCCCATGACGATGTCCAGCAAGGTGGTCTTGCCGCTTCCCGTCCGGCCGAGAAAGCCGATGCGCGCGCCTTTCGGCACATGCAGGCCGACATCCTTCAGCACCCGCTCTTCGCCGGGCGCATAGCGGAAGCTTATGTTCCTCAGCTCCAGGGCGCGCTCGAAAGGCAGCGGCGGCGCGTCGCGGAGACGGTGCGCCGGCAGCTGGTCGCGCCGCTCGAGCAGCCGCAGCACGTCGAGCATCATCTGGCGATTGCCCAGAAAGCGCGACCAGCCCAGGAAGAGCTGCTGAATCTGGGGCAGCAGCCTCTGCCCGCCCAGCGCCAGCGCGCCGAGCACCGGCAGCATCGCCATGAGGCCGCCCTCGCGGGCGCTGAGCATGACCGCGAGGGCGACGATGAAGACGAGCGCGACCGTCTGCACGAGATACATCGGCGCGGCGCTGATGAAGGCGTTGCCCGCCTGGCGGCTGCGCATCGCCGAACTCAGCCGGGCGAAGCCGGCGATATGGAAGGGCTGGCCGTGGCCGAGCAGAATGTCGCGGATCGAGCCGAGGCTTTCCTGGATCGTGCGCGTCATCACCGTCTGGTTGCGGGCGATGACCTTGCCGTAGCTGTGCAGGCGCCGGCGGGTGAGAAAGGCGATGAAGACATAGACCGAACCGAAAAGGCCGAGCGAAAGAAAGGCGAGAAAGGCATCGATCGCGATCAGCGCGGCGAGGATGAAGACCGAGATGATCGTCGCGCTGAGCGCCTTCATCAGCGGCAGAAAGACATCGCGGATAACGAACTGGACCTTGGTGATGCCGGCGAGCGTCTCGCTGCTGTTCAGCTTCACATGTTCGGCATAGCGCCGGTACAGGGCGCGGGTGAACAAGGCGACGCCCAGATCATGGCCGATCCTGAAGACATATTTCTGCCCCGCCCACAGAAGCAGCAGCCGCAGGCCGCCGGCAACGATCGCGATGAGCGCGAACAGCAGGCCGGCGCCGGCGATATCGAGCCGCCCCGGCTCGAGCCCGACGCTGCGCAGGGCGCCGCTCACCGCCGGATAGCTTTCGATCCGGGCCTGATCGCTGACGAGGGCGAGGAACGGCAGCACCGCCGCGAGCGTCACCAGCTCGGCGAACGCCCCCGCCAGGATCAGCGCCAAGAGCAGCACCGCCTGATGGCGCCGGCGAAGGGGCAGATGGGCATAGATTTTGCGAATCAGGGACAGGCTGTCGGGCTCGCCGGAGAATATGTCGCCGGCCGGCTCGACGTCCTTCCGTCGGGGATGAAACATATCCATCGCCTTAACCCCTAGCGTCCGGCGGCGAAAGCCTTCAGCCATGGCGGAACGCCGCTTCCGCCAGGTCCATGCGGGCCGGTCACTAGGTCATCGGGCGCCGAAGCCGCTCGTCACCGTCCGGATCGTGCGCGCGACGATCAGGATATCGAGCCAGAAGGAGAAGTTCTTCACATAGTAGAAATCGTAATGAAGCTTGCCGTGCACCTGATCGACATCGGCGACATGGCCCTGATTGACCTGCGCCCAGCCCGTGATCCCGGGACGCACGATGTGGCGGTAGCGGTAGAAGGGGATTTCGGCCTCATACCATTGCGACAGCGGCACTGCTTCTGGCCGCGGACCGATCCAGCTCATCTCGCCGCGCAGGATGTTGACGATCTGGGGAAGCTCGTCGAGCCGATAGCGGCGCAGGAAGCGCCCGGGACGAGTGACCCGCAGATCATTGTCCCTCGTCACCGCATCGTCGCGCGGATTCCCGTCCGGAGCGCAGCGATGGGCCATGGTGCGGAATTTGTACATCGTGAAGACGCGGCCGCCGCCGCCGATGCGCTGCTGGCGAAAGAGGACCGGGCCTTTCGAATCGAGCTTTATCACCAAGGCGATGAAGGCGAAAAAAGGCAGCAACAGGGGCAGCGCCAGGAGGGTGGCGGCGAGATCGCCCGCGCGCTTGATCTTGCCATATACGACGCCCGGGATCAGCGAGCCGAGATTGTTCTCCGACAGATGCTCGATCGAGACCCGGCCGGTGAGCGATTCCTGCATCTGCTTGACATGCATGACGAGCACGCCCTCGATCGCCTGATCGGCGAGATAGCGCTCCCAATCGTCGGGTATCTCGGCGCGCAGGTCGGCGACGATGGCATCGCAAGGCTCGTGGCTTCGATTGGCCTCGGTGAGACGCACCCATTCGACGCCCTCGATCTCGAACAGGCTCGGCGCGGAGCCGAAGGGCAGCACGCCGATCCTCAGCGACTGCTGGCGCCGCATCTGCGAATAGACTTCGTAGAACCAGAGGCAGCATAGAACGAAGCTGAGGAAGAAGTGAAGGCGGCTGTATTCGAGGCGGGCGAAGAAGAAACCCGCCATGATGAGCCCATAGGCGATGCCGAAGCTGGGCAGGATATGATAGGATGAGCGCACGCCCGGATAGCGCGCGAGCCGGCGGAAGCCGTAATAGCCGAGGATGAGGGCGACAGCAGTGCCGACCGCCGAATTCTGCAGGCTGGTCAAGTCGCCTTCCTCGAACTGAAGGCGCAGAAACCAGGGGATGATGACGGCGATCAGCAGCCCCCCGCCCAGCTGCAGGCGAACCCGGTTCCACCAGGAGGATCTGGTCGCCGCTATTTTCTGGGTTTCGACCAACATGGGACTCCATGGGGGTGACTTGGGGGGGGGGGGGGGGGGGGGGGGGGGGGGGGGGGGGGGGGGGGGGGGGGGGGGGGGGGGGGGGGGGGGGGGGGGGGGGGGGGGGGGGGGGGGGGGGGGGGGGGGGGGGGGGGGGGGGGGGGGGGGGGGGGGGGGG
>JBHJHL010000051.1:0-5410 GCA_050330935.1 Sphingomonadaceae bacterium | reverse complement strand
GGCGAGCGCGGCGCCGGCGGCGAGGAAGGCGAGCTGCCAGAGCAGCGCGGCGGCGGCCAGCGCGAGCGGCCCGTCGCCGAGGAGCGCGAGCGCGGCGGCGAGCGTCAGCACGAGCGGAAAGCGCGTCCCCCAATGGTCCTCGCCGGCGAAGGGCGGCGCTTCGAGCCAGTGCCGCGCGGCGATATAATAATTGGCGTCGTCCGAGGCGATGAAGCCGGTCCAGCCGACCGCGACGGCGAGCGCGGCGAGCGCGGCGAGAAGCAGAAGCCGGGGCAGGGCTCCGGCGCCGAGGGGAGCCGGCCGCCCGGCGGCTAGGGATCGCGCGATCGTCGCCATGGCCAGCTAAAATAGCGCCGCCGCGGCGCGGCGGGCAGAGGCGGCTCGGCGCCGTCCCGTCTTGGGGCGGGCGGACGGGCGATCCTTGCTACAAGAGATAGCGCATCTTCACCGACTGGCTGGTCGTGCCGGCGGCGATATCGAAGCGCGCCTCGCCGAAGCGCGGCGGGCCGAAGCGGATCGGCGGGTTGCGCGAGAAGCCGAAGCCCTCGCGCGGCATGCCGAGAAAGGTGTCGAGCCTACCATTGCCGTTCTCGTCATGGAACACCGAGAGCGCATAGCTCCCGCTCGGCAGCTGATCGAAGACGAGCCGCTCCTCGCCGGCGGCGGCGACATCGATGATGCGGGCGTGGGAATCGTCCTCGCAATCAGGAAAGTGGCGCGCCTGCCGCGTGAGGCACAAGAACAGCCGGCCCTTGTCGCTGCGCATGCCGCTGATCTCGACGTCAAGCCGGCCGGCGGGGGCCGAGCCGATGACGAAGGGGACGGCCGAAAGCAGCGCGATCGAACGCGCCAAGCCCCTTGTCGGTGCCGCAAAGCCGGTCCCAGAAGCGGAAATACAAGCCATAATTGCCCCTATATTTGCGGTGATGAAGCTGGTGGTGGCTGGCGGTTATCAGCCAGCGGCCCAACGCCCCGTGAACGACGGCGCGGGGGAAGACCTCCCAGCCCATATGATTGGTGACGCCCATCACCGTCATCACCATCAGCACCACCAGCAGCGCGCCGACATGGATGGGGACGAGGAGGACGAGCGCGGGGATGACGACCGCGCCGGTCACCGCCTCGAGGGGATGGAAGCTCATCGCCGCCCAGGCGGTGGGCGGGCGGCTGTCATGATGGACGGCATGGGCGATGCGGAACCACCAGGGCCGGTGCATGAGCCGGTGGGTCCAGTAGAACCAGGTGTCGTGGGCGAAGAGATAGACGAGCACCGAAAGCGGCAGCCACCAGAGCGGCCAGGCGCCGATGTCCACGTAGATCCTGGTCCAGCCGTGCGCCTGCCAGCCCCAGGCGAGAAGCCCCGCGGGAATGCCGTAGATCGCCGCCGAGACGAGCGACCAGCGGATCTCGCGCCCGATCTGGCCGCGCTGGCCCTCATAAAGGCCCGGCCGCAGCAAGCCCGTCGCCCAGGCGAAGCCGCCGGCGACGGCGACATAGCGCAGGGCGACGATCGCCGTCATCGCGGCGAGCGAAAGCAGAAGGGCGGCGGCAACGTCCATATATGAGATTCGCCTACAACAATTATTGGCGCGCCGCGACGCGCTTCTATAGGCTCATGGGGTCATGCGGAGGGCAAGTAGGGACAGGCTGCTGATCGCGGGCGGCGGACTGGCGGGTTCGCTCGCGGCGCTGGCGATGAAGAACATGCGTCCCGAGGCGCCGATCCTCGTCGTCGAGGAGAAGAAGCGTTTCGGCGGCAACCATATCTGGTCCTTCTTCGACGAGGATGTCGCCGACGAGCAGCGCTGGCTCGTCGAGCCCCTGATCTCGCACCGCTGGAGCGGCCATTACGTCGCCTTTCCCGGCCATTCGAGGCGCATGCGCGCGGCCTATAACAGCATCCGTTCGAGCCAGCTCGACGCGGTGATGCGGGCGACGCTGAACCCCGACCAGTACCGCCTCGGCGAGCGCATCGCGGCGGTGCGCGAGGACCGGCTCATCCTCCACAGCGGCGAGGTGATCGAAGGGCGCGGCGCGATCGACGCGCGCGGGCCCGCCAATCTTTCGCTGCTCGAGCTCGGCTGGCAGAAATTCGTCGGCCGCGAATATGAGTTCGAAAAGCCCCACCGGGTCGACCGGCCGGTGATCATGGACGCCACCGTGCGCCAGCTCGACGGCTATCGCTTCGTCTATCTGCTGCCCTTCACGCAAACGCATCTCCTCATCGAGGACACCTATTATTCGGACTCGCCCGAGCTCGACCGCGAGACGATCGTCGAGCGGATCGAGGACTATGTCGGCAAGCGCGGCTTCGGCGCCGGCGCCGTCGTCGCCGAGGAACAGGGCGTGCTGCCGGTGGCGCTCGGCGGCGACTTCAAGGCCTTCTGGCGGGTCGGCGGCGCGCGCGTCGCCAAGCTCGGCCTGCGCGGCGGCTTCTTCCAGCCGACCACCGGCTATTCGCTGCCCGACGCGGTGAGGAACGCGGTGCTGCTCGCCGAGCAGCCGGATTTTTCCGGCGCCGCGCTTCACGCGGTGTTCCGCGATCATGCGACGAGGCTCTGGCGGCAGCGCGAATTCTACCGCAGCCTCAACCGGATGCTGTTCCGCGGCGCGCCGCCGCCCGACCGCTACCGCGTGCTCGAACGCTTCTACCGGCTGCAGCCCAGGCTCATCAGCCGCTTCTACGCCGGCCGCTCGACCTGGCTCGACAAGCTCAAAATCCTCACCGGCAGGCCGCCGATCCCGATCGGCCGCGCGCTCGTCGTGGTCGGCAAGAAGGGGCGGCGTTGAACCGGGCGGCGGTGATCGGGGCCGGATTCGGCGGCCTCGCGCTCGCCATCCGCCTGCAGTCGGCGGGGATCGAGACGACGCTCATCGAGGCGCGCGACAAGCCGGGCGGACGCGCCTATCACTGGCGGAAAAAAGGCCATGTCTTCGACGCCGGGCCGACGGTGATCACCGATCCCGCCTGCCTCCAGGCGCTGTGGCGATTGTCGGGGCACGACATTTCGGAGGATGTCGAGCTCCTGCCCGTCAGCCCCTTCTACCGGCTGCAATGGCCCGACGGCTCGACCTTCGACTATTCGAACGACGACCATCGGCTGATCGAGGAGATCGCCGCCTTCAACCCCGCCGACATCGCCGGCTACCGCCGCTTCCTCGACTATTCGGCGGGCTGCTACGTCGAAGGCTATGAGAAGCTCGGCGCGGTCCCCTTCCTCGACTTCAAATCGATGGTCAAGGCGGCGCCGCAGCTCATCCGCTACGAGGCCTTCCGCTCGGTCTACGCGATCGTCGCGCGCTACATCGAGAACGAGAAGCTGAGGCAGGCCTTTTCCTTCCACACGCTGCTCGTCGGCGGCAATCCGATGACGACGAGCGCGATCTACGCGCTCATCCACAAGCTCGAGCGCGACGGCGGCGTCTGGTTCCCGCGCGGCGGCACCAACGCGCTCGTCGCCGGCATGGCGAGGCATTTCGAGCGGCTCGGCGGGACGCTGCGCCTCGGCGACGCGGCGGCCGAGATCATGACGCTCGGCGACAGGGTGACGGGCGTCAGGACGCAGGCCGGCCGGCAGGACGAGTTCGACGCCATCGCCTGCAACAGCGACGTCGTCCACAGCTACCGGCTCCTCAAAACCAGCGCCGCCGCCCGGCGCAGCGCCCGGCGGTTGCGGGCCAAGCGCTTCTCGCCCTCGCTCTTCGTGCTCCATTTCGGCGCCGAAGGGGAATGGGAGGACATCCCCCATCACATGATCCTGTTCGGGCCGCGCTATCGCGCGCTGCTCGCCGACATTTACGATCATGGCGTGCTGGCGCGGGACTTCTCGCTCTATCTCCACCATCCCACCGCGACCGACAAGCAGATGGCGCCGAAAGGAAAATCGACCTTCTACGCGCTCGCGCCGGTGCCGCATCTCGGCAAGCTGCCGGTCGACTGGGAAGAGATCGGCCCGCTTTTCGCCGACCGCATCATCGACCATCTCGAACAGCGGCTGATGCCGGGCCTCAAGGAGAAGATCGAAATCCGCTTCCACTACACGCCGGCCGATTTCAGAAGCGACCTGAACGCCCATCTCGGCTCGGCCTTCAGCCTCGAGCCCTTGCTGCTGCAAAGCGCCTGGTTCCGGGTCCACAACCGCGACGATGATATCCCCAACCTCTATTTCGTCGGCGCCGGCACCCATCCCGGGGCGGGGATCCCGGGCGTCGTCGCCAGCGCCGAGGCGACCGCCGGACTGATGATCGAGGATTTATGCTGAGCCGCGCCCGGGCGAACGCGGGAGCCCAGGCCGGACCCCGGCTTCGGCCGGGGGCATCATGACGCGATGACGTCCCGCGAGGCCCTGGTCGCGACCGCCGGCGAGACGATCGCGAAAGGATCGAAGAGCTTCCACCTCGCCAGCCGCCTGTTCGCGCGCGAGACGCGCGAGCGCGCCTGGCTGCTCTACGCCTGGTGCCGCGCCTGCGACGACCTCATGGACGGGCAGCGGCTCGGCCGCCGCGCGGCGCGCCATTTCGACGCCGGGGAGCGGCTCGCCTATGTCCGCGAGCAGACCGCGCGCGCGCTCGCCGGGCGCCCGGCGCGCGACATGCCGTTCGACGCGCTCGCGATCGTGGTTCGGGAATGCGCCATTCCCGAGCGCTTCGTCGCCGACCATCTCGAAGGCTTCGCGATGGACGCGCGCGGCTGGCGTCCGCGCGGCGAAGCCGACATGCTCTGCTATTGCTACCATGTCGCGGGCGCGGTGGGCTGCATGATGGCGGTGGTGATGGGGATCGATCCGGACGAGGAGGAGACGCTCGACCGGGCCGCGGACCTCGGCATCGCCTTCCAGCTCGCCAACATCGCCCGCGACCTGAGCGAGGACGACGCCGCCGGTCGCTGCTACCTGCCGCTCGAATGGCTGGCCGAGATGGACGTGCCGCCGGGGCAGCATATGAAGCCGCCCTATCGCGAGGCGATGGCGGCGCTCGCGCGGCGGCTGGCGGAGCTCGCCGAACGCTATCGGGCCTCGGCCCGCCGGGGCGCGGCGCGCCTCCCCTTCCGCGCCCGCTGGGCGGTGCTCGCGGCGGCCAACATCTATGGCGAGATCGCGCGCGAGGTGGCGCGGCGCGGGGCGCATGCCTGGGACCGGCGGGTGGTGATCCCGCGGCCCAGGAAGGTCGGGCTGGCGCTGAAGGCGCTCGGGCAAGCGCGCGGACGCCCGCCCCCCGATCCGGGGCGCGACGGGCTGTGGACCCGGCAGCGGGACTGAACGGAAGGACAGCCAGCGCTCAGCGGCGCAGCCGGGCAAGCGCGCGCCACAGCAGGATCGCAACGAGCGCGACGACACCGGTGAGCGCCATCAGCGCGTAGAAGATCGCCTCCAGCCAGCGGCCGGACGCGCCCCGGGCGGGATCGGGGCCG
>JBHJHL010000050.1:0-9582 GCA_050330935.1 Sphingomonadaceae bacterium | reverse complement strand
TGCCGCCGCCGCCGCCCGAGGACGTGCTCGAGCTCGACACGCCGGTCGGCGAGGAGGGCGGGGATCCGGACGAGCTGCTGCTCTCCGACGAGGCGGCGCAATCGAGCCGCCGCGCGCTCGCAACGCTCGCCGAGGCGCGCGAGCGCGCCGGCCCCGCCGCCGAAGCGGCGCTCGAGGCGATGGTGCGCGAGATGCTGCGGCCGATGCTCAAGCAATGGCTCGACGAGCGCCTCCCGGAAATGGTCGACGAGCTCGTCAGCCGCGAGATCGCCCGCATCACCGGCAAGGCCCGCTGACCTTCGCCTCGCCCCGGCGAAAGCCGGGGGCCGGAAGAGCTTCACCCGCTTCCCGCGCGAGCTTGCCGCTGGCATGAGGATGGCGGCGTTGCTAACCCGCCCCTCATGACCGAGCTTCCCAAGACCTTCGATCCGGCGGCGATCGAGGCGCGCTGGTATCCCTGGTGGGAGGAGAGGGGCCTGTTCAGGCCCGAACGGCCGGACGCCGAGCCCTTCACCATCGTCAACCCGCCGCCCAACGTCACCGGCTCGCTCCATATCGGCCATGCGCTGGACAACACGCTGCAGGACATACTCGTCCGCCATGCGCGCCTCAAGGGCAGGGACGCGCTCTGGGTGGTCGGCACCGACCATGCCGGCATCGCGACGCAGATGGTGGTCGAGCGGCAGCTGATGGAGCGCCAGCAGAAGCGCACCGATTTCACCCGCGAGGAGTTCGTCGCGAAGGTCTGGGAGTGGAAGGAAGAATCGGGCGGCGAGATCACCCGCCAGCTTCGCCGCCTCGGCTGCTCGATGGACTGGAGCCGCGAGCAGTTCACGATGGACCCGCATTTCGTCCGCGCGGTCACCAGGGTGTTCGTCGATCTCTACGAAGAGGGCCTGATCTACCGCGACAAGCGGCTCGTCAACTGGGACCCGGGCCTCAGGACCGCGATCTCCGATCTCGAGGTCGAGAATGCCGAGATCCAGGGCCATTTCTGGCATTTTTCCTATCCGCTCGAAGGCGGGTCGGGAGCGATTTCGGTCGCCACGACGCGGCCCGAGACGATGCTCGCCGACATGGCGGTCGCCGTCCATCCCGACGATGCGCGCTACCGTGATATCGTCGGCAGGAAGGTGAAGCTCCCGATCACCGGCCGTCTCGTGCCCGTGATCGCCGACGAGCATGCCGATCCCGAGCTCGGGTCTGGCGCGGTCAAGATCACGCCGGGCCACGATTTCGACGATTTCGAGGTGGGAAAGCGCGCCGGCATCGCGCCTGCCGACATGCTCAACATGTTCGACGCCGAGGCGCGGGTCGTCCAGACCGCCGACGGGCTGATCCCCGAGGCCCTGATCGGGCTCGACCGCTTCGAGGCGCGCAAGAAGGTCGTCGAAATGATCGAGAAAGAGCAGGGCAAGCCGGTCGAGGTCGAGGAGCGCACCGTCACCACCCCCTTCGGCGACCGCTCGAACGCGGTCATCGAGCCCTGGCTCACCGACCAATGGTATGTCGATGCGGAAAAGCTCGCGCAAAAGCCGATTCAGGCGGTTCGCGACGGCGACATAAGGATCGTCCCCAAAAGCTGGGAAAAGACCTTCTTCAACTGGATGGAGAATATCCAGCCCTGGTGCATCTCGCGCCAGCTCTGGTGGGGCCACCGGATACCGGCCTGGTATGATGAAGAAGGCAGAGTTTTCGTCGCAGAGGACGAAGCCTCAGCGCGCGCGCAGGCTGGCGAGGGCGCGTCGCTTCGTCAGGACGAGGACGTCCTCGACACCTGGTTCTCTTCCGCCCTCTGGCCCTTCGCGACCCTGGGCTGGCCCCAATCCTCCCCATCGCCAGATGGGGAGGGGGACCATGCGAAGCATGGTGGAGGGGTTTCCTACTTCCCATCGCCAGATGGGGAGGGGGACCATGCGAAGCATGGTGGAGGGGTAAGGCGCATTGAGGGGCATACCCCTCCACCGCCTGCGGCGGTCCCCCTCCCCGGCAAAGCCGGGGAGGACATGCATCGTCCCTACAAACTGCCGCCGAAGACCAACGAAGCGGTTGTTCGGGCAAAGGCGTTGCGTCGAAACATGCCGCCTTCCGAAGCCAAACTCTGGCGTAAGCTCAAGGATCGCCCGGGCGGATTGAAGTTCAGGCGGCAGCATCCTGCGGGCGATTTCGTGCTCGACTTCTTCTGCCCAGCCGCCGCGCTGGCAATCGAAGTTGACGGGGAGGCCCATGATCGCGGCGATCGGCCGCAGCGCGACGAGGCACGCGATAACTTTTTGCGGGAATGCGGCGTCGAGACGCTGCGCATTCCGGCACGGAAGGTTCTTGACGATGTGGAAGCCGTCGTCGCTGCCATCGTCGAAAAGACCAAGGAAAGAATACCCCTCCACCAGCCTGCGGCTGGTCCCCCTCCCCGGCGAGCCGGGGAGGACATGCTCGATCGCCACTACCCCAATGACGTGCTGATCTCGGGCTTCGACATCCTCTTCTTCTGGGACGCGCGGATGATGATGCAGGGCCTGCATTTCATGGGCGAGGTGCCGTTCCGCACCCTCTACCTGCATGGCCTGGTGCGCGACGCCGAGGGTCGGAAAATGTCAAAGACGCTCGGCAACACCGTCGATCCGCTGGGCCTCATCGACAGATATGGCGCCGACGCGCTGCGCTTCACGCTCGCGGCGATGGAAAGCCAGGGCCGCGACATCAAGCTCGACGAGACCCGCATCGCCGGCTACCGCAACTTCGCGACCAAGCTGTGGAACGCCGCGCGCTTCGCCCAGGCGAACGGCATCGGTGCCTCGCAGGCCATCGCGCCGCCCGAAGCGGAGCTTAGCGTCAACCGCTGGATCATCGGCGAGACGATCGCCGCGGTGCAGGCGCTCGATCTGGCCTTCGCCGAATATCGCTTCGACGAGGCGGCGAACGGCCTTTATCATTTCGTCTGGGACCGCTTCTGCGACTGGTATCTCGAGCTCATAAAGCCTGTCCTGAGCGGCGTCGAAGGGCCTGTCCTGAGCGGCGTCGAAGGGCCTGTCCTGAGCGAATCCTCCCCATCCTCGGATGGGGAGGGGGACCATGCGAAGCATGGTGGAGGGGTCCCTTCCTCCCCATCGTCAGCCGGGGAGGAAACGAGAGCCGTCGCCGGCTGGGCGCTCGACCAGATCCTCGTCATGCTCCATCCCTTCATGCCCTTCGTCACCGAGGAGCTGTGGCACGCTCTTGCCTCCCCCGCCCGCCCGCGCCCCTATCCGCTGATCGTCGCGAAATGGCCCAGCGTCGATACAGGCGTCGTCGATGCCGAGGCCAAGAAGGCTACGGAGTATGCGATCGAACTCATTACCAAAATCAGATCGGCACGATCGGAAGTGAATGTCCCGCCTGCGGCCCGTCCGACTATGCTGGTCACCGAACGGTCTAAAGAAGCCGAAGAGCTGCTCTATTATTATTGGCCTGCGATCAAGCGATTAGGCCGAGTCGACCTCGTCATGACGACCGATGTTGGACCGTTTCCAGGTCAGACTCGAATGCCGTCGGTGGATCAATCCATTGAGCGACGACATGCGCGCAAGGGCGTACAAATCCCATTGCCTGGATTTTTGGCTATTCTTGAACTCGAAGGCGTCATCGATCTCGAGGCCGAGAAATCCCGCCTCGAAAAATCCGCCGCCGCCGCCGAGAAGGAGCGCGATTCGCTCGCCAGGCGTCTCGCCAATCCGCAATTCCTCGAAAAGGCCAAGCCGCAGGCGGTCGACAAGGCGCGCGCCGATCATGCCGAAAAATCGGCCGAGGCGGAGAAATATCGCGCCGCGCTCGAACGGCTCGAATCGGCCTGAACCGCGAATCCCCCTCCCTTTCAAGGGAGGGGGCAGGGGGTGGGTGGCGCGCGAGCGCCCTTGTCGCCACCGGGCCCTCCCTTCATAATCGCCCATATGAAGCGCGTCGCGCCGCATCTCACCGCCTTTGCACGGCGCTTGCGGCGCGAGGCGACCGCGGAGGAGCGCACCCTCTGGCGGCTCCTCTCCCGCTGCCGGCCGGCCTTCACCCGCCAGCACGTCATCGGCCCCTATATCGCCGATTTTGCCTGCCGCGGCGCGAAGCTGATCGTCGAGCTCGACGGCAGCCAGCATCTCGCCTCGTCGCGCGACCGAGCGCGAACCGGGGCCCTGGAGGCGCAAGGATGGCTCGTCCTTCGCTTCTGGAACAGCGAGGTGCGGCAAAATGCCGGCGGCGTGGTTGAAGCCATCCTCGCCGCCGTCGCCGCGCGGACGGGCGAGGCGCCCCGATTCGCAGCCAGCCGGGCGGGGCGTGCGAGAAAGCCGCGCTACCGCTGAAGGCAAGCCTTACCCACCCCCGGCCCTTCCCTTGCAAGGGAGGGGAGAGGAAAGACAGGGGGACCGCTCAAATCCCCCTCCCTTTCAAAGGGAGGGGGCAGGGGGTGGGTGGCGCGCGAGCGCTCCGCGGATAAAATAAAAGCCTGTCCTACAGCGGCACTGTCCGCTTACGCTGCCGGGCGGCAGCAAACCCCGCCGGGGCGAGCTTGCCGAAGGCTCTTTCGCATTTTTCGCAAACATTGTTTTCCGCCGGCGGGATTTTTCTTTCTATGGAGCCGCAACTTCCGCAACTTCCGCAACTTCCGCTGGCGCCGCGACCTCGATCGCGCCGTGCGCGGCCTCGACCAGCGCCGGCGTTTCGGCCACCACCTCGCCGTCGATCGAGATGCGCATCTGGGGCTCGGTCTCGATCTCGATCCGCGCCCCCCGGAACTCCTCGTCGGCCTCGTCGCGGCCGGGCAGCTTCCAGAAATGCGCGAACCAGTCCCACAGCAGCCGCCGGCGCCGCCTGCCCCGCACCGCCTGGACGATGATCTCGCCCGAATCGAGCGCCGCCTCCTCGGCGAGCTCGACCCCGGCGTGGAAGCGGCCGTTGAGGATGCGCGCCTCGCTCGCCCACATGCTGCGGCGCCCGCCGCCGTCGTCGACGGTGAGGCGGAAGGGGCGGAAGCGCGACAGGCACCAGAAGGCCCAGAGGAGATAGCCGAGCCGCCCGAGCCAGCGTTTCAGCGAGCGCGGGATGCCCTCGCCGATCAGCGGCGACAGGCCGATCGCGGCGCTGTTGGCGAAATAGTCGCCGTTGATCGCGCCGAGATCGATGCGCCGCCTCGCTCCCCCGGCGATGGTCTCGATCGCGCCGTCGAGATCGAGCGGCAGCCCCAGCGTGCGCGCGAAGCTGTTGGCGGTGCCGAGCGGCAGCAGCGCGAGCACGCAGGGCCGGCCGATGAGATAGTCGACCGCATAGGAGACGGTGCCGTCGCCGCCGCCCAGGATCAGCATCGGCGCCCCTGAATCGACCGCCTCGCGCACCTTCGGCTCGAGCTGGGCAGGATCGCGCACCGCATGCGCCGCCAGCAGCTTCATGCCCGCCGCCTCGAGCCGCTCCTTGGCCTCGCGGAACAGCTCCTCCCCGCGGCGCGAATGGGCGTTGACGACGAGCACCGCCTCGCGCGGCAGGGAAGGAAGCGTCTCCATGTCCGGACAACCCGCGAGCATCGCCCCGATATCCCGCCGCTTTTCAGACTTGGTGCTTGCCGCTAATCCCGATGGCGATGCCCGCCCCGTCCTATCCCGCCACCCGCCTGCGCCGCACCCGCGCCCATCCGTGGAGCCGCGCGCTGGTGCGCGAGACGCGGCTTCATGCGAGCGACCTCCTCTGGCCGCTGTTCGTGACCGAGGGAGAAGGGGTGGAGGAGGAGATCGCCAGCCTGCCCGGCGTCTCGCGCGTCTCGCCCGACGGCATCGCGGAACGCGCCGGGCAGGCGCGCGAGCTCGGCATTGCCTGCATCGCCCTGTTTCCCAACACGCCCGCCGACAAGCGCGGCGAGGACGCCGCCGAGGCGCTCGACCCGGACAATCTCGTCTGCCGCGCGATCCGGGCGGCGAAGGAGGCGGCGCCCGAGATCGGCGTCATGGCCGATGTCGCGCTCGATCCCTACAGCGCCGACGGGCATGACGGCATCACCGACGAGCACGGGCGCGTGCTCAACGACGAGACGGTCGCGATCCTCGCCCGCCAGGCGGTGGTCCAGGCCGGGGCCGGCGCCGACATCGTCGCCCCGTCGGACATGATGGACGGGCGCGTCGGCGCGATCCGCTCGGCGCTCGACGAGGCGGGGCACGAGGACGTCATCATCATGTCCTATGCCACCAAATATGCGAGCGCCTTCTACGGCCCCTTCCGCGAGGCGGGCGGCTGGGGCGACCGGCTCGCCGGCGACAAGAAGGGCTATCAGATGGATCCGGCCAATGCCGCCGAAGCGCTGCGCGAGGTGGCGCTCGACATCGGCGAGGGCGCGGATCTTATCCTCGTCAAGCCGGGCCTTCCCTATCTCGACATAGTAAGGCGTGTTAAGGAACGTTTCGAAGTGCCTGTCTTCGCTTATCAAACCTCGGGCGAATATGCGATGATCGAGGCCGCGGCGGCGGCCGGGGCGGGCAATCGCGACGCGCTGCTCATGGAAACGCTCATCGCCTTCCGCCGCGCCGGCGCGAGCGGCATCTTGACCTATCACGCCCCCGTCGCGGCGCGTCTTCTCGCCGGGCGCTGAGGGGGTGGGCGAGGGCGCTGCGAGGGCGGCGACGGGTGAGCGCCATGTCCGGCCGCTCTTCCTCGTCACCATCCTCCTGGGCTCCTTCCTCCTCTTCGTCACCCAGCCGATGGTCGCGCGCATGGTGCTTCCCCGGCTCGGCGGCGCGCCGGCGGTGTGGAACAGCGCGATGCTCGTCTATCAGGCGCTTCTCCTCGCCGGCTATGCCTATGCCCATGCGATCGGCGGCATGCGGCCCTGGCGTCAGGCGGGGCTGCACCTCGCGCTGTTCGCGCTCGCCGCCCTGTGGCTGCCGATCGGCCTCCTGAGCCGGCAGCCGCCCGAGACCCTCGCCCCGGCCCTGTGGGTGCCGCTGTTCCTCGCCGCCTCGATCGGCCCGCTCTTCTTCCTCGTCTCGGCGCAGGCGCCGCTGATGCAGCGCTGGTATGCGCTCGGCGAGGGAAGGCGCGAGCCCTATCCGCTCTACGCCGCGTCCAATCTCGGCAGCTTCGCCGGGTTGCTGTGCTATCCGCTCCTCGTCGAGCCGGCCTTCACCCTGCGCGAGCAGAGCCTGTTCTGGAGCGGCGGCTATGCGCTGCTCGCGCTGCTCGTCGCCGCCTGCGCGCTCACCATCCCGCGCCATGCCGTCGCCGAGCGCCCGAAAACGAGCTCGCCCGCCCCGCCGCCGGCGCGCATCCTCCTTTGGGTGCTGCTCGCCGCCATACCCTCGGGGCTGATGCTCTCGACCAACACCCATCTTACCACCGATATCGTCGCCATGCCGCTCCTCTGGGTGCTGCCGCTCGGCCTTTATCTCTTGAGCTTCACCTTCGCCTTCGCCGAGCGCCGCGGTCCCGCCGACGCCGTCACCCGCATCGCCCCGCTCATCCTGCTGATGATCGGCGCCTTCGCCTTCGCCAGCGGCTTCCAGCGCCCGATCGTCGCCGCGACCGGGGGCCTGACGCTGCTCTTCGCGGTCGCCGTCGCGCTCCATACCCGCCTCTACCGCCTGCGCCCGCCGCCCGACCGCCTCACCGGCTTCTATCTCTGGCTCGCGGTCGGCGGCGCGTCGGGCGGGCTGTTCGGAGCGATCCTCGCGCCCGGCCTGTTCGACTGGACCTATGAGCATCCGATCCTCATCGCCGCCGCCGCCGCGCTGCTGCCCCAGTCGCCGCTCCATCCGCTGCTCGCGCGGCTGTGGGAGGGCCCGCGCGGGCGGCTGCTGGCGGTCGCCGTCCCGCTCCTCGCCTTCCTCCTCTCGATCCCCGCCGAAGGCACTCTCTGGCCGCTTCTGTCGGCGGAGACGGGCGCGGCGGTCGCCCTCCTCGTCTCGCTCGCCGCCCTCGCCGCGATCGGCAGGCCGCTCGTCTTCGCCGCCTGCATGGCGGCGCTGATGCTGGCCTGGGGCGGCTGGGGGACGATCCTGTCGCCGCACGAAAGCCGCACCCGAAGCTATTTCGGCATCTATTCGGTGAGCGTCGATTCGGACGGCGACGCGCGCCTCCTCACCCACGGCACCACCGTCCACGGCAAGCAGAACATCCTTCCCGGGCGCGAGGAGGAGCCGACCACCTATTATGCCCGCGGCTCGGGGGTCGGGCTGGCGCTCGCGGCGGTCGAGCGCCTCTACGGCGCCGACGCGGACATCGCCGTCGTCGGCCTGGGCACGGGCACGCTCGCCTGCTATCGCGAGGAGGGGCAGGACTGGACCTTCTTCGAGATCGATCCCGAGGTCGCCGGGATCGCGCGCGATTCCGGCAGCTTCACCTTCCTGTCGCGCTGCGCTCCGGAGGCCGGGATCGTGTTCGGCGATGCCCGCCTGTCGCTCGCCGCGGCGCCTGAAGGCGCGTTCGATCTCATCGCCGTCGACGCCTTCTCCTCCGATGCCATCCCCATCCACCTTCTCACCCGCGAGGCGCTCGCCGTCTATCGCCGCGCGCTCGCGCCCGACGGGCTGCTCCTGCTTCACATCTCGAACCGCTATCTCGATCTCGAGCCGGTCGTCGCCGCGGCGGCCGGGGCGGGAGGATGGAGCGCGATGCGGATCGAGTTCCGGCCGGATCGCAAGGCGCGCGAGGCCAATCTCCTCGCTTCCACCTGGGTCGCCCTGTCGCCCTCGGCCGGGACGATCGCGGAGCTTGTCGCCGCGAGCGAGGAACATGCCGAGGGCTGGGCGAGGCTGCGGCGACGCCCCGGCGTCGCGCCGTGGACCGACGATTATGCGAGCATCGTCCCGCTGCTGAAGGATCTCACCCAATGAGCGCGCCGCTGATCCTGTCCTTCGGGGGCGCCGCGCCCGCCGTCGATGCGTCCGCCTTCGTCGCCCCGGGCTGCCGCGTCATCGGCGATGTCGAAATCGGCGCCGAGGCGAGCATCTGGTACAATTGCGTGCTGCGCGGCGACGTCAACCGCATCCGCGTCGGCGCGCGAACCAACATCCAGGACGGCAGCGTTGTCCATGTCGAATCGCCCAGGAGCGAAGACGATGCGGGCCATGCGACGCTGATCGGCGAGGAGGTGCTGATCGGCCATATGGCGATGATCCACGGCTGCACGCTCGAAGACCGCGCCTTCGTCGGCCTCGGCGCGATCGTCATGAACGATTGCGTGATCGAAGGCGATGCGATGCTCGCGGCCGGCGCGATGCTCACCGCTGGCAAGCGGATTGCCTCGGGCCAGCTCTGGGCGGGCCGGCCGGCCAAATATGCGCGCGACCTCAAAGCCGCCGAGATCGCTGCGATGCGCGCGGGCGTCGCGCATTATGTCGCGCTCGCCCGCCGTCATGCCGCCGCGCTCAAGGCTGGCCGAGCCGCGCGCGCAGCGCGTTGAGCCGCGCTTCCTGCTCTTGGGCGAGCGCGGCGAGCTCGGTGAGCGCGACGTCGATCATCTCCCCGTCGTCGGGGGCGGGCGGCGCCTGCTCGCGGGCGCGGGCGAGCGCGAGCTGGTCGAGATCGTAGAGCGCGCGCACCGTAGGCTCGCGGGCGGCTTGCGCGCGCGACACGGCC
>JBHJHL010000049.1:0-6454 GCA_050330935.1 Sphingomonadaceae bacterium | reverse complement strand
GGGTGGCGGGGGCGGTCGTTCTGGGGGTGGGGCGGGGGCGGCGGGCGCTGGGGCGCCCAGCCCGCGACGCCGGCGGGGACGCCGATGAGGACGGCGAGGATCGCGCCGGCGAAGGATGCGTCGAGCGCGCGCGCGAGCACGATCCCCAAAATCGCCAGCAGCAGGGCCGTTATGAGCCTTATCGCCACGAACTGTCCCATTTTGGCAAGGTCAATCTAAACCCTTGCCGCGTTAACCACCACCGCTCGCTTCGTAAGCGATAAACTCTTATTAAATACAATCATGTCATCTCCGCGACCCATGGGCGACGATTTCAAGAAGATCGAAGCGGCGACCAGCCGCCGGACGGTGCTCGCGCTAGGCGCGGCGGCGGCGTCGACCGTGATCACCATCCGTCCGGCGCTGGCGCAGACGGCGGGGTCGGTGCTCAACTGCCAGATTCCGGTGCCCGGTCCCGAGGCCGGGGGCGATTATATCGCCGCCGACGGCAGTCTCGTCCCGGCCGGCACTCCGGGCGCCTTCCCGCCGGCCGCGCGGCCGTTGACCGGCGAGGAGGCAAAAAGGTTGCTGGCCGGCGGCGCCCCGGCGGGCATGAGCAGCGAGCAGGCCCAGGCCTATGCCAATTACATCCGGCGTCTGCAGTCGGGGAACAGCGGCTTTACCTGCTACGCCTCGCTGCAGATGCCGCGCTGAGCGCCAAGGGCCGATGGCCGGCCCGCGCTTCATCGCCGATCCTGCCGAAGCGACGGTTGCGGTCGCGCTCGACGGGCTGATCGCGCTCTATCACCGCCCTTCGGGCGCCACCCATATCCTCGCCACGCCCGCGCCCGAGATCCTCGCGGCGCTGCGCCAAGGGCCGCTCGGCCGCGACGCGCTCCTCGACCTCCTCTCGCAGCGCTATGCGCTCGCGGGCGATGCGCCGGCGGCGGTCGATGCCAGGCTCGCCGAGCTCGAGGCCTCCGGGCTCGTAAGGAGGCTCTGATGCACCGCCTTGATCTGCGCATCGGCCCGGTGGGCTTTCGGCTGGGCTCGGCCTGGCGCGGCCCGGTCGAGGCGCTGGCGGCGCTCTATGCGGGCTATCCCGAGCCGGAGGGAGCGCCCGATTTTACCGTCCGCCTCGAGCCTGCCAAGCCCTGGCGCCGCCACCTGAGGCCCTCGGTCGCGATCGCCGGTGACTATATGCTCCCCGACGCCGCGCCGCTGCCGCTCGCGCACGGCCTGCTCGCCGCCGAGATGGGAATGAACCTGCAAATGGCGCTGGGCCAGAAGCGCTATCTGCTGCTCCACGCCTCGGCGGTCGAACGCGACGGCGAAGCGCTCGTCATGACCGGCACCTCCGGCGCCGGCAAGTCGACGCTCGCGGCGCTGCTCGGCGAGTCCGGCTGGCGGTTGCTGGGCGACGAGTTCGCGCTCGTCGATCCCGATAGCGGTCTTGTCCATCCCTTCCCTCGCGCGATAAGCCTCAAGAACGGCGCGATCTGCCTGTTCAAGCATATGGGCGGGCGATTGGGGCCGCTGCTCGCCGGCACGCCCAAGGGCGAAATCCGCCATCTGCGCCCGCGCGAAGAGGCGATCGCGGCGATGGACGAGCCGGCGTCGCCGCGCCTCATCCTCTTTCCCCGCTACGGCGCCGGGCTCGCCGAGGCGGTGCGACCGGTCGGCGAGGCCGAGGTGTTCATGCGCCTCACCCAGGCCTCGACCAATTATGTCGCGCTCGGCGAGCGCGGCTTTCTCGCGCTCACCCGCCTGGTGACCGCGCTGCCGGCGCTGGCGGTCGATTATGCCGACGCTGAAGGCGCGCTGCGGATGGTCGAGCGGCTGTGGGGCGAGGCATGAACGCCGCCCGCTTGCTGGTCGGCGCCTTGCGCGATCCAGGCTCGGTCTACCGTCTCGACGGGGGCTGGACCACGCTCATCGTCGCCGCGCGCGCCGAAGCCCTGCTCGCCAGTCTCGCTTACCGCCTCGAAGCGATGGAGCTGCCGGCGCGCGTGGCGGCGATCCTCGCCGATGCCCGCCGCGACAGCGAGGTGGTGCGCCGTCAGGCCTTGTGGGAGGCGGAGATGGCGCGCCGCGCTCTCGCTGCGCACGCTATTCCCCTCATCCTGCTCAAGGGCACCGCCTATCTCGCCGCGGGCCTCGACGCTGGGACCGGGCGGCAGATCGGCGATCTCGATATTCTGGTGGCGCGCAAGAGGCTCGGCGATGCCGAGCGCGCGCTCCTCGCCGCCGGCTGGGAATGGGTCAAGCCCGATCCCTATGACGATCGCTATTATCGCCGCTGGATGCACGAGCTGCCGCCGCTCATCCACAAGCAGCGCGACCGGATGATCGACGTCCATCACACCATAATGCCGCTGACTGCGGGACCGACGCCCGACGCCGAGAGGATGATCGCGGACAGCGTGGCGCTGGGCGGCGGGCCATGTGTGCTCGCGCCCGCCGACATGGTCGTCCATGCCGCGGCGCATCTGTTCGCCGACGGCGATCTTTCGGGGGGACTGCGCAACCTCTGGGACATCGATCGGCTGCTGCGCGAGTTCGGCGGCGCGGATTTCTGGCCGGCGCTCGCCGAACGTGCCCGGCTGCACGGGCGGGCGCCGGCGGTCGCGCGCGCGCTGCGCCTCGCGCGCCGCCTCTATCATACCCCGGTCGATGAGGCGCTCGCGGGCCGCGCGCATGCCTCGGACCGGCTGTTCGAGGCCCGGCTTCTCGCCCGCGATGGCTGGGGCAGGCAGGCCCGGCCCCTGCTGCGCTTCGGCTTTTACGTCCGCTCGCATTTGCTGCGCATGCCGCCGGCGATGCTCGCCCGGCATCTGTGGACCAAATGGCGCGGGAAACCGGACCGCCGGCCGGTCGCGGCGCCGGCGCGCGAGGCCGGCTGAGCTTCCCGCCTGCGCTCTGGAAAGAGCGCGCAAAGCGTGCGATTGGCCTCATCCATGCCGTCCTCCCGTCCCCTCGCCGCGATCGTCCTTGCCGCCGGCAAGGGCACGCGCATGAAGTCGGGCTTCCACAAGGTGCTGCATCCGATCGCCGGCAAGCCGATGCTCGCCCATCTGCTCGATTCGGTCGCGGCGCTCGGGCCCGCAAGGCTCGCCGTCGTCGTCGGCGATGGTCGCGACCAGGTCGCGCCGCTGGTCGAGGAACATGGCGGCGAAACGGTGGTGCAGGAGCCGCAGCTCGGCACCGGTCACGCCGTGCTCCAGGCCGAAGCGGCGCTGTCCGGCTTCGACGGCGACGTGCTGATCCTGTTCGGCGACGTGCCCCTCGTGACGAGCGCGACGATGGCGCACATGGTCGCGCGTCTCCATGGCGAGGATGACCCGGTCGCCGTCGTGCTCGCCTTCCGTCCGCCCGATCCGCTCGCCTATGGCCGCGTCTTCGCCGACGAGGCTGGGCTGATCGAAAAGATGGTCGAGCATAAGGACGCGAGCGAGGAGGAGCGCGCCTGCACGCTCTGCAATTCGGGGCTGCTCGCCATCCGCTCGGCCGATCTCTGGCCGCTCCTGAAGCGCGTCGGCAACGACAATGCGGCGGACGAATATTATCTGCCCGACATTATCGGCATTGCTGCCGGCGAGGGCCGCCGCGCGGCGATGATCGAGGCCGAGGCCTGGGAGGTAGCGGGCGTCAACAGCCGCGCCGAGCTGGCCCGGGTCGAGGCTGTCTGGCAGGCGCGCCGGCGCGAGTTGGCGATGGCGCAAGGCGCGACGCTGGTCGCGCCCGATACCGTCTGGTTCGCGCACGACACCATCCTCGGCCGCGATTGCGTCATCGAGCCCAATGTCGTCTTCGGCCCCGGCACGCAGATCGCCGACGGCGTTGTCGTGCGCGGCTTTTCGCATATCGAGGGCGCGCGGCTCGCGGCGGGTGCCGAAGTCGGGCCCTTTGTGCGCCTCAGGCCGGGCGCGGAGATCGGTGAGGGCGCGAAGGTCGGCAATTTCGTCGAAATGAAGAAGGCGCGCCTCGGCCCCGGCGCCAAGGCCAACCATCTCTCCTATCTCGGCGACGCCGAGATCGGCGCGAAGGCGAATATCGGCGCCGGCACCATCACCTGCAATTATGACGGCTTCTTCAAATATCGCACCGAGATCGGCGCCGGCGCCTTCATCGGCTCGAACGCGGCGCTCGTCGCGCCGGTGAGCGTGGGCAAGGGCGCGATCGTCGGCGCTGGCTCGGTGGTGACGACGAACGTGCCCTCCGACGCGCTCGCCGTCGCGCGCGGGCCGCAGGAGAACAAGCAAAACTGGGCGGCGAGCTTCCGCAAGGCGATGCAGGCGAAGAAGGACCAGGCCTGAAATGTGCGGCATTATCGGGATCATCGGCGCCGAGCCGGTCGCGCAGCGTCTCCTCGAAGGCCTCAAGCGTCTCGAATATCGCGGCTATGATTCGGCCGGGATCGCGACCTTGCATGAGAGTGAAATCCACCGCCGCCGCGCCGAGGGCAAGCTCGCCAATCTCGCCGCCGTGCTGGAGGCCGAGCCGCTGCCCGGCGCCACCGGCATCGCCCATACGCGCTGGGCGACCCATGGCGCGCCGACGAGGGACAATGCCCATCCCCACATCGCCGGCGATGTCTGCATCGTCCACAACGGCATCATCGAGAATTTCCGGCCGCTGCGCGAGGAGCTCACCGCCGACGGCCGCCGCTTCGAGAGCGAAACCGACACCGAGGTCGTCGCCCATCTCGTCGCGCGCGAGATCGAGGGGGGCGCGTCGGCGCGCGACGCCGTCGCCGCCGTCCTGCCACGGCTGCGCGGCGCCTTCGCGCTCGCGGTGATGGTGAGGAGCGAGCCGGACATGCTGATCGGCGCCCGCCGCGGCGCGCCGCTCACCATCGGCTATGGAGAAGGCGAGAATTATCTCGGCTCCGACGCCTTGGCGCTCGCGCCGCTGACGAAGAAAATCGCCTATCTCGACGAAGGCGACTGGGCGGTGATCGGTCGGAAGAGCGTCGAGATTTTCGATCGCGACAATCGCCCCGCCGATCGGTCGGTGGTGGAATCGGGCGCTAGCGACCTCACCGTCGACAAGGGCAATCACCGCCACTTCATGCAGAAGGAGATTTTCGAGCAGCCGGTGGTGGTCGCCCAGACGCTGCAATCCTATCTCCGCCCGCTCGAGGAGAAGGTCGCGCTCCCCGACATGGATTTCGACCTGTCGGCGATCGATCGCGTCGCCATCGTCGCCTGCGGCACCAGCTCCTATGTCGGGATGATCGGCAAATATTGGCTCGAGCGCTTCGCGCGCCTGCCGGTCGAGGTCGATGTCGCCTCGGAGTATCGCTATCGCGATCCGGTCCTCGATCGAAAGATGCTCGGCATTCTCATCTCGCAATCGGGCGAGACCGCCGACACGCTCGCCGCGCTGCGCCACATGAAGGAGGCGGGCGTTACCACCGCCGGCATCATCAATGTCCCGACGAGCTCGATGGCGCGAGAGGTGGACCTGCTGCTTCCCACCCATGCCGGGCCGGAAATCGGCGTCGCCTCGACCAAGGCCTTCACCTGCCAGCTCGCGGTGATGGCGGCGCTCGCGACCCATGTCGCCCGCGTCCACGGCCGCGTTTCGGAGCAAGAGGAGCGCGACATCGTCCGCCATCTCGGCGAGGCGCCCGAGGCGATGGGCCGCGCGCTCGATCATGACGAGGAGATCGAGGCGATGGCGCATACCATCGCCGCTGCGCGCGACGTGCTCTATCTGGGACGCGGGCCCGATTATCCCATGGCGCTCGAAGGCGCGCTCAAGCTGAAGGAGATCAGCTATATCCACGCCGAAGGCTATGCCTCGGGGGAGATGAAGCACGGGCCGATCGCGCTCATCGACGACAATGTGCCGCTGATCGTCATCGCGCCCTCGGGTCCGCTGTTCGAGAAGACCGTGTCGAACATGCAGGAGGCGCAGGCGCGCGGCGCCCGGGTGGTGCTGATCTCGGATGCCGAAGGAATCGGCGGGGCGGGGGAGGGGACGATGGCGACTATCGAGATGCCGAAGGTCCATCCGCTGATCGCGCCGCTCGTCTATGCGATCCCGGTTCAGCTCCTCGCCTATCATGTCGCCGTCGCCAGGGGCACCGATGTCGATCAGCCGCGCAATCTCGCCAAGAGCGTGACGGTGGAATAGGGCGAAGGTGGCGGCGAGGACCGAGAAGTTCAGCTTTTCCGACCGCGATGGAAACCGGCTCGACGGCCGGCTCGATCGGCCGGAAGAGGGCGGGGCACGAGCCTTCGCCCTCTTCGCCCATTGCTTCACCTGCACCAAGGACAGCCTTGCCGCGACCCGGCTTTCCGCCGCGCTCGCCGCGCGCGGCATCGCCGTGCTGCGCTTCGATTTCACCGGTCTCGGCGGTAGCGAGGGCGATTTCGCCAATGCGGGCTTCGCCTCCAACGTCGAGAATCTCGCCGCCGCCGCCGATGCCCTGCGCGAGCGCGAGGCGGCGCCGGCGCTGCTCGTCGGC
>JBHJHL010000048.1:0-25990 GCA_050330935.1 Sphingomonadaceae bacterium | reverse complement strand
GGCGCGGCGGCCGGCGGGCGCCGGGGCGGGCGGCCCCAGCGCCTATCCCCCGCCGGCGCGTGGCGCGCAGCCGCCCGCGCGCGGCCCCGCCTGCGCCGATCTTCTCGCCGGGGCCGGGGTCGCCCGGGTCGTCGCCGGATGCGAGGATCCCGATCCGCGCACCGCCGGCAGGGGCCTCGCACGGCTGCGCGCGGCGGGGATCGAAGTCCAGGCCGGACCCGGGGAGGACGAGGCGTCGGCGTCGCTCGCCGGCTATCTCATGCGCATGGCAGAAGGGCGGCCCTATGTTACGCTCAAGCTCGCCATGTCGCTCGACGGCAGGATCGCCACCGCCGAGGGGGAAAGCCGCTGGATCACCGGCGATGCGGCGCGCCGCCACGGCCATCTCCTGCGCGCGCGAAGCGACATGATCCTCGTCGGGCGCGGCACCTATGAGGCCGACGATCCGAAGCTCGACGTGCGGATCGAAGGGCTCGAGGATCGCTCGCCGCGGCGCGCGCTCCTGAGCCGCTCCGGCGCGCCCGACGGCTGGGAGCATGTGCCGGCTCCAGAGGCGATCGCCGGGCTCGAAGGCGTTAACGATCTGCTCGTCGAAGGGGGCGCGGGCGCCGCCGCCGCCTTTCTCGCCGCCGATCTCGTCGATCGCCTCTTTCTTTATCGCGCCCCGGTCATTCTCGGCGCGGGGAGGGACGCGGTCGGCGATATCGGACTTCGGCGTCTCGCCGAGGCGCATGGTCGCTGGCGCCCGGCGGAATCGCGCATGCTCGGCCCCGACCGGCTCGAAATCTACGCGCGGCTGCGCTAGGGGCATCCCCATGTTCACCGGCATCGTCACCGACATCGGCCGTATCGAGAGCGTCGAGGAGCGCGGCGACAGGTGTCTGCGCATCGCCTGCGCCTATGACATGGAAACGCTCGATCTCGGCGCCTCGATCGCCTGCTCGGGCGCCTGTCTCACCGTCGTCGACAAGGGGAAGGGCTGGTTCGCGGTCGACATTTCGGCCGAGACGGCGAACCGCACCGCGCCCGGCATGTGGGAGGAGGGCGGCCGGCTCAACCTCGAACGCTCGCTCAAGCTGGGCGACGAGCTCGGCGGCCATATCGTCACCGGCCATGTCGACGGGGTGGGCGAGATCGTCGCTGCGGCCGGGGAGGGGGGCTCGACGCGCATCGCCGTCGAGGCGCCGGCGGCGCTCGCGCCCTATATCGCCGAAAAGGGCTCGATCGCGCTCGACGGCGTCTCGCTCACCGTGACCATGGTCGAGCCGTCCGGCGAGGGCGGCGTCCGCTTCGGCCTCAACCTCATTCCCCACACCGCCGAGGCGACGACCTTCGATCGGGTCGAGCAAGGCCGGAATGTGAACATCGAGATCGACATCCTCGCCCGCTACCTGGAAAGGCTCGTCGCCTCCCGCACCTGATGTGAAACTTGGCTCGATGGTCACATCCCGATGTGATACGGACCTTTCCATGAGCACCCTCCTCATCGACCGTCTCACCGGCCTCGTCGAAAGCGGCGAGATGTCGCGCGCCGGCCTCGCCCGCGCCGCTGGCCTTCATCCCAATTCGCTGCGCAAGCTCGGCAACGAAAGCTGGAATCCGACCGCCGAGACGCTGGGCAAGCTCGAGCGCTTCCTCGCCAGCGGCAAGGCCGGGGTCATCGCCACCGTAGAGGAGATCATCGCCGAGGCGCGCAACGGCCGCATGTTCATCCTCGTCGACGACGACGACCGCGAGAATGAGGGCGATCTCGTCATCCCCGCGCAGATGGCGACTCCCGACGCGATCAACTTCATGGCCAAATATGGCCGCGGCCTCGTCTGTCTCGCGCTCGGCAAGGCCCGCGTCGAGGAGCTCGGCCTGCCGCTGATGGCGCGCCATAATGAAAGCCGCATGGAGACCGCCTTCACCACCTCGATCGAGGCGCGCGAGGGGGTCACCACCGGCATTTCGGCGGCCGACCGGGCGCGCACCATCGCCGTCGCCATCGACGCCTCGAAGGGTCCCGACGACATCGTCAGCCCCGGCCATGTCTTCCCCCTCGTCGCCCGCGAGGGCGGGGTGCTCGTCCGCGCCGGCCATACCGAGGCGGCGGTCGACGTCGCCCGCCTCGCCGGCCTCAACCCGTCGGGGGTGATCTGCGAGATCATGCGCGAGGACGGGTCGATGGCGCGGATGGACGATCTCATGGCCTTCGCCCAGCTCCACGGCCTCAGGATCGGCACGATCAGCGACCTCATCGCCTATCGCCTCAAGGAGGACCGGCTCGTCGTCGAGACCGCCGAGGCGCGGTTCGAAAGCCGCTGGGGCGGCGTCTGGACCGCCAAGAGCTTTTTGAACAGGGCTTCGGGCCAGGAGCAGGTGGCGCTCGTCAAGGGCCATGTCGATCCCGATCGGCCGACGCTCGTGCGCATGCATGCGCTCAGCCTGTTCGACGACGCGTTCGGGGAAAAGGGCGCGCGCGCGCGCCTGCTCGAAGGCGCGATGCGGATCATCGGCGAGGAAGGAAGCGGCGTCATCGTCGTCATCAACCGGCCGATGCCCGCCTCGATCTCGCGCGCGCTCGATATGCGCGCGGGCAAGGCGCGGACCCAGGATGCCGAGGAGCTGCGCGATTACGGCGTCGGCGCGCAGATTCTCGCCGCGCTCGGCGTCCACGACATGGAGCTCTTGACCAACAGCCACCACACGCCCGTCGCGCTCGCCGGCTATGGCCTCAAGATCGTCGGCGAGCGCCCGATTCCGGGGCCGGGTTGATGGCGAGGTTCCTCATCGCCGAGGCGCGCTTCTACGAGCATCTCAATGACCTGCTCCTCGAAGGCGCGCGCGCCGCGATCGAGGCGGCGGGGCACGAGCATGAGACGCTGACCGTGCCCGGCGCGCTCGAGCTTCCCGGCGCGATCGCGCTCGCCGCCGGGAGCGGCCGCTACGAGGCGCATGTCGCGCTCGGCGTCGTCATCCGCGGCGAGACCTTCCATTTCGAGATCGTCGCCGGCGAATCGGCGCGCGGGCTGATGGCGCTCACTCTCGACGGGCACGCCATCGGCAACGGCATATTGACGGTTGAGAACGAAGCCCAGGCGCTCGCCCGCGCCGACCCCAAGCAGAAGGACAAGGGCGGCGAGGCGGCGAAGGCGGCGCTCGCGATGCTGGCGCTCAAGGCCCGCCTTTCGCCTTAGGGACCTTTCCAGCCCGCACAAGCGGCCCGGTTCCCCGGCGAAGGCCGGGGTCTAGCAGGACAGGTTGAACCGGGCCCCGGCTTGCGCTGGGGCGGCAGGAGGGTAGGCGGGGCCATGTCATTCACAGATTCCCCCTCGCGCCTCGCCTTTCCGGCGCTGCTCCTCGGCAGCACCGTGCTCGCGCTCGGGCCGTGGATGGTGCGGCTCGCCGATGTCGGGCCGGTAGCGGCGGGCTTCTGGCGGCTCGCCATCGCGCTGCCGCTCATCGCTCTGCTGGCGCTGCGCGTCCGACCTCGCGTGCGCCCCGGCGGGATCCTGCTTGCCGCGCTCATTCTCGGCGGGCTCTTCTTCGCTGCCGACCTTGCCGCCTGGCATTACGGGATCGTCCGCACCAAGCTCGCCAACGCGACGCTGTTCGGCAATGCCTCGAGCTTCCTCTTCGCGCTCTACGGCTTCCTCTTGCTGCGCGTCCTGCCGAGCCGCGTGCAGCTGCTCGCGCTCTTCCTCGCCGCGCTCGGCGCGGCGCTGCTGCTGGGATCGAGCTACGAGCTCTCGCCGCGTCATTTCGAAGGCGATCTCTTCGCCTTGCTCGCCGGGCTCTTCTACACCTTCTACCTCATCGCCGTCGATCGCGCGCGCAAGAGCCTGGCAGCGCTGCCGGTGCTCGCCATCGCCACCGCCGCCGCGGCCCCGCCGATGCTGTTCCTCGCCATGGCGCTGGGCGAGCGGGTCTGGCCCGACGACTGGACCCCGCTCGTCATCCTCTCGCTCGGCTCGCAACTTGTCGGCCAGGGGCTGCTCGTCTTTTCGATGGGCCATTTGCGGCCCTTGGTCGTCGGCCTCGCGCTCCTGACCCAGCCGGTGGCCGCGGCGCTGATCGGCTGGATCGTCTATGGCGAGCGGCTGACGGCGAGCGACATCGCCGGCGCGGCCGCGATCTGCGCGGCGCTCATCCTCATTCGCCTGCCGGGCGAGGCCGAAAGGCTTGCGCGGCGGCGCGGCTGAAGCCATCTTGCCGGGCGATGACGACCGCACCCGCCGACATGACCCTCGACGAGCTGAGGCGCGCGCTGGCGCCGCTCGTTGCGCTCAACGCGGTGTTCGACGGCTGGACCGACAAGGCGCTCGGCCTCGCCGCCGCGCAGCTCGGCGTCCCCCATGCCCGGGCGCGGCTCGTCTTTCCCGGCGGCGCGGCCGAGATGATCTACGCCTGGTTCGATTCGGTCGACATCGCGATGGCCGAAGCCTTCCCGCCCGAGCGTATCGGGGAGATGAAGATTCGCGAGCGCATCCGCGCGCTTATCATGTTCCGGATCGAGCATATGACGGGGGAGCGCGAGGCGCTGCGCCGCGCGCTCGCGATCCTAGCCATGCCGCGCAATGCGCCGCTCGCCGCCCGCCTCGCCTGGCGCGCCGCCGACCGCATGTGGCGGCTTGCCGGCGATACCGCGACCGATCTCAACCATTATTCGAAGCGCATGATCCTGATCGGCGTCTACGGCTCGACCATGCTCGTCTTCCTCGACGACGACAGCGAGGGGCTCATCGAGACGCGCGCCTTTCTCGACCGCCGCATCGACGATGTCATGCGCTTCGAGAAGATGAAGGCGCGCTGGCGCGGCGGCGCCGAACGGCTGCCCTCGCTCGCCCGCTTCCTCGGCCGGCTGCGCTATCCGGCGGTGTAAAGGGCCCTCGTTGGGAGCAATGGCTGGCATTGGCCCGGCTTCATGCTAGGCTGGCGCTTCGCGCTCCCCTGCGGGCGGGAATTGTAGGAGAATCGAACCATGGCCGGAAGCGTGAACAAGGTGATCCTGGTCGGCAATCTCGGCACCGATCCGGAGGCGCGCTCGCTTCCCAATGGCGGCGAGGTGGTCAATCTCTCGGTCGCGACCTCGGAGCAGTGGAAGGACCGCGACGGCAACCGCCAGGAACGCACCGAATGGCACCGGGTGGTGATCTTCAACGAGAATCTGGGACGGGTGGCGAAGAACTATCTGCGCAAAGGTGCCAAGGTCTATCTCGAAGGCCAGATCCAGACGCGCAAATGGCAGGACCAGTCGGGGCAGGACAAATATACCACCGAGGTCGTGCTGCAGCGCTATCGCGGCGACCTGCAGATGCTCGACAGCAAGGGCTCGGGCGGTGGCGGGGATTATGGCGGCGGCGAGAGCCGGCCGGCGCAGCGTCCCCAGCCCGCGCTCGACAGCGACTTGGACGACGACGTGCCGTTTTAGCTTTCGCCCCGCGCTCGAAGGCGCGTTCCGGCGAAAGCAGGGATCCAGTCGAAGCCTATTTCCCCATCTTGTCCTTGAGGCTCGCGAGCGCTCCGAACGGCCCCGCCGCACTCGCCCCTTCCTCCTCGCTCTTCACCCCGGCGCGCGCGGCCAGGGGTCGAGCGCGAGCGCGAGCGTGTCGGCGACGGCGGCGCCGAGATCGATCGTCCCGCCCCCGTAGAAGAGGATGTCGCATTCGCTTTCGCTGAGCTCGATTTCCTCCTCCCAGGCTTCGGGCTGCGGTGCGAAGACGATCTCGAACGGCGCGTCGATAGTCTGGGCAAGCGGCTCGCCGGTGGCGACGCAGCTCTGCACCGCCTCGGCCTTCACCCGTCCTGTCGCATGGACGACGGCGCCTTCGCGTTCGAGGCTGAAAATCGCCTTCAGCGCATGGAGAGCGGGAAGAGCGAGGCGGCGGGCGACCGCCCGCAGCTCGGCTTCGCCGGCCTCGACCTTCATCTCGCGCGGGCTCTCGCCGATATCCTCGATCCGGACCGGACAGGTGAAATCGCCGTTCATCGATCCAGCCTCCCTTCCAGCAGCGCCGCGCGCGGCATGACGGCGAGGCCTTGATGCCGGGCGCGCAGCCCGCGCGCCGTCCAGGCGAGCGCTTCGGGGGGCGGGGAATCGCCGCGATAGAGATTGCGCAGCAGCGCCTCCTCCAGCTCACCCTCGCCTTCGAGCGCCTCGCGATAGGCGCCGAGCCGGCCGCCGAGCGCGCTCACCATCTTCGCGACCTTCTTGCCGACGACGAGATCGCCGACCCCCATCTGCCGCAGCTGGGCGTCCATGTCCTCGACGAAGGCCTCGGTGAGCCGCGCCGCGTCGCCCTTCCCCTCGTCGCCCATATTCTCGAGGCGCATGATGATCAGCGAAAGCATCGCCGCGAGCATGTCGAACCGGCCGTCGAGCGTGTCGGCGACCCCGCCTTCGCGATACCATGCCGGATCGCGCGCGATTGCGAGCGCCGCCCCGTAGAGCCGCCGGTGCGGAGTGCTTTCGCGTCCACCGCCCAGGATTTCGCTCAGATATGACATGTCGTTCTCATATGCTTGCCTGCGCCTGCCGTTCGCGCATATGGGATGCGCGCAAGGCTGGCCGCAAGCTGGCCGCTATGTTTCGGGAGATTGAGAAGCGATGACGATCCCTCTTCGCTCCGCCGTCGCCGCGCTCGCGCTGTCCGCCCTCGTCCTTGCTCCGGGCTGTTCGCGCATCCGCGACCATCAGGGCTATATCGTCAAGGAAACGGCGGCGAGCGCGATCCAGCCCGGGGTCGACACCAAGGAGACCGTGTCGGCATCGCTCGGCCGCCCCAGCTTCGTCGGTCAGTTCGACGATGATGACTGGTATTATGTCTCCCGCGTCACCAAGCAGTTCGGCTACAGCAAGCCCGATCCGGTCGAGCAGACCGTGCTCAGGATCAGCTTCGACGAGGCCGGCCGCGTCGTGAGGCTCGAGCGCTCGGGGCTCGAGCGCGTGGTCTCGATCAATCCGATGGACGACAAGACGCCCACCCTTGGCCGCGAGCGCAGCCTGTTCGAGGAGCTGTTCGGCAATGTCGGCCAGGTCGGCGCGGTCGGCGAATCGGGCGGGACCATCGACAATCCCAACTGACCGGGGCGCCGGCCGTTCAGCGCGCGATGCCGCCGGCGGCGAGCACCGCTAGGGTGACGAGGTCGGAGGCGCTCGAGGTCATCGTCGCCACCTGCACCGGCCGCGACATGCCGACGAGGAAGGGGCCGATCACGCTCTGGCCCGAAAGCTCGCGCAAGAGCTTGGCCGAGATGTTCGCCGATTGCAGGCCGGGCATGACCAGCACATTGGCGGGGCCCGAAAGGCGGCTGAAAGGATAATAGTTGGCGAGCGCCGGATTGAGCGCGACGTCGGGCGCCATTTCCCCCTCATATTCGAAATCTACCCCGCGCGCATCGAGCAGCCCCACCGCCTCGCGGATATTGTCGAGGAAGGCGCCTTCGGGATTGCCGAAGGTGGAATAGGAAAGAAAGGCGATGCGCGGGACATGGCCCATGCGCCGGGCGACCGCCGCGGTCTGGGTCGCGATCGCGGCAAGCTGCTCGGCCGAGGGGCGTTCGGAGACCGTCGTGTCGGCGATGAAGATGGTGTGGCTCTGGCCGACGAAGACGTGGATCCCGAACGGCGTCGCCCCTTCCGCCGGATCGATCACCCGCCGCACCTGGCGCACCGTCTGGGCGAAGGGGCGCGTGACGCCGGTGATCATCACGTCGGCCTTGCCGAGCGCGAGCAGCAGCGCGCCGAATGTGTTGCGGTCCTGGTTGACCATGCGCTCGATCTCGCGCCTGAGATAGCCTCGCCGTTTCAGCCGGTCGTAGAGATGGTCGACCATCTCGGGGACGAGATCGGACTTGTAGCTGTTGTGCAGCTCGAAGCTTTCCGGGTCCTCGATGCCGAGTTCGGCGAGGTTGTCGTAGACCTCCGAGCGGCCGACGAGCAGCGGCGTGCCGTAGCCGCCGTCGCGGAAGGCGATCGCGGCGCGCAACACGACATCCTCCTCGCCCTCGGCGAAGAGCACGCGCTTGGGGTTCGCGCGCGCCGATTCATAGGCGAGGCTGAGCACTGCATGGGTGGGGTTGAGCCGGGTGCGCAGCGCCGAGCGATATTGCTCGAAATCCTCGATATTCGCCTGTGCGACGCCGCTGTCGATCGCCGCCCTGGCGACCGCCGCGGGCACCACTTCCATCAGCCGCGGGTCGAACGGCGCGGGGATGATGTAATCCTTGCCGAAGCTCTGCGCCATTCCGCCATAGGCGGCGGCGACCTCTTCGGCGACGCGCTCGCGGGCGAGCTCGGCGAGCGCCTGCGCCGCAGCGATCTTCATCTCGTCGTTGATCGTCGTCGCGTGGACGTCGAGCGCGCCCCTGAAGATGAAGGGAAAGCCGAGCACATTGTTGACCTGGTTGGGATAGTCCGAACGGCCGGTGGCGATGATCGCGTCGGGACGCGTCCTTTTCGCATCCTCGGGCCAGATCTCGGGCTCGGGATTGGCCATCGCGAAGACGATCGGCTCGTCGGCCATCTTCTTCATCCATTCGGGCTTCAGCGCGCCGCCCACCGAGAGGCCGAGGAAGATGTCGGCGCCGGCCAGCGCCTCTTCGAGCGTGCGCTCGTCTGTTGGCGCGGCGTGGGCCGATTTCCACTGGTCCATGCCTTCCTCGCGACCCTCGTAGATGACGCCCTTGCGGTCGCACATGACGACCTTGTCCGGCTTGACGCCCATCGACTTGATGAGCTCGGTGCAGGCGATCGCCGCCGCGCCGGCGCCGTTCACCACCACCTTGACCTCGCCCAGCTCCCGCCCGGTCAGGTGGCAGGCGTTGATGAGGCCGGCGGCGGTGATGATCGCGGTGCCGTGCTGGTCGTCGTGGAAGATGGGGATGTTCATCCGCTCGCGCAGCGCCTGTTCGACGATGAAGCAGGCCGGGGCGGCGATGTCTTCGAGGTTGATGCCGCCGAAGCTCGGCTCGAGCAGCTCCACCGCCCTGATGAAGGCGTCGCTGTCGTCGGTCGCGACCTCGATGTCGATCGCGTCGACATCGGCGAAGCGCTTGAACAGCACCGCCTTGCCTTCCATCACCGGCTTGGAGGCGAGCGCGCCGAGATTGCCCAATCCCAGGATCGCCGTGCCGTTCGAGATCACCGCGACGAGGTTGCCGCGCGCGGTATATTTATAGACATTGGCCGGATCGTCGGCGATCGCCTTGACCGGCACCGCCACCCCCGGCGAATAGGCGAGGCTGAGGTCGCGCTGCGTCGCCATCGGCTTGGAAGCAATGATCTCGATCTTGCCGGGACGCTTGCCGGCGTGGAAATCGAGCGCCTCGGATTCGGAAAATGTGACGTTGCTGCCCTCGCTCATCGCGGCCCTCTCCCTGCTGCCGCCGCCTTAGGCGCGCTTGCCCGAGCGCCGCAAGGCGGTTCCGCTCCTCCGCCGGAACGACTAGGCTTGCCCGATGGCGACCAGGGCGAAGGAGAGGAAGGCGAAGGCGGCGGCGCCGACGCCGATGATGGCGCAATATTTCGCGCTCAAGGAGCAGGCGCCCGATTGCCTGCTGTTCTTCCGCATGGGCGATTTTTACGAGCTGTTCTTCGACGATGCGCGGGCGGCCGCGGCGAGCCTCGACATCGCGCTCACCTCTCGCGGCGAGCATGAGGGCGAGCCGGTGCCGATGTGCGGCGTCCCCGTGGCGAGCGCCGAGAGCTATCTCGCAAGGCTGATCAAGGCCGGGCACCGGGTCGCGATCGCCGAGCAGACCGAAAGCCCGGCCGAGGCGAAAAAGCGCGGGCACAAGGCGCTGGTCGCGCGCGATATCGTGCGGATCGTCACCGCCGGCACGCTGACCGAGGAGGCGCTGCTCGATTCGCGCGCCGCCAACTGGCTCGCCGCCGTCGCCATGGCGGGCGGCAAGGCGGGGATCGCCGCGGCGGACATCTCGACCGGCCGGTTCGAGCTGGTGTCGGTCGACGAGGCCGCGCTCGACGCCGAGTTCGCGCGGATCGGCCCCAGCGAGATCGTGCTTGCCGATGGGGCTCCCGCGCCCGCCTTTGCGGGAGCGCAGATGTGCAGGCGCGGCGGCATCGGTTTCGACAGCGTCGCCGCCGAGAAGCGCCTCAAGGAACGGTTCGGGGTCGCCACGCTCGACGGCTTGGGCTAGTTCGACCGGGCGATGCTCGCCGCCGCCGGGGGGCTGCTTTGCTATCTGGAAGAGGTCGCGCGCGAGAAGCTTCCCTTCCTGCGTCCGCCCCGGCTCGTCGCGCGCGGCGATCATATGGGGCTCGACGCGGCGACGCGCGAAAGCCTCGAGCTCGTCCGCGCCGCCGACGGGGGACGGGCGGGGTCGCTCATCGCCTGCGTCGACCGCACGGCGACCGGCCCCGGCGCGCGCCTCCTCGCCGCCGACATCGCCGCGCCGCTTCTCGACCGCGGGCGGATCGAGGCGCGGCTCGATCTCGTCGCGCTTTTCGAACAGGATCGGGCCCTGCGCGAGCGGCTCCGCCGCGCGCTCGGATCGGTGCCCGACATCGGCCGCGCGCTGGGGCGGATCGCCGCCGGGCGCGGAACCCCGCGCGATCTCGGCCAGCTGCGCGACGGGCTCGAACAGGCGCGGCGCATCGAGGAGGTGCTCGCCGGCGCGGACCCCCGGCCGACGCTGCTCGGCGAGCTGCTCCCCCGGCTCACCGGCCATGGCGCGCTCGCCGATCTCCTCGCGCGCGCGCTCGTTCCCTCGCCCCCCACCGAAACCGCCAATGGCGGCTATATCGCCGCGGGCTATGACGCGGCCCTGGACGCGCTGCGCGCCGCCACCAGCGAGGGGCGCCGCGCGATCGCCGGGCTCGAGACGCGCTACCGCAAGGAAACCGGAATAGCCGCGCTCAAGATCCGCCACAATGCGGTGCTCGGCTATCATGTCGAGGTGCCGGCCAAACATGGCGACAAGCTGATGGCCGAGGATTCGGGCTTTACGCATCGCCAGACGCTCGCCGGCGTCGTCCGCTTCAACTCGCCCGACCTTCATCAAGAGGCGATGCGCGTCGCCGAGGCCGGCGCTCATGCGCTCGCCGCCGAGGCCGCGCATCTCGAAGAGCTTATCGACAAGACGCTCGAGCGCGCCGAGCCCATTGCCGCCACCGCCGACGCGCTCGCCCGTCTCGACGTCGCTTCCGCGCTCGCCGAGCGCGCGGCCGAGGACGGCTGGTGCCGCCCGCATTTCGCCGAGGAGGCTTGCTTCGAGGTCGAGGGCGGGCGCCATCCGGTGGTCGAGGAGGCGGTGAAGGCGGCTGGGCAGCGCTTCATCGCCAATGACTGCGCGCTTGCCGAGGATTCGCGCCTGTGGCTCGTCACCGGCCCCAATATGGGCGGCAAATCGACCTTCCTGCGCCAGAACGCGCTCATCGTCCTCCTTGCCCAGGCCGGTAGCTATGTCCCCGCCTCCGCGGCGCGCCTCGGCCTCGTCGACCGGCTGTTCAGCCGCGTCGGCGCCTCGGACAATCTCGCCCGCGGCCGCTCCACCTTCATGGTCGAGATGGTCGAGACGGCGGCGATCCTGTCGCAGGCGACCGGGAAGAGCTTCGTCATACTGGACGAGATCGGCCGCGGCACCTCGACCTATGACGGGCTCGCCATCGCCTGGGCGGTGACCGAGGCGATTCATGACGGCAATCGCTGCCGCTGCCTGTTCGCGACCCATTATCACGAGCTCACGCGTCTCGCCGAGCGGCTCGAGGCCTTGTCGCTACACCATGTCCGCGCGCGCGAATGGCAGGGCGAGCTGGTGCTGCTCCACGAGGTCGCCGAGGGGCCGGCCGACAGGAGCTACGGCCTTGCCGTCGCCAAGCTCGCGGGGCTGCCCAAAAAGGTGCTGGCGCGGGGCAAGGCGGTGCTCGAGAAGCTCGAGGCCGGGCGCGCGGCGACCGGCGGCATCGCCGCCGGGCTCGACGATCTGCCGCTGTTCGCCGCGGCCGAGGTGGAAGAGGCGCCGGATGCGCTGCGCGAGGCGATCGGGGGCGCCGACATCGACGGCATGAGTCCGCGCGAGGCGCTTGATTTTCTCTATTCCCTGAAGCGGCTGGCCGCCGGGGACGGCGAACCCTAGATTGAGGCCATGCCCACGCGTCCGATCAAACTGCCGCGACAGCGCGCGATCATCGACCGACGCCGGCTCGCCGAGCGGCTTGGCCGCAGGGCGGACAGGAAGGAGGCGGTCGGGATTCTTTCGGAGTCGCTTGCCCGGGGGCGCGAGGAAATCGCGCGGCGGCTCGAGGAAAGACCCTCGGCGGGGACCGAGGCCGCGACCGCGTACAGCTTCCTCACCGACCAGATCGTCCGGCTCGTCCACGATCATATCGTCGCCACCCGCTATCCCCGGCCCAACCCCACAGCTGGCGAGCGGCTCTGCCTTGCCGCGGTCGGCGGCTACGGCCGCGGCGAGATGGCGCTTCATTCGGACGTCGACCTTTCCTTCGTGACGCCGATCAGGCCGTCCCCCTGGGCCGAGAATGTCGCCGAGGCGATGCTCTACATGCTCTGGGACCTGGGGCTCGCCGTGGGCCATTCGCTGCGCTCGATCGGCGACATCGTCCGCCTTTCGGCCGACGACCATTCGGTCCGCACCGCGATGCTCGAATCGCGCTATGTCTGGGGCGATGGTGAAGTGTTCGACGCCGCCCAGGCGCGCTTCTGGAGCGAGGTCGTCGCCGGCAACAGCGCCGCATTCGTCAGCGAGAAGCTCGACGAGCGCAACCGCCGCCACGAGCGGATGGGCGACAGCCGCTATGTCGTCGAGCCCGACGTCAAGGACGGCAAGGGCGGGCTTCGCGACCTCCATGCGCTGTTCTGGATCGCCAAATATGCCTATGAGGTGAAGACCGTCGCCGAGCTCGTCGACAAGGGGCTGATCGAGCCCAGGGAATTGAGGCAGTTCGAGCGTGCCGAGCGCTTCCTGTGGGCGGTGCGCTGCCATCTCCATATCGTCGCCGGACGGCGCGAGGAGCGGCTGACCTTCGATGTGCAAAAGCGCATCGCCGAGCGAATGAACTATGCCGAACGGCCGGGAAAATCGGCCGTCGAGCGCTTCATGCAGCATTATTTCCTGCACGCGAAGATGGTCGGCGATCTGACCGGCGTCTTCCTTGCCCATCTCGACGAGAAATTCGCTCGGCGCGGCCTGCGCTTCAACCTGCCGGCGATCCGCCGCCGGCCGAGGAAGCTGTCGGGCTTCATGCTGGAGCGCGGCCGGCTCGTCGTCCCCTCTGAGGATTTCTTCGAGGAGGATCCGGTGCGCCTCGTCGAGCTGTTCGCGCTCGCCGACGAGCATGAGCTCGAGATCCACCCGCTCGCCCTGCGCGCGGCGCGGCGCGACGCGAGGCTCATCGACAATGATGTGCGCGAGGACCCGCGCGCCAACCGCCTCTTCCTGCAGGTGCTGACCAGCCCGCGCGATCCCGAAACGGTGCTGCGCTGGATGAACGAGGCCGGCGTGTTCGGCCGCTTCGTGCCCGATTTCGGGCGCGTCGTCGCGCAGATGCAGTTCGATATGTACCATCACTACACCGTCGACGAGCACACCATCCGCGCGATCGGCCTGTTGTCCCGGATCGAGCGCGGCGAGCTCCGCAAGGACCATCCCCTGTGCACCGGCCTCATCAAGCACATCGCCTCGCGGCGGGCGCTCTATGTCGCGGTGCTGCTCCACGACATCGCCAAGGGAAGGAAGGGCGATCACAGCAAGCTCGGCGAGAAGATCGCCCGGCGCCTCTGCCCCCGGCTCGGCCTGACGCCGGCCGAGACCGAAACCGTCGCCTGGCTGGTGCGCTGGCATCTCCTGCTTTCCGCCACCGCCTTCAAGCGCGACCTGTCCGACCCCAAGACCATCGCCGATTTCGCGGCGCGGGTGAAAAGCCCCGAGCGGCTGCGCCTGCTCGCGATCCTCACCGTGGTCGACATCCGCGCCGTCGGTCCAGGAGTGTGGAACAGCTGGAAGAGCCAGCTCCTGCGCACCCTGTTCGAGGCCACCGAGGAGCGGCTGCGGCTCGGGCACAAGGAGCGCGGGCGCGCGGCGCGGGTGAAGGCGATACGCGCCGAGCTGCGCCGCCGCCTCGGCTGGAGCGAGGAGCGGTTCGGCTCCTTCGCCGCGCGTTTCGCCGACGGCTACTGGCTTTCCGAGCCGCCCGATATCCTGGCCCTCAATGCGCGGCAGATCGCCGAGTGCGGCGAGGCCAGCCGCTGCTCGGTGGAGATCGGGATCGACGGGACGCGCGGCGCCACCCGCGTCAGCGTCTACACACCGGACCAGCCGGGGCTGTTCTATCGGCTTACCGCCGCGATCAGCTTCGCCGGCGCCAATATCATCGATGCGCGCATCCACACCACCGGCGATGGTTGGGCGCTCGACAATTTCCTCGTTCACGATGCCGGCGAGCGTCCCTTTTCCGAGCCGCACCAGCTCGCCCGGTTGCGCCAGGCGATCGAACGGGCGGTGGCGCGCGAAGGCCCGCCGATCGAGCGGCTCGAGGCCAAGCCGCCGCAGCGGCTGCGGGCCGAGGCGTTCCGCATTTCGCCCATCGCCTTCACCGACAACAGCGCCTCGACCCGATACACCGTGATCGAGGTCAATGCGCGCGACCGTCCGGCTCTTCTCGCTGCGCTCGCGAAAGCGCTGTTCGAATGCAGCGTCACCGTCCATTCCGCGCATATCGCGACCTATGGCGAGCGCGCGGTCGATGTTTTCTATCTTACTGAAAAGGAAGGCGGAAAGATCGAGGATATGGATCGCCTCGCGGCCCTCGAGCGGAGCCTGACCGAGGCCGCGGCCGAATCCCCCGCACGCGCCGCGGCATGAGGCCGAAAGGGCGCTGAATTCGCACTTGCACAATCATGCTGCATGTGCGAAGAGGACTGCGCCTAACAGGCATCCTCTCCTAACCGACTTGAGGGCCCGCTCTTCGGGAGCGGGCCCTTTTTTTGCGTCCGAGGCGACATGTTCGCGGAGCCCGAGGAGGATGTCCCGGCCGAGTGCGGCTGCGCCTCGCCCCTTGCATCACGGGCGCCGATTTGCCAACGGGTGCCGCCTGTCTCAACGGCCCTGTGGATAATCGATGAATTTTTCCGCCGAAGGTTTTCGCATCCGCGCGCGGACCGCGCGGCGCTCGGGCGGCGGCCCGCTGTGGCTGTTCCTCAAAGGCTTTTTGAAGCATCCCTCGTCGGTCGCCTCGGTGGTGCCGTCCTCGAAGCGCCTGATCGAGCGCATGCTCGACCCCGTGGACTGGTCGGACGCCGGCCTGGTCGTCGAATATGGCCCGGGGGTCGGCGTCTTCACCCGCGCGATCCTCGAGCGGCTCCCGGCGGAGGCGACGCTGATCGCGATCGACACCAACGCCGATTTCGTCGACTATCTCAACGCGACGATCGGCGACAACCGGCTGCTCGCGGTCACCGGCTCGGCGGCGCGGGTGCGCCAGATCGTCGCCGATTGCGGCTTCAAGCGGGCCGATCATGTGCTCTCCGGCCTGCCCTTCAGCACCCTGCCGGAGGGCGTGGGCCCCAGGATCGCGCGCGAGACTCATGCCGTGCTGCGCCCGGGCGGGGCGTTCCTCGTCTATCAGTTCTCCCCCATGGTGCTGCGGTTCATCGCCCCTCATTTCGCCCGCATCGACCGCGCCTTCGAATGGCGCAACATCCCGCCGGCGAACCTGTTCTGGGCCTGGAAGCGCTGAGCGCCCGGGATGGGGCAGGGGCGCGGCCGCTCAGCGCGCGTCGAGCCCGAAATTGAGCCGCCGCGAGACATTATAGTCCATCGTCGCGACGACGAAGTAGGACAATTGCCATTTGATCCGGTTCCACAGCGTCGCGCGGCCTTGATGAAGCGCGCTGGTGATGCGCAGGCTGTCCCTGATTTCGCGCCCGACGAAGGCGCGCATCCTGGCGGCGAAATCGGCGTCCTCGACGCGCAGCATCAGCTCGAGGTTGATGAACAGGCTGCGCATGTCGAAATTGGCCGAGCCGATATGGACAGCGTCGTCGGCGACGATCAGCTTGGTATGCAGCCTGGCCGGCTGATATTCGTAGATCTCGACATCGCGCTTCAACAACCGCCCGTAGATATGGCGGGTCGCGCCGATGGTCGCGCCATTGTCCGACTTGGCGGCGGTGACGATGCGCGCCGTTCCGCGTCCGGAGATCGCATATATTCGCCGCAGCATCGACCGGTTGGGGGCGAAATAGGCTTCGATCATGTCGAGCCGGGAGGCGGTGAACATGTCGTTCTTGAGCGTCGCCGCCCAAGGGCTGAGGCGGGCGCTCGGTCCGCCGAGCAGCCAGCGCAGCTTTCCTTCGCGCTGGCTGTGGTCGCGGATGAGCTTGCGCAGGGTGCGGACCTGGGGGGTCTTGTCGCGCGCCCATTCGAACAGCGCGTCATAATAGCGGGCGAGCGCCGGCACCGAGGGCCCCTCGACGATCAGGCCGATGTCGCGCCAGGCCTCGCGCTCGTCCAGGGAAGCGAAATATTCGTCCGAAATATTGAAGCCGCCGATGATCACCGCTTGCTCGTCCGCCATGGCGAGCTTCTGATGATTGCGGAGCAGATAGCGCCGGCCATATTTGGGCACGAAACGGCAGAAGCGCACCCTGGGATGGGCTGCCAGCGTGGCGAAAAAACCCTTCTCGTCGGCCTCGGTGCCAAAGCCGTCGACGAGCAGCGACACTTCCACGCCCCGCCCGGCGGCCGCTTCGAGCGCTTCGGCTATCCGGCTGCCGGCCTCGTCGTCCTCGAAAATGTAATAGAGCAGACGCAGCCGCCGCTCGGCGCGGGCGAGCAGCGCCATGAGAGCCTCGAACCGGGCCGGCCCGTCGCTGATGAACTGCAGGCTGTTGCCGTCGACATTGGCGCTGGCGTGGGGTTCCGGCATGGCCGCGCTCATTCCATGGCCGGCCGGCGCCGCGCAACCCCTACGAAACAGGGGCGTCAATTTGACACCCGTCGGTGCTGCTGCTAGCTGCGCCATCCTTTCCCGGCCCCCGAAATATGGAGCATCCCGATGGCGCGCGTCACCGTAGAAGATTGCGTAGACAAGGTTCCCAACCGCTTCGATCTGGTGCTGTTCGCGGCCCAGCGCGCGCGGCAGATTTCAAGCGGCGCCGAGCTTACGATCGACCGCGACCGCGACAAGAATCCGGTCGTCGCGCTGCGCGAGATCGCCGAGCAGACGATCAAGCCCAAGGAGCTGAACGAGGCGCTGATCGCCAGTTTGCAGCGGGTCCAGATCGACGAGGAGGAGGCCCCCGACGAGATCGGTTCGCTCAGCGCTTCGGCCGATGCGCTTCGGCTCACCGCCTCGGCGCCGCCGCGCAACACCCATTTGGGGGGCGAATATGAAAGCTAGGGGGCCGGTTCAGGGGCGCTCTTAAAGCTTTGCTTTGACGCTGTACTCGAGCTCACAAGACCTGCCGGCATCTCGTGAAATGCCGGCAACGGAATAGGGCATCTAGGCGTTGGGCCGCACCGCGAAGCGCGGTTTCTCGTCGAGCTCGAGTTCCTCGCGGTCGATCCATTCGAGCTCGCCGATGCCGAGCCTGCGGCCGTCGGCGGCGCGAACCGCGATCGGGGCCACCGGCCGCCGGTCGGCGCGGTCGACGAGCACCGGGTTGCTTGGCACCCCCGAGACCCAGCGTTCTCCCCACTGCCTGAGCGCGATCAGCACGGGGAGCAGCGCCCGGCCCTTTTCGGTCAGGCGATAGAGGACCTTGCGCCGGTCGGAAGGATCGGGCCGACGCTCCAATATCCCGTGCTCGACCAGTCGGGTGAGACGGTTGGACAGGATGTTGCGGGCGATGCCCAGCGTCGACTGGAATTCCTCGAAATGGGAAAGTCCGCTGAACGCGCCGCGCAGGATCAGGAAGCTCCACCGTTCTCCGACCGCCTCCAGCGCCGCCGGCAGGCAGCATTGCGACATGGGCTGACACGAATCCCGGCTCATAGACGCGCGACCTTAGGCGTTTCTCGGGAAAAGATACACATCGCCCTAACCTGGGTTGCTATCTGGCCGGGGAGGCTTCCGGACGCCGGCGCTCGCTGTCAAGCATTTGCATTTGCAACCGGCCGGGTTTCGCCCCCATTTAGGAGACGTGCTGAGGCAGTATGAACTGGTCGAGAAGGTGCGCCGCTACGATCCGCAGGCGGACGAGGGGCTGCTCAACCGCGCCTATGTCTTCTCGATGCAGGCCCATGGCAGCCAGAAGCGCGCCAGCGGCGACCCTTATTTCAGCCATCCGATCGAGGTCGCCGGCATATTGACCGAGCTCAGGTTAGACGACGAGACCATCGCCACCGCGATCCTCCACGACACGATCGAGGACACGCTCGCGACGCCGGAGGAGATCGAGGAGGCTTTCGGCGAGAATGTCGCCCGTCTCGTCGACGGCGTCACCAAATTGTCGAAGATCGAGGCGCAGACCGAAAACGAGCGCGCGGCCGAGAACTTGCGCAAATTCCTTCTTGCCATGTCGGGCGACATCCGGGTGCTGCTCGTCAAGCTCGCCGACCGGCTCCACAACATGCGCACCCTCCATCATGTAAAGGACGGGGAGAAGCGCCGCCGCATCGCCCGCGAGACGATGGACATCTACGCGCCGCTCGCCGAGCGCATCGGCATGTACGAGTTCATGACCGAGATGCAGACGCTCGCCTTCCGCGAGCTCGAGCCCGATGCCTATGAATCGATCACCAGGCGGCTGGAGCGCTTGAACAAGAGCGGCGGCGGCAGCCTCATCAAGCGTATCGGCCGTGGCATCAAGGCGCATCTCGAAGCCAATGGCGTCGAGGCCGAGGTGCGCGGCCGCGAAAAGCATCCCTATTCGATCTGGCGCAAGATGGCCGAGCGCCATATCAGCTTCGAGCAGCTTTCGGACGTGATGGCGTTTCGCGCCGTCGTCGACAGCGTCGAGGACTGCTACCGCGCGCTCGGCCTCATCCACCGGCGCTGGCCGATGGTGCCGGGACGCTTCAAGGACTTCATCTCGACCCCCAAGCGCAACGGCTATCGCTCGCTCCACACGACCATCATTCATGACGAGAAGATGCGGATCGAGATCCAGATCCGCACCCGCGACATGCACGCCCAGGCCGAACATGGTCTTGCCGCCCACTGGGCCTATAAGCAGGGCCTCGGCATCGCCACCGAGCATCCTTGGCTGTCCGATCTCATCGAAATCCTCGAACATGCGGGAAGCGCCGAGGAGCTGCTCGAGCATACCCGCATGGCGATGTATCAGGATCGCATCTTCGCCTTCACGCCGAGGGGCGAGCTCATCCAGCTGCCGCAGGGCGCGACGCCGGTCGATTTCGCCTATGCGGTGCATACCGATCTCGGCGACCGGACGGTGGGGGCGAAGGTCAACGGCCGCGTCGTTCCCTTGCGCACCAGGCTCGAAAACGGCGATCAGGTCGAAATCCTCGCCTCCGAGGCGCAGCATCCGCAGCCCGCCTGGCTGAGCTTCGTGGTCACCGGCACCGCGCGTTCCCGGGTGCGCCGCTTCGTGCGCAACAAGGAGCGCGAGGAAACGATTGCTCTGGGACGCAAGATTTTCGAGGAGATCGTCGAGCGGCTGCCGGTGCCGCTCGGCTGGGAGGCGATGACCGAGGCGCTCAAGAGGCTCAACCTTCCCGACGACGACGCGCTGATGGAGGCGATCGCCAGGAAGCGGGTCGACGACAAGACGGTGCTCGAGGCGCTGATGCCGGGCTCGGTGAAGAAGGCCGGCAGGAAGCCGCCGCCGCAGCGGCAGGCGATCTCGATCAAGGGCCTCACCCCCGGCGTCGCCTTCGATCTCGCCCAATGCTGCGGCCCCATTCCCGGCGACCGGATCATCGGCCTGCGCCGCGAAGGGGCGGGGATCGAGGTCCACAGCATCGATTGCGACGTCCTCGTCGACAGCGGCGATGCCGACTGGGTCGATCTCGCCTGGGGCGACAGCACCGAAGGCGGCACCGCCCGGTTGCGCGTCGTCCTGAAGCACGAGGCGGGCGCGCTCGCCGCCGTCGCCGGCATCTTCGCCAGTCACGGCGCCAATATCGTCAATCTGGAGCTCAGCGCGCGCGACGGCTCCTTCCACAGCTTCAAGATCGATATCGAGGTGCACGACGTCGAACATCTGATGCGCATCCTCGCCGCGCTGCGCGCCGCCGAGGCCGTGTCGAGCGCCGAACGCTTGTGAACTGAAGCTACGTCCTAGGAAGAGCGATGACCGCAACGCCCGCCGCCATGACCTATGTCGATTATCTCGATCTGGAGCGGCTGCTCTCGGCCCAGCACCCCTTGTCCGACCTGCACGACGAGATGCTGTTCATCATTCTCCACCAGACCAAGGAGCTGTGGCTGAAGCAGATCCTCTACGAGCTCGACGAAGCGGTCGGGCTATTGCGCGCCGACCGGGTGATCGAAGTGCACAAGGGCCTGTCGCGCATCTCCCGCATCCAGGCGGTGATGACGCTCAGTTGGGAGGTGCTGGCGACGATGACTCCGGTCGACTATGTGCGCTTCCGCCAGCTGCTCGGAACCAGCTCGGGCTTTCAGTCGGCGCAGTTCCGGGCGATGGAATATCGGCTCGGGCTCAAGGATCCCGCCTATCTCGAAAATCATCGCCAAGGCTCGCAAGAGCGCGGTCTGCTCGAGCGGATGCTCGCCGCGCCCAGCTTGTGGGACGAGGCCAACGCGGCGCTGGGCCGGGCCGGCTTCACCCTGCCGCCGGGCAACGGGGAGCGCGCTTCGGCCGGTTCCCATGAGCCCGATCCGCAGATCGAAGCGGCCTGGGCGCAGGTCTATATGGAACCGGAGCGGTGGTGGCCTTTCTATCAGCTCGCCGAAAAGCTCGTCGACATCGACGATGCGCTCGCCAACTGGCGCCACAAGCATGTCGTCACGGTGGAGCGGATCATCGGCACCAAGCGCGGCACCGGCGGCACCAGCGGCGCGGCCTATCTGCGCTCGACGCTCGAAAAGCGCGCCTTTCCCGAATTATGGGCGCTGAGGACCTCGCTCTGACAGGCGGCGCAGCTCATCGAAGGTCTCGGCGATGATCCGTTCGCGCGCGGCAAGGCTCGGATGGGTCCTGAACAGCCGGCCGCCTTTGGCGAAATCGCCGTAGAAGCGACGCCAGAAGGGGATCGCCGCGCCCAGATCGTAGCCCGCCGCCCATGCGAGCATGAGGCCGAGCCGGTCGGCCTCCTCCTCGGTGCGCCAGATTCTCGCCGCATTGCCGCCGAGGGCCCCCCGCAATCCGGAAGATTTCTCCGCCGCCAGCCGCTCCCTGTGCCGCAATATCACATGGGCGAGCTCATGGCCGATGACGATCGCGAGCTCGTCGTCGCTCCTTGCATAGGCGAGCATCGCCGTCGTCATGATCACATAATCGTCCTTGACGAAGCCGTTGACCTGCGGCGAGCGGGCGAGGCGTATGCGCAGCGGGCAGGCGGAGATCGGCGCGAGCATGACAGCCAATCGCTTGTCCTCGCGCTCGACGATGAGCTCGGTGGGGCCGTCGCGAAGCGCATCCTCAAGGATGCGCTCGACCGCGACGATCGCCGCCCGGCGCGCGCCGTCATCCTCGATCGCGGCCGCCGCTGCCGGATCGGGAAGCCGCCGGCTGTTCACCGCCAGCAGCACGTCGCCCGCGCGCAGCCCCGCCGCGGCCGCCGGGCCGTCGGCGATGACCGACAATATTGCCGGCCCTTCGCCCAGCCCCTGGGCGGTGACCACCGGCCGGTCCTCGGGCTCGTAATCGCCGAGATGGTGCAACAGGAGGCCGCTGGCGGGCCAGTGGTCCGGACAGAAGGGCTTGCCCGCGATGGCGAGGCGGTAGGCGATCTTCGCCACCCGATGGTCCTCGGCGCGCAGGAAGCTCGCAGGCGCCTCGCTCGCCGGGGAGGCGAGCGCGGGGTTCGCGAGCAACAGGATCAGTAAAGCCGCGCCGCAGACGAGACGGCGGGCGAAGGGCGGCGTGTCCCGCGTCATCGGATACAAAAAGGCCGGACAATGATGCGCATCGTCCGGCCTGTTCTTGTCGATTTCCGCCGGCCCGGGGCCGGCTCAGTCGTTACGGGCTGACGGGGACTTGTTCGTCATCGTCGTCGATGAGGGTCAGAATGCCGAGGATGACCGCCACCAGCGCGAGCAGGGGAATGACGAAGCCGGTGTCGTCATCGCCGAAAAGCTGGCTGTCGGCATCCACGATTTCGGTCGCGGGAGCCGCCGACTGCTGCGCCGCAATGGCAGGCGAAATGGCCAGTCCCGTGGCAGCTATGGCCCCGATAAGTCCCTTGAAAACCACGTCAGTTTCTCCCTTCGTGCTCAAACTCTGCGTTCTTTTGCCGTGTCTCTAATGAAGGCGGTTCTGACTGTCCACCCGGAAATGAAAAGTTAACGCCCTCAAAAAAAATTCAGTCACCGTCTCCGCCGGAGGGAGTCGGCATGCCGGATAACTCTACTGCCGGAAAAAAGTTCACCGCGCAATCCGCCTTGTCGCCGCGATCGTCTTGCCTCGCGGGCGGGCGGAGGCTTATCATCGCGCCGGCCGCTAAGGGGGTGGCGGCTGGTTTCGACAGGCAGGGAAATGGCTGCAATGCCGCGATATCCGCATATGCTGAAATATCTAAGGCTGCTCATTGCCACGTTTTTTCTAGCTTTTCCCTCGCTCGCGGCGGCCGAGGTCAGGCTCAGCTTCATGACCCGCGAGCTCGGCACCCGCTTTCCCCACGCCTATATTCTGCTGCAGGGGAAGCTCGACGGCAGCGGGGAGAAAATTGAGGCGAACTATGGCTTTACGGCAACACGCATTTCTCCCGCGATTCTTCTCGGCGCGGTCGACGGGGAGATCATGTCGGTGGACGCCGACTATATCGCGCGGAGCGATCGGCATTTCACGCTCACGCTGTCCGATTCGGAATATCACAGGGTGATGGCGACGGTCGATCGCTGGCGGCGTCTGAGGCAGCCCTCCTATGATCTCGACGAGCAGAATTGCGTCTATTTCGTCGCTCATGTCGCGGCGACCCTCGGCATGAAGGCGGCCACGCCCAAGAATCTGATGAAAAAGCCGCACCGCTACGTCGCCTCGCTCGCCGCCGCCAACCGCACCTGGCTCGCGCGCCGCTAGGCCCCGCGCTCATCCCGTACATGCCGGCGGTCCGGGGCGGCGCCGGGAACTCGTCCGAAAGGTCTTCATGTCCATCACCGATGAAAGCATCGCCGTCATCGGTCTCGGCTATGTCGGGCTGCCGCTCGCCGTCGCCCTGGCCCGGCATTTCGATGTCCTGGGCTTCGACATAGACGCCGGCCGCATCGACGAGCTGCGCGCGGGCCGGGACCGCACCCGCGAGATCGAATCCGAAAGGCTCGCGTCGTCGCCGCTCGTCCTTACCGGCGAGGAGGAAGAATGTGCCGATCGCAGCGTCTATATCGTCACCGTCCCGACGCCGGTCGACGATGCGTGCGAGCCCGATCTCGAGCCGTTGCTCGCCGCCACCGAGAGCGTCGCCAGGATGCTCGCGCCCGGCCGCCGCCCGCTGGTCGTCTACGAAAGCACCGTCTATCCCGGCGTCACCGAGGAGATTTGCGGGCCGCTGATCGAGCGCATCTCGGGGCTGAAGCGCAGCGAGGACTTCTTTCTCGGCTATTCGCCCGAGCGCATCAATCCGGGCGACCGCGAGCATCGCATCGAGAAGATCGTCAAGGTCGTCGCCGGCGAGAACGAGGAGGTCGTCGGGCGGATGGAGGCGATATACGGCCGCATCACCGGGGCGGGCACCTTCCGCGCCGCCTCGATCAAGACCGCCGAGGCGGCCAAGGTGATCGAAAACGCGCAGCGCGATCTCAACATCGCCTTCATGAACGAGATCACCCAGATTTTCTCCAAGCTGAACATCTCGGTGTGGGACGTGCTCGCCGCCGCCGGCACCAAATGGAATTTCCTCGATTTCCGGCCCGGGCTTGTCGGCGGCCACTGCATTGGCGTCGATCCCTATTATCTGAGCTTTCGCGCCCAGCAGCTCGGCCAGGACCCGCAGATCATCCTCGCCGGCCGGTCGATCAACGACCGCATGGGAAGCTGGGTCGCCGAACAGCTTCACGCCCGCCGCGGCAAAGCGGGAACGGCGCTGATCATGGGGCTTACCTTCAAGGAGAATGTTCCCGATCTCAGGAACAGCCGGGTGATCGACGTCATCCGCAAGCTGAAGGGGCTCGGCCATGACGTGACCGTTCACGATCCGCTTGCCGATCCGGCCGCGGCGCGCCGCGAATATGGCATCGAGCTCGCCGCCGATGCGCTGGAACGCGCCTATGACCTCGTTCTAGTCGCGGTTCCGCACCAGGCCTATGCCGAGCTCGAGGACGAGGCGATCATCGCCCTTCTCGAGCCCGACGGCCTGCTCGCCGATCTCAAGAATCTCTATGGCGGCCGCGATCTCGTGGCGGGCTCGCGGCGCTGGACGCTGTGAACGCGGTAGCGGGGATCGACCCGATGGCCTGGCTCGAATTCAAGGACTGGCTGAGCGATCTCTCGGGCCTCAGCAAGGATGCTCTTCACATCTATGCGGCGCTCCTCGTTCAGCTCGCCGCCGCGGCGCTGCTGAGGCGAAGTCTCGCGAGCCCGCTGCCCTGGCTCGCGGTGCTCGTCTTCCTGCTCGCCAACGAGGCCGTAGATCTGTGGTTCGATCCCCTCGAGGACGAGGTCAAGCCCTGGAAGGTGCAGGGGCTTGTCGTCGATCTCGCCAACACGCTGCTGGCGCCGACGCTATTGCTCGTCATCGCCCGCCGCGCCCCCCGCCTGCTGACTCCTCCGGCGGGTTCGGGCCGGGGAGGGTCTTCCCGCTAGCACCCGTGATAGTCGCGATACCAGGCGACGAAGCGCGGCACGCCTTCCTCGATGCAGATTCGGGGGGCGAAACCGAGATCGCGGCGGATCGCCTCGATATCGGCGAAGGTGTCGCGCACGTCGCCGGGCTGCATCGGGAGCAGCCGCTTCTCGGCCTTCTTGCCGCAGGCCGCCTCGATGAGGGCGACCATATGGGTAAGCTCCTCGCTTTTGTGATTGCCGATATTGTAGATGCGATGGGGGCCGAAGCTTCCGCCCGGTTTTTCGCTGCCGTCGTCGGGCGGGGGACTGTCGAGCGCAGCCACCACCCCCGCGACGATATCGTCGACATAGGTGAAGTCGCGCCGCATGTCGCCCTCGCCGAACAGGTCGATCGGCCGTCCGGCCAGGATCGCCTCGGTGAAGATCCACATCGCCATGTCGGGCCGTCCCCAGGGGCCGTAGACGGTGAAGAATCTGAGGCCCGTCTGAGGCAGCCGGTAGAGATTGGCATAGGTCTCGCTCATCAGCTCGTCGGCCTTCTTGGTCGCCGCATAAAGCGACAGCGGCCGGTCGACCCGGTCCTCGACGCTGAACGGCAGCTTCTCGTTGCCGCCATAGACGGAGGAGGAGGAAGCATAGACGAAATGCGACGAGCCTCGCGAGCGGGCAAGTTCGAGCAGGTTCAGATGGCCGACGAGATTGGCCTCGACATAGGCATGCGGATTTTCGAGCGAATAGCGCACTCCGGCCTGCGCGCCGAGGTGGACGATGCGATCGAAATCCCGGCCGGCGAGCGCCGCTTCCAGCGCCTTGCGGTCGGCGAAGTCCGCTTTCAGGAAGCGGAAGGCCTTGCCGAAGCGGCGGTCGAGCCCGTCGAGCCGGTCGCGTTTCAGGCGCGGCGAATAATAATCGTTGAGATTGTCGATGCCGATAACCTCGTCGCCGCGCGCGAGTAGCTTTGCCGCGGGGTGGAAGCCGATGAAGCCGGCGGCGCCGGTGACGAGGATCGCCATTTGGTCTCCGAGATACGGGGGGCAGGGGCGGGACAGCCGCGCGGGGAGCGGATGGCGTCGGTGGGCACAAGAGCGCCCGCCAGGGCTGTGGCCGGGGCTGGAGTATGTCTTCGGTGGCGGCTACTTGCGGGCGGGGGGGGGGGG
>JBHJHL010000047.1:0-32353 GCA_050330935.1 Sphingomonadaceae bacterium | reverse complement strand
CCCCGCCCGCCGCCACACCCACCCCGCCCCCGCGGCCCGGGGGGCCGCCGCCGCCGCCCGCGGGGGCGCGCTCGGCCAGGTGGTGGGGCCGGGCTCGGGACCTTTGTTCCGCATCGCCCGCGGCGGCGAGATGGAAATGCTCGCCGAGCTGCCCGAGGAGGATCTGGCCGAGCTCGGCGTCGGCGTGCCGGCGGTGGTGACCCCGGTCGGCCTTGAGCAGAGCTTCGAAGGCCAGATATGGAAGATATCGCCGATCATCGACCCGCAGGACCGCCAGGGCGTGGCACGGATTTCGATACCCTATGACCGGGCGTTGCGCCCCGGCGGCTTCGCCACCGCCGACATTCTCGCCGGTGCGGTGTCCGCCCCGCTGCTGCCCGAAAGCGCGGTGCAGAGCGACGATCGCGGCAGCTTCGTCTATATCGTCAATAACGACAATGTCGTCGAGCGCCGCGACGTCAGGATCGGCACGGTGACCAACGAAGGAGTGACCGTGATCGAGGGCCTTGCCGGCACCGAGAAGATCGTGCTGTCGGCCGGCGCCTTCCTCAATCCGGGGGACAAGGTCAAGCCGCGCGCTCGGCCGAAAGGCGACGGCGGGTAGGATATAGCCGATGAGCTTCCGCAGAGTCTCGACCTGGGCGATCCAGAATCCGGTTCCGCCGATCGTCATCTTCATCGCGCTGATGCTGGCGGGGATCGTCAGCTTCATGCGTCTCGAGGTGACCAACAGCCCGGACGTCGATTTTCCCGCGGTGACGATCAGCGTCGGCCAGCCGGGCGCCGCGCCGAGCGAGATAGAAACCCAGATCACCCAGCGCATCGAGGCGGCGGCGCGCGGCATCAGCGGCGTCGAGGAAATCCAGTCCACCGTCCGGGAGGGCTCGTCCTTCACCTTCGTCCAGTTCGTCATCGGCACTCCCGTGGATCGGGCGGTGAACGATGTCCGCAACGCCGTTGCCCAGATCAGGAGCGATCTTCCCGAGGGGATATACGAACCCCAGGTGATCCGCGAAGAGGTCAATATGGGCGGCCTGCTCGGCTACCATTCGGCCGAAGCGACCGACATGACGCTCGAGGAGCTGAGCTGGTTCGTGGACAATGTCGTCGCCAAGCGGCTGCTGGCGATCGAGGGCATGGCCGCGGTAGGCCGGGGCGGCGGCGTCAGCCGCGAAATCCGCGTCATCCTCGATCCTCAGAAGATGCAGGCGCAAGGCGTTTCCGCGGCGCAGGTCAACAACCAGCTGCGGCAGATCAACCTCAACGCCGCCGGCGGCCGCGCCGAGATCGCCGGCGCCGAACAGTCGGTGCGCGTGCTCGGCAATGCCGAATCGGCCTATGAATTGGGCGAAACGCTGATCAGCGTCGGCGGCGGACGCCAGATCAAGCTGTCCAGCATCGCCGAAGTGCGCGACGCCTATGCCGAGCAGCGGCGCATTTCGAAGATGGGCGGCCGCCAGGTGCTCAGCTTCCGCATGGACCGCGCCAAGGGCACTTCCGACGTCGAGGTCTACGAGGCGGCGCTCGAGGAGCTCGAGGCGATCGAGAAGGATTATCCCGGCGTCGAATTCACCCAGCTGTTCAACACCGTCGATTATACGGTGGAAAATTATCACGCTGCGGTGACCGCCCTGGTCGAAGGCGCGATACTTGCCGTCCTGGTCGTCTTCCTCTTCCTGCGCGACTGGCGCGCGACGCTGATCGCCGCGATCGCCATCCCGCTGTCCGCCATCCCGACCTTCTGGTTCATGGACATGCTGGGCTTCACGCTCAACTTCATCAGCCTGCTCGCGCTCAGCCTCGTCGCCGGCGTGCTCGTCGACGATGCGATCGTCGAGATCGAGAATATCGTCCGTCACATGCGGATGGGCAAATCCTCCTATCAGGCCTCCATCGACGCCGCCGAGGAGATCAGCCTCGCGGTGCTCGCGACGACGATGGCGATCGTCGCGGTGTTCCTGCCCGTCGCGCTGATGCCCGGGATTTCGGGTCAGTTCTTCATCCAGTTCGGTCTCACCACGGTGATCGCGGTGGTGATGAGCCTTGCCGTCGCGCGCCTCATCACGCCGCTCGTCTCGGCCTATTTCCTGAAGGCCGAAGGCGTCCGGCAGCATGGCGAGGGGCCGGCGATCGGTGCCTATATGCGGCTGCTCGGCTGGTCGCTCAGGCACCGCTGGAAAACGGCGATCGTCGGCGGCGGCGGCGCGCTCCTCCTCACCTTCTTCGCCTTCAGCCAGCTGCCGATGGCCTTCCAGCCGACCACCGACAATGATTTCAGCCAGGTGGTCATCGAAATGGTGCCCGGCACCACGCTCGAGGACACCGAGCGGGTGTCCGACCAGGTCGCCAGGATCATTCGCGCCCAGCCCGAGGTGCGCACCGCCTTCCAGAGCATAGGCACGGGCGACGGGCGCATCTTCATCACCCTGAAATCCGATCGCGAGCGCACGAGCGTGGAATTCGAACGCGCGACGGCGCCGTTGCTGCGCGAGGTCGCCGACGCGCGCGTCAGCTTCGCCTCGCAGTCGGGCTCGGGCGGACGCGACATCATGATGACGCTGGGCGGCGACGATCCCGAAAAGCTTCAGGCCGCCGCGCGCGAGCTCGTCGACCAGATGTCTGGGCTCTCGACCCTGCGCGCGCCGCGCATCGAGGGCGATCTCAGCCGACCGGAGATCATCATCGAGCCGCGGCTCGATCTCGCGGCCGATCTCGGGGTCACCACCGCCGCCTTGAGCCAGACGATCCGCATCGCGACGATCGGCGACATCGACCAGAACACTGCCAAATTCTCGCTCGCCGACCGCCAGATTCCCATTCGGGTCTCGTTCGGGGAGGATGCCCGCCGCAGTCTCGAGAATATCGAAAATCTGCCTGTCCCCACCCAGTCCGGCGGATCGGTGCCCCTGAAGCTCGTCGCCGATATCGGCTTCGGTTCGGGGCCGACGACGATCCAGCGCTACAACCAGGTGCGGCGCATTCAGGTCGGCGCCGATCTCGCCCCCGGCCTCGTCACCGGTCACGGCATGGCCGAGATCAACGAGCTGCCGATCTGGAACGATCTGCCGGACGGCATCACGCGGCTCAATGTCGGCGACCAGAAATGGCAGCAGGAGCTGCTCGTCAATTTCGCCATCGCCGTGGTTTCGGGCGTGCTGCTGGTCTTCGCGGTTCTCGTCCTGCTCTACCGCCGGGTCATGGCGCCGCTCGTCAACATGGGCTCGCTGCTGCTCGCGCCGCTGGGCAGCGCGATCGCGCTTCATCTCACCGGCAACGTCCTCTCGCTGCCCGTCTTCATCGGTCTTCTGATGCTGCTCGGCATCGTCGCGAAGAACTCGATCCTGCTCATCGATTTCGCGATCGAGGAGATGGACAAGGGGGTCGACAAGTTCACCGCGATCATGGACGCCGGCCACAAGCGCGCCCAGCCGATCGTCATGACCACGGTGGCGATGACCGCTGGGATGGTGCCGACGGCGCTCGCGCTTACCGGCGACGGCGCCTGGCGCGCGCCGATGGGCTGGACGGTGATCGGCGGCCTCATTTTGTCGACCGTGCTCACTCTCGTCATCGTGCCGGCCAGCTTCAGCATCGCCGACAGCTTCGAGAAATGGCTGCGCAAATATGCCGGCCGCATCCTGAGCTACAAGCCCGGCGAGGAGCCACCGCCCCAGGCGGCGCCGCAGCCCGCCGAGTGAACCATGTCGCGCGCGGGCGATTGACAGCGGCATGAACCGCCGCTTCGCGCCCGCCCTCGTCAAGCCGCCGCTCGACGCCAGCGGGGCGCGGCGCATGCGCATCATGGCCACCGCCTCGCTGGGGCTGATGGCGGCGGTCTTCCTCCTCGCCAACCGCTATGACGAAGCCTATCCCGCCTGGGGCTTCGTCAAGGCCTTCGCCGAGGCGGCGATGGTGGGCGGGCTCGCCGACTGGTTCGCGGTCACCGCCCTGTTCCGCCATCCGCTCGGCATTCCGATCCCGCACACCGCGATCATTCCCAAGAACAAGGACCGCATCGGCGATACGCTCGCCATCTTCCTGCGCGACAATTTCCTCATTCCCTCGGTCGTCGCGCGGCGGATGGGCGATGTCGACGTCGCCGGCGCCATCGGCCGCTTCCTCGCCCGCCCGCCCGAACGCGGCCGGCTGCGCGAAGGCGGCTCGCGGCTGATCGCCGATCTTCTCGAATCGCTCGACGAGGAGCGGCTCGGCGGCATGGTGAAGAGCGCCATCGCCGCCCGCCTCCAGACGGTGGAGGTCTCGCCGCTCGTCGGCCAGACGCTCGAGGCGGCGATCGGCGAGGACCGGCATGTGCCCCTGCTCGACGCGCTGATCACCTGGATCGGCCGCACGCTCGATGCCAATGAGGACATGATCCGGGACATGGTGCACGAGCGGGCCGGATGGATCCTGCGCCTCGCCGGGCTCGACGAGAAGCTCGCCGAGGCGATCATCGACGGCTTGAGGAAGCTCACCATCGACATGGCCGTCGATCTCGATCATCCCTTGCGCGTCAAGGCCGAGGAGGGGCTGGCCCGCCTCGCCCGCGACCTTCAGCACGATCCCGAGACCCGCGCCAAGGTCGAGAATCTGAAATCCGGCATTCTTTCCAATCCCGCCATCGGCGCCTGGATCGACCAGCTGTGGGAAAAGTCCCGCGCCGGCCTGTTGCGCGCGGCGCGCGATCCCGACGCGGCGCTCGCCGGCAAGTTCGGCGAGGCGCTACAGCAGCTCGGCGATACTTTGCAGACCAATCCGCGCCTCAAAAGGACGATCAACCAGTTCGCCCGCCGGGCGGTGGTCGGCGCCGCAGCGCGCTACGGCGACGGGATCGTGACCCTTGTGTCGGAGACGGTGCGCGGCTGGGACGCCGGAACCGTGACCGACCGGCTCGAAAGCGCGGTCGGCCGCGATCTTCAATATATCCGCATCAACGGCACGCTGGTCGGCGGCCTCGTCGGCCTCACCATCCATACCGCCGAAGTGGCGCTCTGATCGCCCGCCGGCGCGTCATTGCGACTGCAGCGAAGGCCGGGAAAGCGATCCATTCCGTAAAAGCGCCCGGCGCCGCTGATTGCTTCGGGCTTGCGCTGCGCCGGGAACCTCGCGATCGATGCCCATCGCGGTCAACCGCTTCTGCCCTAATCGCCGCTCACCCGTTCGATGTCGGCGCCCACCGCCCGCAGCTTCTCTTCGAGCCGTTCATAGCCACGGTCGAGATGGTAGACGCGGTTGACCACCGTCTCGCCCTTGGCCGCGAGCCCGGCGAGCACGAGGCTCATCGAGGCGCGCAGATCGGTCGCCATCACCGGCGCCCCTTTGAGCTCCTCGACGCCGCGCACCACCGCCGATCGGCCGCGCACCTCGATGTCGGCGCCCATGCGGGCAAGCTCGGGCACGTGCATGTACCGGTTCTCGAAGATGGTCTCGGTGAGCAGGCTCGATCCTTCGGCGAGGCTCAGCATCGCCATGAACTGCGCCTGCATGTCGGTCGGAAAGCCCGGAAACGGAGCGGTCTGGACGGTGAGCGGCCGGACCGGCCCGTTGCCGGCGATGCGGATATTCTCGCCATTGGCCTTCACCTCCACCCCGGCCTGTTCGAGCGCCGAAAGCACCGCGGGCATCGTCTCGCGCCGGGCGCCGGCGAGGGTGATGTCGCCGCCGGTGATCGCGGCCGCGACGGCATAGCTTCCGGCCTCGATCCGGTCGGGCATCACCGCATAGGTCGCGCCATGAAGACTGTCCCTGCCCTCGACGACGAGGGTGTCGGTGCCGAGCCCCTCGATCCGCGCGCCCATCGCGATCAGGCATTTGCCGAGATCGGCGATCTCGGGCTCGCGCGCCGCGTTTTCGATCACCGTCTCCCCCCTGGCGAGCGCCGCGGCCATCAGCGCGTTCTCGGTCGCGCCGACCGAGACCGAGGGGAAGCTGATCTTGCCGCCGGCGAGACCGCCCTTGGGCGCTCTGGCCCGGACATAGCCTTGCGACAGCTCGATCTCGGCGCCGAGCGCCTCGACCGCCTGGAGATGGAGATCGATCGGCCGGTTGCCGATCGCGCAGCCGCCGGGCAGCGAGACGGTCGCCTCGCCTTCGCGCGCGAGCAGCGGTCCCAGCACCAGGATCGAGGCGCGCATCTTGCGGACGATGTCATAGGGCGCGGTGGTCGACACGATCCTCGCCGCGCGCAGCGTCATCACGCGGCCGAAATCGCCGGGCTTGGCGCCTTCGACCATGGTCGAGACCCCGAGCATGTTGAGCAGGTGCCCGAAGCTGTCGACATCGGCGAGGCGCGGCAGGTTCCTCAGCGTCAGCGGCTCGTCGGTGAGGAGCGCGCAGGGCATGAGCGCGAGCGCCGCGTTCTTGGCCCCGGAGACCGGGATCGTGCCTTTAAGGCTCCGTCCGCCATTGATGATGATCCGATCCATGCAAATGCGGTCCTAAGGCTTTGCGGACAGGGCGCAAGGCGATTGCCCGGTTCGTCCCCGCGCCTACGCCTTTTCCAGCGTCAGCTGCAGCGGGTGCTGGTTCTGGCGCGCGAAGTCGATCACCTGGGAGACCTTGGTCTCGGCGACCTCGTAGGAATAGATGCCGCACAGGCCGACGCCGCGCTGATGGACATGCAGCATCACCCGCGTCGCATCCTCCACCCCCATGCCGAAAAAACGCTGCAGGCACAAAACGACGAACTCCATCGGCGTGTAATCGTCGTTGAGCATCAGCACCTTGTAGGGCGACGGCTTCTTGGTGCGCGTGCGGGTGCGGGTGGCGACGCCGACGCCCCCCTCGCCTTCGTCTCCGCGCTCCCCGCCGGCTCTGATCTCCATATATCCGGAATCGCCCATGGCGGTTAAAATATGGCAAGCGGGCGGCGCGCGGCAAGAGGGCGAAATGCAAAGCGGCCGCCCCGCGGCAACGGGACGACCGCTTTTTTACGCCTTGAAAACGGCCGTTTAGCCAGCGACGGCGTTGCGGGCCTTCTCGGCGGCGACCGCGTAGCGGTTCGAGATCGGCTCGATCGCCTCGTTGGACAGCTTGATCATATTCTCGCTGATCCGGGCGCTCTGGGCGACGCCATTGTCGAAGGCGGTACGGGCATAGTCGCTCTGCAGCTTGAAGAATTCGGCCGGCGAGCGGATTTCGGCGAAACGCTTCATCGCCGAAGACGCGTCCTCGAAATTCTTGCGCCCATATTCGGCGACTTCCTGGCCGACGCTCTCGAAGCCCTTGGCGGCGACCTTCGAGGATTCGACGAACGCCTCGACATTGCCGCGGGCGAGCTCGGTCATCTCCTCGAAGAAGCGCGCGCCGCGCTCCATCGCGCTCTTGGCGCGCTCGTTGGCGTCGCCGAACATCGCGGTCATGCGGTCGGCGGCTTCCTTGCCGCTCTTTTCCATGCGCTCGGCCGCCTGCTTGCCGAAATCCTCGGCCTTGCGGGCTTCGTTCTTCGCCGTCTCGGCGGTCTTCTTGGTCTGATTGGCCATGGTCATCGATCCTTTCTGATCTCTGGGTTCGTTCGCTCGTCTCGTCATCCGGAAAACATGTTGTCCTGCGGGCAATTCTCTTCATCACGGCGCGAACAGCCGGTCGCCCTCTTATGCTGCAGTGCAACAAATAAGAGGTCCCGATGGCTTTTTCAAGGATTTTTTCGCTGCACCGCACAACGCGCCCTCGCGCGCGGTCAGCGCATGCGGACATAGGAGCCGGGCGCGTCCTCGATCGCCTCGAGCTTGCCCTTGCCGGGCATGCGGGCGCCCTTCGCCGGCACCTTGGCGCCGGACTTGGCGGCCACCCATTCCAGCCAGTCGGGCCACCAGCTGCCGGGATGCTCTTGCGCCCGGTCGATGAACTCCTCGAGGCTTTGGGCGGGCTCATCGCAGGTCCAATATTGATATTTCCGCGCCTCGGGCGGGTTCACCACTCCCGCGATATGGCCCGAGCCGGCGAGCAGGAACCTGACCGGCCCCGAAAAATGGCGGGTGAGCTTCCAGACGCTTTGCGGCGGCGCGATATGGTCCTCCCGCCCCGCCTGCACATAGGCCGGCGTCTCGACCCTGCCGAGATCGATCGGCACCCCGTCGACCTCGACCCCGCCGGGCTCGACGAGCCGGTTCTCGCGATAGAGTTCGCGGATATAGGCGCGGTGCCAGGCGGCGGGCAGGTTGGTCGTGTCGCCGTTCCAGTGGAGGAGGTCGAAGAGAGGATAGTCCTCGCCCATCAGATAATTGTTGACGACATAGTTCCAGATGAGGTCGCGCCCGCGCAGCATGTTGAACGTCGCCGCCATGTAGCGCCCGTCGAGAGTGCCGCTGTCGGCGGTGAGCTGCTCGATCAGCGAGAGATGCTCGTCGCTGGTGAAGAATTTGAGGTCGCCCGCCTCGCTGAAATCGACCTGCGCGGTCAGGAAGGTGGCGCTTCCGATCTTCCCGGCCTCGCCCCTGGCGGCGAGCCAGGCGAGCGTCGCGGCGAGCGTCGTTCCGGCGACGCAATAGCCGACGACGTTGACCGCCTCGACGTCGAGCGCCTCGCGCACCGTCTCGATCGCTTCCCGCTGGGCGCGGACATAATCGTCCATCGTCACCCCGGCGAGGCTGTCGTCGGCCGATTTCCACGACAGCATGAAGACGGTGAGCCCCTGCCCGACCGCCCATCTGACGAAGCTTTTCCTGGGGTTGAGGTCGAGGATGTAGAAGCGGTTGATCCAGGGCGGGAAGATGATGAGCGGGATTTCGAACACCTCCCCGGTGGTCGGGCTGTACTGGATGAGCTCGTAGAGCGGCGTGCGCGCGACGACCTTGCCCGGCGTGGTGGCGATGTTCCTGCCGATCTCGAACGCCTCGGGATCGGTGTGGGTGAGCTGGCCCTTGGCGAGATCGTCGAGCATGTGCTTGAGGCCCTTGAGCAGGTTCTCGCCGCGCGTCTCCAGGGTCCTTTCGATCACCAGCGGGTTGGTGAAGGCGAAATTGGCGGGGCTCATCGCATCGACGAAGGCGCCGGTCGCGAATCGCATCTGCTCGCGGCTCTCCTCGTCGAGCCCCTCGATCTCGTCGACGCCGCCGAGCAGCTTGTCGGCGATCAGCAAATAGCTCTGGCGGATGGTGTCGAACAGCGGGTTATCGCGCCATTGCGGGGCCGAAAAGCGACGATCGCGGTCGGCGCGCTCGCGCGTCTCCTCGTCGAACGCCTCGCCGGTCAGCATCCGCTGCCAGAAGGCCATCCCTTGCGCCCACAATTCCATCTGGCCGCGCCACGCCCCCGCCGGATCGGGCCATTCGGCCTTGCCCTTTCCCTCCCGCTGCGGCGCCGCGCCCGCCAGGCGGTCGGTGAAATGCTCCATCATCATCTGCTGCGCGCGGCCCATCACATAGGTCCAGTGCTGCAGATCCTCGAGCGTCGGAACCCGGGCCGGGGCCTCATCGTCTGCCATGGCGTCTCCTTGGTGTGTCAACCTTTATACAAGCGGCAACGATCCAGGGTTCGTCCTCCACGCACCCGCTCGACAAAAAAAGCCCCCTCGCCTATCGCGCGCGGGATATCAGGCGAGGGGCGTGCGATGGCGAAATCGGGCAGCGAGCTCGACCGCGTGCTGGTGCTGGAGATGGTGCGCGTCACCGAAGCGGCGGCGGTCGCCGCCTCGCGGCTGATCGGCCGCGGCGACGAGGAGGCCGCCGACGCCGCCGCCGTCGAGGCGATGCGCGGGGCCCTCAACCGGCTCGAACTGTGCGGCACCGTCGTCATCGGCGAGGGCGAGCGCGACGAGGCGCCGATGCTCTATATCGGCGAGAAGGTCGGCTGCGGCGGCGGCGACGATCCGCGCATCGATATCGCGCTCGATCCCCTGGAAGGGACGACGATCACCGCCAAGGCCGGCCCCAACGCGCTCGCCGTGCTGGCGATCGCCGAGGAAGGCTGCCTCCTCAACGCGCCCGACGTCTATATGGACAAGCTCGCCATCGGCCCGGGCTATCCTCAAGGGGTCATCGATCTGTCGCGCTCCTGGGGCGACAATGCGAGGGCGATCGCGAAGGCCAAGGGCGTCGATCCGTCCGAGATCATCGCCTGCGTGCTCGACCGGCCGCGCCACGAGAAGCTGATCGCCGAGCTGCGCGAGCTCGGCTGCGGCATCCAGCTCATCCCCGACGGCGACGTCGCCGGGGTGATCGCGGTCACCGATCCCGACACCACGATCGATGTCTATATGGGCGCCGGCGGCGCGCCCGAGGGGGTGCTCGCCGCGGCGGCGCTCAGATGCGTCGGCGGCCAGTTCCAGGGGCGCCTCCTGTTTCGCAACGAGGACGAGAAGAAGCGCGCCGCCAAATGGGGGCTGAAGGATCTCGACCGCATCTACGACCTTCACGATCTCGCCGGCGGCGACTGCATCTTCGCCGCCACCGGCGTCACCGACGGAACGCTACTGGACGGGGTGAAGAGGCTGCGCGGCGGGCGGATGACGACCGAAAGCGTCGTCATGCGCGCCTCGACCGGCACCGTGCGCTGGGTCAGGGGCGAGCATCGCAAGGAGCCGGGGCGCAAGCACCATCGGTAGCGCGATGCCCAGCAGGAGGATGTGGAGGAGGCGAGGAAGAAGCGGCCCGCGGCGCTCGTAAACGTCGAACCGGGCCAGGGCTCAATCCCATTCCGGGCGAAGCAGCGCGCCCGCTTCCCCGATCCTTCCGGTTGTGCGCGTCGATCGCGTCCGCATTGTCGCGCCGCCGGCGCGGCGCATGCGTCAATCTTCCTCTCAGCACAGGAATTCGGCCTCCTCGGGCACGCGGCTGAAGGCGATCTTGACGCCGAGATAGTTGAGGTCGAGCCCGCGATGCGAGGCCAGGGTGACGAGCGGGCGGCGGTAGCGGCGGTTGAGGCCGTCGATCGTCTCCCACAGTCCGGTCTCGCGCCGTTCGAGCGCATGCACCGAATCCGGAGTGAGCAGGTCGGGTTCGGGGGGACGCGCCCCGAGCCCGGTGAGATCGACCGCCACCGTGCCGATGCGGCCTGCCCTCCAGCCGGACCCCCCCGGCGCCGCCATCGCCTCGGCCCAGAGCCGGTCGAGCGCGCGCAGGAATATCCAGCTGTTCCGGGTCGGCGGGAAGGCGCAGGCCAGCTCATGCCCCCCGCCCGGGCGCAGACGCAGCGCGAGGCCGAGGCGCGAGGCGTAAAGGCCGTAGAGCCTGAGCCGGCTCGCCGCCTTCAGGGCCAGCGCGCGGGCGACGATCCGCGCCGCGGCCGGAGCCTGATGCTCGGGCGAGAGCACGCGGCTGTGGCCGATCATGCGCTTGGCCGCCGGCGCCGCGTCGAGAATGTCATGGCCGTGCAGCTGGTACCAGAAGCGCTCGCCGACCACCGATCCCCAGATCGCCCGCGCCTGCTTGGGGGCGAGCTTCCACAGGCTCGGGACATCCTCGATCCCCGCCCGCGCCAGCCGCCGCGCCACCCCTTCCCCGACGCCGGGGATCGCCTGCAGCGGCAGGCCGGCGAGCGCGGCCGGCAGCTCATGCGCCTCGATCGCCACCAGCCCGTCCGGCTTCTCGAGCTCCGAGGCGAGCTTGGCGAGCAGCGCGCTCGGCGCGACGCCGATCGAGGCGCGCAGGCAGGGGCCGATATTCTTCGCGATCGCGACCTTGATCTCGCGCGCCCTGGCGAGCGCCGCCTCGCGCCGTTGCTCCGAGGCATCGAGCCGGCAGGCGCATTCGTCGATCGAGAATATGCGGAGGATGGGAAGATGGTTTTCGATCTCCGCCATCAGCAGCCGGTGCATCTCGACATAGCGGTCGTGGCGCGCGGCGCGGATCGCGATATCGGGGCAGATCGCCCGCGCCTCGCGCACGCTCGTGCCGCGCGAGACGCCGAGCGCCTTGGCCTCGTAGCTGGCGGCGATCGCTCCGCTATGTTCGGAATCGAGCGGGATGACGATCACCGGCCGGCCGGCGAGCGCCGGATCGTCATGCTGCTCGACGGCGGCGAAATAGCCGTTGAAGTCGATGAACAGCACGCGAAGCGGGTGCGCCGAATCGGTTCGCATTGAGAACATATAGAGAACATAGCGGCGATGGGGAACGGGGTCTTGGAGGACCTCGGCGAAAATCCGTCGCTCCTTCGTCGCCCCGGCCCCGCTCCGGGGTCCACCTTCGCTCGAGCGCGGCGGCCTCGTCGCTGGTCGACCCGGCGTCGGGGCCGTCCGTCCACAACTTATCGGGGGCGATGGATTCCCGCCTGCGCGGGAATGGCGTAGGATGGCCCCCATGCTCACCACCCCGGACTTCGCCTGCGGCGTGTCGCGCTCGCTAAGGGGCCAGCCCTGGCGCTGGCGCGCGGGCGCGGCGGAGGAGGGCTTCGCGCCCGACGACCTCGCCGACCGGCTGATCCTCGCGCGCGGCGTCGAGCGCGCCGATCTGGCGCGGCACCGGCGGCCGACGATCCGCGCCTTCATGCCCGATCCCTCGCTGTTCCGCGACATGGACAAGGCCGCCGCCCGTCTCGCCGACGCGGTGGAGGCCGGGGAGCCGGTCACCATCTTCGGCGATTACGACGTCGACGGCGCGACCTCGGCGGCGCTCCTCGTCCGGCTGCTCCGCGAGCTCGGGCTCGAAGCGGACGCCTACATTCCCGACCGGCTGATGGAAGGCTATGGCCCGTCGGGCGAGGCGCTGGTCGGGATCGCGGCGAAGGGCTCGAGCCTCATCGTCACCGTCGATTGCGGCGCCCAGGCCTTCGAGGCGCTCGAGATGGCGCGCGAGGCCGGCGTCGACGTCATCGTCGTCGACCATCATAAATGCGCGAGCCGCCTCCCCGCCGCCTTCGCGATCGTCAATCACAACCGGCTCGACGAGGCCGAGGAGGCCGCCGCGCACGGCCATCTCGCCGCGGTCGGCGTCGCCTTCCTGCTCGCCGCCGCGAGCGTGCGGGCGCTGCGCGCGCGCGGCTTCTTCGCAAGCCGGCCCGAGCCCGACCTGATCGCGCTGCTCGATCTCGTCGCGCTCGGCACGGTCGCCGATGTCGCGCAATTGAAGGGCCTCAACCGCGCCTTCGTGACGCAAGGGCTCAAGATCATGGCGCGGCGCGCCAATATCGGCCTTGCCGCGCTGCTCGAGGCGGCCGGCATCGCCCGCGACCCCGAATGCCGCGACCTCGGCTTCGCGCTCGGGCCGCGGATCAACGCCGGCGGGCGGGTCGGAAGGTCCGATCTCGGCGTCAGGCTTCTGACCACGAGCGACGGCCCCGAGGCACAGGCGATCGCCGAGGAGCTCGACCGGCTCAACGAGGAAAGGCGCGCGATCGAGATGCAGGTCGCCGAGGCGGCCGAAGCGATGGCCGAGGAAAACCGGGCGGTCGCGCTCGTCGCCGGCGCCGGCTGGCATCCCGGCGTGATCGGCATCGTCGCCGGGCGGCTCAAGGAAAGGCTCGGCCGTCCCGCCATCGTCGTCGCGCTGGGCGAAGACGGCACGGGCAAGGGATCGGGCCGCTCGATCGCCGGAGTCGATCTCGGCGCCGCCGTGCTCGCCGCCAAGGACAGCGGCCTCCTCCTCGCCGGCGGCGGCCATGCGATGGCGGCGGGGCTGACCGTCGCCAAGGACGGGATCGAGGGGCTCGCCGACTTTCTCGACGAGCGTCTGGGCGACAGCGTGGAGGCGGCGCGCGCCGGCCGCGCCCTCGTCCTCGACGCCAGCGTCGCCCCCGGGGGCGTCACCCCGGATCTCGCCGACGCGCTCGACGCCGCCGGACCCTATGGCGTCGGCTGGCCCGGCCCGCGTGTCGCGGCGGGCCCCGTCGGTATAATCGAGGCGCGGATCGTCGGCAGCGGCCATCTGCGCCTGATCGCCGCCGGCGACGACGGCCGGCGGGTCAAGGCGATCGCCTTCCGCATCGCCGGGACGCCACTCGCCGAGGCGCTGCTTTCGGCCCCCGCCCACCGCCGGCTGTGGCTCGCCGGGCGGGTCAGGAAGGACGAATGGAACGGCGAGAGCTATGCCGAAATGCTTCTCGAGGACGCCGCCTGGGCCTGATGCGGCCGCGCTTGACCGCCGCCCCCGCACCCCCTAGGTCCGCCGCTCGATCGCGACAGTACGGCCCCTTCGTCTAGCGGTCCAGGACGCCGCCCTTTCACGGCGGAAACACGGGTTCGAGTCCCGTAGGGGTCACCATGTGCCGGCGTGGATTTCCCCCGCCGGGATCAGCTCCTGCGGCTCGCCTCGAACAGGAACCAGGCGCGTTCCTCGGCCTGGTCGGTCCACTCGTCGATCATCCCCTCGGTGGCGTTGTCGCCGGCCTTCTGCGCGGCCTGCTTGGCCTCGCGCAGCGCCGCGACGAGCTTCAGATTGTCGTCGCGCAGCTCGGCGAGCATGTCGGCGGCGGCGACGAATTCGGCGTCATTGTCCTCGATCCGCTGGCGGCGGGCGATGTCGCCGATCGAGCGCAGCGTGGTGCCGCCGGTCTTGCGCACCCGCTCGGCGACATCGTCAGCTATCCCCAGTATCTGCCCCGCCTGCTCGTCAAGCAGCAGGTGATAGTCGCGGAAATGCGGGCCCGAGACGTGCCAGTGGAAATTCTTGGTCTTGATGTAGAGCGCGTAGCTGTCGGCGAGAAGGGCGTTCAGCGCGTCGGCGACCTCGCTCAGCTGGTTGCTCTTAAGGTCGCTTGGCGTGGCGAGATCGGCGGGCTTGTTCATGCGGCTTCCCCTGAAATGCGAAAGTTGGCGAAAGTTGCTCGCAGCGTCCATATAGGCAGTCGATTGATCGATTCACTCGATAAATAATCGTATCTGTGATCGATTTCCTAAATGAGCCCGAGCGCGGTGGCGGCGAGGACGAAGCCGGTGACGAGGAACAGCGCCGCGCCGACGATCCGGATCGCCCCCAAAGGCAGGTCGCGGCGCAGCCGCTCGCCCAGCAGGGCGGCGGGAATGTTGGCGGCGACGATGCCTAAGGTTGCGCCCGCCGCCGCAAAGGCCAGCGAATCGAAGCGGGCCGCGATCGCGCCGGCGAGGAACTGGCTCTTGTCGCCGAGCTCGGCGGCGAAGACCGCGAGCAGCGCGACGATGAAGGGGTTCCCCCGGAAGGAGGCGCGCGTCTCGCGCGGCCGGATGAGCCCGGCGATGCCGGCGAAGACGCAGGCGAGCGCGAGCAGCAGCGAGACCGCGCGGCCGGTGACGATGCCGGCGATGATGGCGCCGATCGCGGCCGCGATCAGGCTGCTCGCCGCGGCCGCGACGGCGGCGCCGGCGAGCACCGGGCCCGGGCGGCGGTAGAAGGCGGCGAGCGCGACGACGAGAAGCTGCGTGCGATCGCCGATCTCGGCGAGCAGCGCCGCGACGAAGGCGGAGACGAGCGCGTCCATGGCCCCGCCATAGCGCGGTCATGCCGCGCGCGATGTCAAGCCCTCCGCCGCTTGACAAAGCGGGGGCGGCTGTCCCATTTGCGCCGGCGATGCCGAAGCGGCGCGCGGGGGACGCGCGGCCGCCTTTCGTTTTTCGCCCCCCCCGGGGCTCCATGCAAGGGAAGAGGCTGCCATGGCCAAGCCGGCGACCGTCAAGATCAAGCTCGTCAGCACCGCCGACACGGGCTTCTATTACGTGACCAAGAAGAATCCGCGCAACCTGACCGAGAAGCTGAGCTTCCGCAAATACGACCCGATCGCCAAGAAGCATGTCGAGTTCAAGGAAGCGAAGATAAAATAAAGGCTTCTCCGCTTTCGAACAGGGATGCGGCGCTCCTCCCCTCCCCATCGGCAAAGCGCCGCCGGGCGGGGCTTCAGGCGCTCGCCTTTTCCTCCTCGCCTAGCAGCTCGCGCACCGCGGCGATGAAGCTTTCGAGCGAGATGGGCTTGGCGACATAGCCTTCGGCGCCCGCCTCGCGGATGCGCTCCTCGTCGCCCCTGGCCGCATAGGCGGTGACCGCCATCACCGGCACCGGCCTGAGCGCCTCGTCGGCCTTGATCCGGCCGATGAGATCGAGGCCACTGATATGCGGCATCTGGATGTCCATGACGATGAGGTCGGGAGGATCGCCGCGCGCCTTGTCCAGCGTCTCGCGCCCGTCGCGCACCGGCTCGACCTCATAGCCGTGGACCTTCAAAAGGTCGCAGAACAGCCTCAGATTGAGCTCGTTGTCCTCGACGACCAGTATCTTGCGCGCCACGCCCTTCCCTTCCTCCCTCGAGGAGACGCAGCCTAAGCCATGCGCCGGGACAAGACAAATGACGATCCCGCCGCGCTGGCGCTCGCCGCGCTCGGCTGGATCCTCTCCGATCGCCGCCGCGCCGAGCGGCTGCTGGCGCTGACCGGCCTCGACCCGGAGGCGCTGCGCGCGCGGCTCGAGGAGCCGGCGCTGCACCTCGCCGTGCTTGGCTTTCTGGAAGGGCACGAGCCCGATCTCGTCGCCTGCGCCGAGGCGCTCGGCCTCGATCCGGCGAGCCTCGCCGCCGCGCGGCGGGAGCTCGAAGGGCCCCCGCCGGCTTGACGCTTTCCCGAGCGGCGGGCAAGCCCGGCGGCATGAGCGACACCATCGAATCCCGCCTCGCCACGGCCGGCGTCGTGCTTCCCGAGCCGGCCGCCCCCATCGCTTCCTACGTCCCCGCCGTCGAGGCGGGCGGACTGCTTTACGTCTCGGGCCAGCTTCCCTTCGCCGGCGAGAAGCTGATGACCGGACGGCTCGGCGAGGACCGCGACATCGAATATGGCCAGCAGGCGGCGCGCGCCTGCGCGATCATGATCATCGCCCAGGCCAAGCAGGCGCTCGCCGGGCTCGGCGGCATCGAGCGCATCGTCAAGCTCGGCGTGTTCGTCAATTCCGCCTCCCATTTCACCGACCAGCCCAAGGTCGCCAACGGCGCTTCGGACCTCATGGAGGACGCCTTCGGCGAGGCCGGCCGCCATGCCCGGAGCGCGGTCGGCGTGCCGGCGCTGCCGCTCGGCGCCGCGGTCGAGGTCGATGCCGTCATCGCGCTGCGCCGGAGTTGACGCGAGGCTGAAGGCGCTCGCCGCGCGGCCCTTCGCGCACCGCGGACTGCACGGAAACGGCATCGTCGAGAACAGCCGCGCCGCCTTCGCGGCGGCGATCGCCGCCGGCCAGGGCATCGAGCTCGACGTGCGCGCGAGCCGCGACGGCGAGGCGATGGTGTTCCACGATGCAGGGCTTGGCCGGCTGACCGGACGCGAAGGACGGGTGGCGCGATGGAACAGCGCCGCGCTGGCGCGAGTCCGGCTCGCGGCGAGCGCGGAGACGATCCCCGGGCTCGGCGAGATCCTCGATTTCATCGCCGGGCGCGTGCCGCTCCTCATCGAGCTGAAGGCGGGGCGCGGCGCGGCGGCACGGCTCTGCCGCGCGGTCGCGGCGGCGCTCGAAGCCTATCAGGGGCCGGCGGGAATCATGTCGTTCAATCCCGAGGCCGGGCGCTGGTTCCGGCGGCACGAGCCTTCGCTGCCGCGCGGGCTGGTGGTGAGCGAGGGGGGCGGGAAAAGCCTGGCCGGCCGCGCCGGGCGCGCCGCGAGCCTCGCCCGGGCGCGCCCGCATTTCCTCGCCTATGACATTCGCGATCTGCCCTCGCCCCTCGCCCTGCGCTTCCGCCTGCGCCGGGGGCCGGTCTTCACCTGGACGGTGCGCGGCAAGGGCGAGCTCAGGACGGCGAGGGCGCATGCCGACCAGATCATCCACGAGCTTGGCGCGGACGGTGGATGAGCGGCGCATCATCGCCCGCGCCGCCGACGGCGTGGCGGGCTTCGCGGCCGAGGCCTGGGACGGCTGCGCCGGCGGCGAGGACCCTTTCACCAGCCACGCCTTCCTCGCCGCGCTCGAGCAATCGGGCAGCGTCGGCGAAGGCACCGGCTGGCGACCGCTGCCGATCGCGATCGACGGCGACGGGGGGGAGCTGCGCGCGGCGGCGCCCGCCTATCTCAAGAGCCACAGCCTCGGCGAATATATTTTCGACCATGGCTGGGCCGAAGCCTTCGAGCGCGCCGGCGGGCGCTATTATCCCAAGCTCCAGCTCGCGGTCCCCTTCACCCCGGTGCCGGGACGCAGGCTGCTGGGCCGCGAGGAGACGGCGCGGCGCGCGCTGATCGCCGCCGCCGCCGCGCTCGTCCGCGAAAACCGCCTGTCCTCGGCGCACGCGACCTTCATCGCGCGCGAGGAGGTGCCGCTGTTCGAGGCCGCGGGCTGGCTCGTCCGCCTCGACCGCCAGTTCCACTGGCTGAACGAGGGCTATGACGATTTCGAGGACTTCCTCGCCGACCTCGCCTCGCGCAAGCGCAAGGCGATCCGCAAGGAACGCGCCGCCGCGCTCGAGGGGCTGGAGGTGGAATGGCTGTCGGGCGACGACATAAGGGAGCGCCATTGGGACTCATTCTGGAGCTTCTACCAGGACACCGGCGCGCGCAAATGGGGCTCTCCCTATCTCACCCGGCCCTTCTTCTCGCTGATCGGCGAGCGCCTTGGCGAGCGGCTGCTCCTCATCCTCGCCTGCCGGCAGGGCGAGCCGGTCGCCGGGGCGCTCAACCTCGTCGGCGGCGAAGCGCTTTACGGCCGCTATTGGGGCGCGGCCGAGCACATCCCCCATCTTCATTTCGAGCTCTGCTATTATCAGGCGATCGAGGCGGCGATCGCGCGCGGCCTGAAGCGGATCGAGGCCGGCGCCCAGGGCGAGCACAAGCTCGCGCGCGGCTATCGGCCGGTGGCGGTCCATTCGGCCCATTATCTTGCCGATCCCGGCTTTCGCGACGCGGTCGCCCGCTTTCTCGACGCCGAGCGGCCGGCGGTGGCGCGCGAGATCGGCCTGCTCGAGGAGCATCTGCCGTTCAGGAAGAGCTAGGCCGGATCGGCATTCGCCGCCGGGAGCTCGCCGGTGCGAGCCCGGTCGAGGAGGGCCGGCGCGAGAAGCGGCCTATACGCCCCTCGACTGCGCTCGGGACGAACGGAAGGTGGAGGGGCGATCGTCCGGGAATGTCGGGGCCGGCTAGGCCGCGCGCGATTTTTTCCCGATCTCCGCGCGCAGCTCGATTTCGAGCGCCTTCAGCACCGCGAGCAATGTCTCGAGGGTGGGATTGCCTGCTTCGTTCAAGGCCGCGTAGAGACGCTGCCGGCTCACTCCGCTGAGACGCGCCACTTCGCTCATCCCCCGCGCGCGGGCGACGGTGCCGATGGCATCGGCGATATAGCCGGCATGGCCGCTTGCCAGCGCATCGTCGATGAGACGCGCCTGGCTTTCCGGGCTCTCCAGAAACTCATCGGGATGATAGTCGGCGAGCATGGCGCCTTTTTGCGTATTTTCCTCTCCGCTCATTCCGCTCTCCCTGGAGTCACAGCGACTTCAGCATCTTTCTTGCGCGCCCGATATCCCTCTCCTGGGTCGTCTTGTCCCCGCCCCAGAGCAATATGATCGTCGCCTTTCCACGGCAGGTGAAATAGAGGCGATAGCCAGGGCCATAGAAAATCTTCGCTTCACTCAACCCGCCGCCCAGGGAACGGGTTTTGCCAAGACCGTTGCGCAACTTGATGATCGCTTCAGCCACTCTTTCTGCGGCGTTCCGATCCTTCAGCCTCCGCTGCCACGTTCTAAATTCGTCCGTAGCGATCGTTCTGATCACTCCCGTGACGATATCCCGGCCGGGCACCGGCTGTCAAATAAACAGGACAGAAAATCCGCCTTTCTTCAGGCCGCGCGGCGCTCCATCGCGGCGATCCAGGCGCGCGCCTCGCGCTGCGCCTCGGCGATCTCGCGCGCCGTCATCTCCTCGGCGATCTCGGCCCGGCATTGCTGGCTGCGCTCGTCGCCGTTCAAGGCCGCGAGATTGAACCATTTATGCGCCTCGACGAGATCGACCTCGCAGCCGTCCGAGCCGGTCGAATAGCTTATCCCGAGCTCGAACAGCGCCCGGATGTCGCCGCGGGCCGCGTCGGCGAGGCGGCTCTGGACAAGAAAGGCCGCCGATTCAACACTGCTCCCCATGGGTTCGCCCCCCATAATGTTGCGCGAAGAGGCAAGACATCGCGCGCGCGCGTCAACAAATGGTTAACGCCGCTTCACCTTCGGGGGAGCGAGGGGGAGGTTGTCGATCAGCCGGGTGCCGCCGATCGACGCCGCGGCGAGCAGGCGGGCGGGGCGATCGAGGCGGCGCATCCCGGCGAGCGTGCCGGCATCGGCGAGGACGACATAGTCGACCGGATCGAACCCCGCTGCAGCGAGCCGCGCGCGCGCCTTCGCGAGTGCCGCGCCCGCCTCCCCGCCGGAGGCGATCGCCCGGGCGGCCTCCTGCAAGGCTTCGGGCAGCGCGCGCGCGGCCTCGCGCTCCGCGGGGGAAAGATAGGCGTTGCGCGAGGAGAGGGCGAGCCCGTCCGGCTCGCGCACCGTCGGCACGGCCACGATTTCGACAGGGAAATCGACGTCGCGCGCCATGCGGCGGATGACGAGGAGCTGCTGATAATCCTTCTCGCCGAACAGCGCGATATCCGGCGAGACCTGGTTGAACAGCTTGGCGACGACGGTGGCAACGCCGGCGAAATGGCCGGGCCGGCGCGCGCCTTCCAATATCCCGCCCAGCGGCCCGGGATCGACGCCGGCGGCGAAGCCGGACGGATACATGGCCCCGGCGTCAGGGGCCCAGAGCAGCGCGCAGCCCGCCTCTTCGAGCAGCGCCGCATCCTCCTTGAGGCGGCGGGGATAGCGCTCCAGATCCTCGCCCGGACCGAACTGCGCCGGATTGACGAAGACCGAGGCGACGACATGGCGCGCGCGGCGCCTCGCTTCGGCAAGGAGCGCCATATGGCCGGCATGGAGCGCGCCCATGGTCGGCACCAGGGCGATGCTCGCGGCGCCGGCGCGCAGGGCGGCGAGCGCCGCCCCGAGCTTCCCGACATCCTCGATCATTTGCATGGAACACCGCCCTCCGATAGAGTTTTCCGCCATCCGCGCCGTCACCCGTCCTTGGGTCGCGGCGGCAATGAGATCAAGAGCAGGCGGCACGCACAGATGACCGGGCAAGCCCCGAAATTTCTCGTCTTCGCCAACGAAAAGGGCGGCACCGGCAAGTCGACCGCCGCCGTCCATGTCGCGGTCGCGCTCGCTGCCCAGGGCAGGCGCGTCGCGGCGATCGATCTCGACGGCCGCCAGCGGACCTTCTCGCGCTACATGATGAACCGCGCCGCGACCCGCGAGCGGACGAGGAAGAAGCTGCCCATGCCCCGCTTCGAGACCTTCAACCCGCATGGCGAAGGGATCGACGCGCGGCTCGACGCGCTCGCCGCCGAGGCCGAGACCGTGATCGTCGACACGCCGGGCCGCGAGGACGGGGACGCCGCGCGCGCGCTCGCCCGCGCCGACATATTGGTGACGCCGATCAACGACAGCTTCGTCGACCTCGACCTCATCGGCGAGGTCGATCCCGAAAGCTACGCGGTACGCCGGCCGAGCTTCTACGCCGAGCTCGTCTGGCAGAGCCGCACCCGCCGCGCCAAGGAAAGCGGCGGCCGCATCGACTGGGTGGTGCTGAGGAACCGGCTGCAGCAGCTGGAGGCGCGCAACATGCGCCGGGTCGAGACGGCGCTCGCCGAGCTTGCGCAGCGCGCCGGCTTCCGCGTCATCCCCGGCCTTTCCGAGCGGGTCGTCTATCGCGAGCTGTTCCCGCAGGGTCTGACGCTGGTAGACATCGCGCGAAGCGCGCAGCTCAATCTCAGCCAGATCGCCGCCCGCCAGGAGCTGCGCGAGATGATCGCCGCGCTCGGCCTGCCGCAGCGCGCCCCGGCGCCGCAGCCGGCGCGGGCGGCGGCCCTTTCCTGATGCCCTTCCTGCTCGCCCTCGCCGCGGCGATCCTCCTGTGGGCCTGGTGGACCGGAAGGCTGCGGCGCTTCACGCTCGAGGACGGGATCGCGGCGGCGATCTTCCTTCTGGGCCTGCGCCTGGCGCCCACCGGCCGGCTGGTGATCGGCCTCGGGCTGATCGCCGCGGCCGCCGCCTGGGCGCTGATGCGGCGGCGCGCCGGGCGCGGGGAAGCGCTGACTTCCGCCGAGGCGCGGCTGCTGCTCGGCGTTTCCGAGGGGGCGGCCCTCGAGGAGATCCGCGCCGCCCACCGCCGGCTGATCAAGACCGCCCATCCAGACGCCGGCGGATCGGAGCTCGCGACGCGCCGGCTCAACGCCGCGCGCGACCGCCTCGCCGCCGAATTGAACCGCAACAGGCGTGAGGAGTCTTGATGGGGGACCGTCCCCCGCGGGAAAAGAGATGAGCCACGACTTCCACCCATCGACGCTGCGCGAATATGACATCAGGGGCGTGACCGGAAAGACGCTGGGCGAGGCCGACGCCCGCGCCATCGGCCGCGGCTTCGCCACCCTCCTCCACCGCGCCGGGGGCAGGCGCGTGGCGGTGGGCTATGACGGGCGGGAAAGCTCGCCCGGGCTCGAGCGGGCGCTGATCGAGGGGCTGACGAAGGGCGGCATCGACGTCGTGCGGATCGGCCTCGGGCCGACGCCGATGCTCTATTATGCCGAGGCGGTGCTCGAGGTCGACGGCGGCATCCAGATCACCGGCAGCCACAACCCGCCCGACTATAACGGCTTCAAGCTGGTGCTCGAGGGCCGGCCCTTCTTCGGCGAGGACATCCAGAGGCTGGGCCGGATGGCGGCGCAAGGCGACTGGCACGAGGGCGCGAGCCCGGGCGCGGTCGGCGAGCGCGACATCATCGACGAATATGCCGCGCGCCTCGTGCGCGACTATGGCGGCGGCCCCTTCCGGGTCGGCTGGGACGCGGGCAACGGCGCCGCCGGACCGGTGATCGAGAAGCTCGTCGGCCGCCTGCCGGGCGAGCATTTCACCATCTACACCGAGGTCGACCCGGCCTTCCCCAACCATCATCCCGACCCCAGCGAGGAGAAGAATCTCGAGGACCTGAAGCGGCTCGTGGCCGAAAAGGATCTCGACTTCGGCTTCGCCTTCGACGGCGACGGCGACCGCGTCGGCGCGATCGACGGCGAGGGCCGCATCGTCTGGGGCGACCAGCTGCTGATGATCCTCGCCGAGCCAGTGCTCGCCGCGCTGCCGGGCGCGACGATCATCGGCGACGTCAAGTCGAGCCGGGCGCTGTTCGAGCGCATCGAGGAACTGGGCGGCGTCCCGCTGATGTGGAAGACGGGCCACAGCCTCATCAAGTCGAAGATGAAGGAGACGGGCGCGCCGCTCGCCGGCGAGATGAGCGGCCACATCTTCTTCGCCCACGAATATTACGGCTTCGACGACGCGATCTACGGCGCCGTCAGGATCATGGACGCGGTCGCCCGCTCGGGCCGCTCGTTCAGCGAGCTGCGCTCGGGCATGCCCGAGATGGTGAACACGCCCGAAATCCGCTTCGAGGTCGACGAGGAGCGCAAGTTCGCGATCGTCGAGGAGGTGCTCGACCGGCTGGAGCAGGCGGGCGCCGACGTGAACCGCACCGACGGCGCGCGCGTGAGCAGCGACGACGGCTGGTGGCTGTTGCGCGCGTCGAACACCCAGAACGTGCTCGTCGCCCGCGCCGAGGCGAAGGACAAGGCGGCGCTTTCCCGCCTCGTCGGCCAGATCGGCGAGCAGCTGAAGCAATCCGGCGTCGATTTCGACGCCACGGCGATGACGCCGGCCTAGATCAGCTCGGCGGCGATGCCGAGCGCTGCGGCGGCATCCGCCTGGCGGCGGTCGAGCGTGGCGAGGACCACTTCGTGATGCTTCGCCAGCGCGAGGTGAAGCGCATCGCCAGCGCTGAGCGGTCGCCTCGACAGCTCGACCAGCCGCGCTGCCTGCTCGAAGCTCGCACGCCGGATCGGCAGCCGGGCAAAGCTCGTGTTGCCAAGCGCGCGATAGCTTTCGAGCGCTTCCCTCCACAGCGATTCGGTCAGGTCGCGATTGCGGAGCTTGGCGGTGAGCGCCGCCGAAACTTCGGCGCTCACCCAGTCGCTTATGAAGACAATGCCCTTTGAGGCTTGCGCTGCCCATTGCTGAGCTCGCGGAGTATGATCTTCAGCTGTGAGCGCCGCAACGACCACCGAGCTGTCCAGATAGAACATCAGTAACCGCGATCGCGCATTTCCCTGAGTATCTCGACGCCGCCGATTTTCGATTTCTTCATTTTCGCCGTCAGTGCGCGCAGCGCCTCGACATCGATCGGCTTCTTCGGCCGGTCGACCGCGACCAGCCGCACCCTCGGCTCGCCGCGCTTGCTGATCTGGATCTCCTCGCCCTCGGCGGCGCGGTCGATCAGCTCGCTGAAGCGCGCCTTGGCCTCGGCGATATTGTAGCTTTCCATGGCGAGCTCCTGACCAACGAGTTGGTCATATAGGCCAGGCAGCGCGGCGCATCAATCATCCTCGTCCTCGCGGTCGACGAGATGGAGCGCGCGCGCCTTTATCTGCCGCGTGCCGCACCAGTGGATGAGCGCCTCCTCGCGGCCGTGGGTCACCCATATCTCCTGCGGCCGCAGCTTCTCGATGGTCGCGGTGAGCTCGTCCCAGTCGGCATGGTCGGAGATGACGAGCGGCAGCTCGACATTCCTCTGCCGCGCGCGCTGCCTGATCCGCATCCAGCCCGAGGCCATCGCGGTGACCGGATCGGGAAGCCGCCGCGACCAGCGGTCGTTCAAGGCGCCGGGCGGGCAGATCACGATCCTGCCTTCGAGCTCCTCCTTCGGCGCGCCGGTGGCGGGGGGAAGCTCGCCCAGGGCGACGCCGTGATCCTCGTAGAGCCGGCACAGCCGCTCGAGCGCGCCGTGGATGTAGATCGGATCGCGATGGCCGCGGCAGCGCAATTCGGCGATCACCCGCTGCGCCTTGCCGAGCGCATAGGCGCCGACGAGGACGCAGCGATCGGGATTGGCGTGCAGGCGCTCGAGCAGCCGGTCGATCTCGGCCCCGGTCGCCGGATGGCGGAAGACCGGCAAGCCGAAGGTCGCCTCGGTGACGAAGACGTCGCACGGCACCGGCTCGAAGGGCAAGCAGGTGGGATCGGGCCGGCGCTTATAGTCGCCCGAGACGACCACCCGCTCGCCGCCATGCTCGAGCAGGATCTGCGCCGAGCCGAGGACATGGCCGGCGGGAACGAAGCTGATCTCGACCCCGCCCATGCGAATCGTCTCGCCATAGGCGACGGGATTTCCCGTCTGATTGCCATAGCGCGCTTCCATGATCGCGAGCGTCTCGGGCGTCGCCCAGACCGCGCCATGGCCGCCGCGGGCATGGTCGCCATGGCCGTGGGTGACGAGCGCGCGCGCGACCGGGCGCGAGGGATCGATCCAGGCATCTGCCGGGGCGATATGGAGTCCGTCGGGAAAAAACTCTATCCAGGAGGCGAGACGGGCCATCGGCGCGATATCGTGTCGGCCGGCGCCGACGCCAAGCGGTGCCAAGCCCGCGAACAGGGGAGAAGGAAGATCATGGACCTCGGCGCCTTCAACTGGAGCCTGATGACGATCGTCGGCCCGCTCTTGCTGCTCGGCGCGATCGGCTGGGCGATCCTCCACAACCGGCGACGCTCGCGCCGCGACGAGGAACGCACCGAGGAGGCGACCGACCGTCTCTATCGCGAGGAGGACCGCGCCCATAGCGGCGAGGACGAGGACGTGCCCTGATGCACAGGCGGCGAGCGCGCGATCAGCTAGCGTGCCGCCGGCCCAGCTCGCGCGCGAGCGCCGCATAGTCGGCGAAGCCGAGCACCGGGGCGATCCGCTCCGCCCATATCGCGTCGAGCCTCTCGCCGACCTCGGGCGGCAATTCCCGCTCGTGCCCGCCCACGCCGCCCTTGCGGACCTTGGCCGAATCGCTTCCCGGCGGCAGGCCGCAGCGCGCTTCGGAGGCGCGGCGCATCATCGGGTCCGAGAACTTCTCCTTGCGGGCGAGCATGAAATCGAGCGAGGACCGTTCGAGGGTCAGCGCGAGCAGCTCCGCGTCGAGCGGTATATCGCAGAACTCCGCCACCAGGCGCACATGCTTTGCGGGCGCGTCGATCATCTGCTCATAGGCGATGAGCAGCAGCTCGGGATCGTCGCGCCGCTCCCACCAGCCCAGCAAATGGGTCCAATAATCGCTGCCGTCGTCCTCGCCGCTGAGCCACCGCTCGGCGAAGGCGGCGATCGAGACCGCGCCCGGCTCGATGAACCAGCCCTCCATGAAGCGGTACATCGACACGAGCGCGTCCCCGGGATCGCGCAGCGAGACGATATAGCGCGCGCCCCCGGGCGCCATGTGAGAGGGAAGATGGCTCTTGAAGCCGCGCGGTTCGGCGCGTTGTTCGGCGTCCAAATCGATGCCGAGCAGCGCCGCGGTCTCGATCCACGGGACGACCGCGGAAATATCCTCGAAATCCATGTCGCCGCGGGTGCGCAGGCTGTGGAAGATCTGCTGCAGCCAGGTGGTGCCGCATTTGCCGAAGGGGGAGATGATGACGTCGCTCGGCCGCGGCCGGAATCCGGCGATCGACGCCATGATTTCCTCGGGCACGAAGAGGCGGGCGGTGATCTCGCCGAACTCCTCGGCCGTGCGCGCCCGCCGCCGCACCGAATCCGTCATCCCCGTTCCCCCTTTGCACGGCTTTATCGAAGGGCCGCCGCCGAAGGCAAGCAGGGGACGGGGGGCGGCGCTTGCCGCTCGCAACCGCGCGGCGAGGCGCTAGAGTGGGCGCATGGCCGCCCCGCCCGATCTTCCGACCGTCCTCGCCCGCTGGTTCGCGGCCCGCGGCTGGACGCCGCGGCGGCACCAGCTCGAGATGCTGGCGGCGGCGCGCGCGGGCGAAAGCGCGCTCCTCGTCGCGCCGACCGGCGCCGGCAAGACGCTCGCCGGCTTCCTGCCGAGCCTCGCCGAGCTGATCGGGAATCCGGGCGAGGGCCTGCACAGTCTCTATGTCTCGCCACTGAAGGCGCTCGCCGTCGACGTGCGGCGCAACCTCCTCGCCCCCGTCGCCGAGATGGGGCTCGACATCCGGATCGAGACGCGCAGCGGCGACACCCCCGCCAACCGCAAGGCGCGCCAGCGCGCGAAGCCGCCGCACATCCTCCTCACCACGCCCGAATCGCTTAGCCTGCTGCTCTCGCACGAGGACAGCTTCAGGCTGTTCGGGGGGCTGAAGACCGTCGTCGTCGACGAGGTCCATTCCTTCGCCGCCTCCAAGCGCGGCGATCTCACCGCGCTCGCCCTCGCGCGGCTCGAGCGGCTGGCGCCGGGCCTGCGCCGCGTCGGCCTCTCGGCGACGATCTCCGACCCGCAAGCCTATCGCGCCTGGCTCGCCCCTCATGGCGAGGCCGCGAGAGCGAGGCTCGTGCGCGGCGACCCCGGCGCCGAGCCCGAGCTTCAGATCATGCTTCCAGACGACGAGCGCGTGCCCTGGGCCGGCCATTCGGGGCGCTGGGCGATCGGCCGGGTGATGCGCGAGATCGAGCGCCACCGGACGACGCTCGTCTTCTGCAACACGCGCGGGCTCGCCGAGCTCACCTTCCAGGAACTGTGGGAGGCCAATGAGCAGGGCCTGCCGATCGGCATCCATCACGGCTCGCTCTCGGCCGAGCCGCGGCGCAAGGTCGAAAAGGCGATGGCCGAGGGAAGGCTGCGCGCGCTGGTGTGCACCGCGAGCGTCGATCTCGGCGTCGACTGGGGCGATGTCGATCTCGTCGTCCAGATGGGCGCGCCCAAGGGCGCCTCGCGCCTGCTCCAGCGCATCGGCCGCGCCAACCACCGGCTCGACAGCCCGTCCAAAGGCATCATCGTCCCCGGCAACCGCTTCGAATATCTCGAGGCGCGCGCGGCGCTCGACGCGATCGACGAAGGCGAGCTCGACCCCGAAAGCTTCCGCCCCGGATCGCTCGACGTGCTCGCCCAGCACATCATGGCCGTCGCCTGCGCGGGGCCGTTCCGCGAGGCCGGGATGCTCGCCGAGGTCACCGCCGCGGCGCCCTATGCGGGCCTGTCGGCGGAGCTGCTCGGCCGCGTCCTCGCCTTCATCGAATCGGGCGGCTATGCGCTCAGGGCCTATGACCGCTTCAAGCGGCTGCGGCGCAATCCCGACGGCACATGGCGGGTCAGCCATCCGCGCTTCATCGCCCAGCACCGCCAGAATGCCGGCATCATCGTCGACGCGCCGCTTTTGAACGTGCGCTTCCGCAACGGCCGCATCCTGGGCACGGTCGAGGATTATTTCGCCTCCACCCTGTCGGTCGGCGACACTTTCCATTTCGCCGGCATCACCGTCGAGGTCGAGCGGATGGACGCGACCGACCTCCTCGTCCGCGCGACCAGCCGCCCGGCGCGAATCCCCACCTATGTCGGGGCGCGGCTCGCGATGACCACGCGCCTCGCCGCGCGCGTCCGTCATTTCCTCGCCGATCCGGGCGAATGGGCGCGCTTTCCCGCCGAGGTACGCGAATGGCTCGAGGCGCAAGGCCGCCGCTCGGCGCTGCCCGAGCCCGACCAGCTGCTCGTCGAGACCTTCCCCCACGAGGGGCGGCATCATATGGTCGCCTACAGCTTCGAGGGCTGGAACGCGCACCAGTCGCTCGGCATGCTGCTGACGCGGCGGATGGAGACGGCGGGCCTCAAGCCCGTCGGCTTTGTCGCCAACGACTATGCGCTCGCCTGCTACGGGCTGGAGCCGATCGCCGACCCGCAAGCGCTGTTCTCGCCCGACATATTGGAGGAAGAGTTCACCCGCTGGGTGCAAAGCTCCCATCTCCTGAAGCGCGCCTTCCGCGAGGTCGCGGTGATCGGCGGGCTCGTCGAGCGGCGGCATCACGGGAAGCGCAAGACCGGCCGCCAGGTCACCTTCTCGACCGATCTCATCTACGATGTGCTGCGCCGCTACGAGCCCGACCATCTGCTGCTGCGCGCCGCCTGGGACGATGCGCGCACCCGGCTCACCGACATCGCCCGCCTCGCCTCGCTGCTCGACCGCGCGGCCGGCACGATGCTCCATTCCGACCTGGAGCGCATCTCGCCGATGGCGGTGCCGGTGCTCATCATGATCGGGCGCGAGCGCGTCGCCGAGGGCGAGGCGGACGATGCGCTGCTGATCGAGGCCGAAGCGCTGGCGGAGCCGGCGCTGGGGGGATGAGCAGGCCCGGGCGGGGCGTGGCCTGCCCTGTGTTTTTTGCGAATTTCCGTGCGTGGGGAGAGCCTCGGAATGGATTCACGCGGAGACGCGGAGGCTCGGAGGGATCACGCCACATGCGCGCCGCAGGCGCTTTTGCGTCGGCTCGTTCGCCCGATATCGAACAAGGAGGAACTGCGGCTTCGCCGCTGGCTCGATCCCTCCGCGCCTCCGCGTCTCCGCGCGAATCATTTGTTGCGCAAGGCTGGACCCTGGATTTCGCCGGGGTACAAGGGGCTGTTCAAATCGGAGTATCCCATGCGTCTTCTCGCTTTCGCCTTTCTGCTCGCTTCGCCCGCGCTCGCCCACGAGCCCATCCCGCCGGCCGCGCGGCTGCTTCACGAGGAGATGATCGTGCTCGACACGCATCTCGACATCCCAAGCCGCTTCGACGATCCCGACTGGGATTTCGGCGCGCTGCACCATCACGACCTCGACCGCAGCCAGACCGACCTGCCGCGCATGGCGCTGGGCGGGCTCGACGGCGGCTTCTTCGTCATCTTCACCCGCCAGGGCGAGCTGACGCCCGCCGGCTACAGGCAGGCGCGCGACCATGCGCTCGCCCGCGCCGCCGCCATCCACCGCACCCTCGGCAGGCATCACGAGCGCATCGGGCTCGCCGTCACCGCCGCCGACGCCGAGCGGCTGCACGACGAGGGCAGGGCGATCGCCTTCATCTCGATCGAGAACAGCTATCCGCTGGGCGAGGACCTGTCGCTGCTTGGGACCTTCCGCGAGCTCGGCGTGCGCATGGCGGGGCCGGTCCACGGCGCCACCAACCAGCTCGCCGACAGCGCCACCGGCGAGGAGAGCCATGGCGGCCTTTCGGCGCTCGGGCGGCGCTGGGTCGAGGAGGCCAACCGGCTCGGCATCGTCATCGACGCCAGCCACGCCTCCGACGCCGCCTTCGACGACATGCTGGAGCTGTCGCGCGCGCCGATCGTGCTGTCGCATTCGGGGCCGGAGGCGATCTTCGACCATCCGCGCAACATCGACGATGCGCGCCTGCGGCGGCTGGCCGAGCGCGGCGGCGTGCTGTTCGTCAACAGCCTCTATCTCGTGCCGCCCGATTTTTCCGACGAGCGCCGCGCGATCGCCGACCGCCAACGCGAATGGCCCCGGCTCTCGCCCGCCGAGCGGCGGCAGGTGCTCGCCGACAAGGCGGCTTATGAAGCGCGCATGCCGCCGGGCGGAAGCTTCGAGCTGTTCATGGAAAGCCTCGTCCACGCGATCGAGGTGATGGGAGCCGACCATGTCGGGCTCGGCGCCGACTGGGACGGCGGCGGCGGCGTGCCCGGCTTCGACGAGGTCTCCGACCTGCCCAAGGTGACCGCGGCGCTGCTCGCGGCCGGCCATGGCGAGGAGGACATCGCCAAGGTGATGGGCGGCAACCTCTTGCGCGTGCTGCGCGCGGCAGAGGCGGCGGCGGAGCGCTAGCGGCTTCCCCCCGCGAACCGGACCGGACCCTTCGCCCGAGGCTCGCAATAAGCGTGCCGCGATTCTACTATCCGCTGCGCTAGTCAGTGGAGATTTCCGTCATGTCGAGTTTCTGGCAACGCCTGTTCGAGGGCAACGGCCTCGCGCCGCACGGATACTGCCTGCTGTGGCAGCCCGAGCTGATCTGGACCCATGTGATCGCCGATCTGCTCATCGCCGGCGCCTATTTCTCGATCCCCGTCGCCATCGTGCGCTTCGTCAGCCGCCGCCACGACCTCCAGTTCAGCTGGATCTTCTGGCTGTTCGCGCTCTTCATCCTCGCCTGCGGCACCACCCATCTGATGGGAATCTGGACGCTGTGGAACGCCGATTACGGCTGGGAGGCGCTGATCAAGGTGGTCACCGCGATCGCCTCGGTCGGCACCGCGATGGTGCTCTGGCCCCTCATCCCCAAGGCGCTCGCAATCCCCTCGCCGCTGCAGCTCAAACAGGCCAATGTCGAGCTGTCCGCGCGGGTCCGCGAACGCGACGTCGCGCTCGGCCGCCTCAAGGACGAGATGGCCGAGCGCGAACGGGCGGAAGCGGCCCTGCTCCAGGCGCAGAAGATGGAAGCGGTGGGGCAGCTCACCGGCGGCATCGCGCATGATTTCAACAATCTCCTGCAAGCGATCGCCGGCAATCTCGATCTCATCAGCCGCAATCCCGGGGATGAGGAGTCGGTGCGCCGCTGGTCCGATCGCGCACGCCAGGCGGCCGACCGCGGCAGCCGCCTCACCGCCCAGCTGCTCGCCTTCTCGCGCACCCAGAAGCTCGAGCTCACGCCGGTGCCGGTGGCGCCGCTGGTCGCCGATCTCAAGGAGCTGCTCCACCGCACGATGGGACAGGAGATCGAGATCGCGGCCAGGGTCGAGGACGAAAGAGCCCTCGTCCTCGCCGACAAGACGCAGCTCGAGCTCGCGCTCATGAACCTGCTGCTCAATGCCCGCGACGCTATGCCCGGCGGCGGCACCGCGTCCATCGCCGTGCGGCGCAGGCGGGTCGGCGAGGGACATGAGGAGCTCGTCCCCGGCGACTATGTGGAGATCGCCGTCTCCGACACCGGCACGGGCATGGAGGAGGAGGTGGCCGAACGCGCCTTCGAGCCCTTCTTCACCACCAAGGGCGTGGGCAAGGGCACCGGCCTCGGCCTGTCGATGGTCTACGGCATCGCCACCCAGTCGGGCGGCAGCGCTGATATCGATACCGTCGCCGGCGAGGGCACCACCGTCACCCTAACGCTGCGACGGATCGGCGACGCCGCCGAACAGGACGCCGAGGAGACGCGGGACGAGGAGGCGCTGGCAGGCGAGGGCACAGTGATGCTCGTCGACGACGACGAGGATGTGCGCGTTTCGATGCAGAACACGCTCGAGGCGCTCGGCTATGACGTCATCTGCGCCGCGAGCGGACAGGTGGCGCTGCGGCTGCTCGCCCAGACCAAACCCGACCTCCTCATCCTCGACTTCGCCATGCCCGAGATGAACGGCGCCGAGGTCGCGCAGCGGGTGGCGCAGACCCATCCCGACCTGCCGATCATCTTCGCCACCGGCTATGCCGACAGCGCGGCGCTCGAAAAGGCCGTGGGGCCGGGCGCCGCGGTGCTCAGGAAACCGTTCCGCGTGGGCGACCTCGCGATCGCCGCGGCCGAGGCGATCGCCGGCGCGGGGGATTGAAAGGCGAGTCGCGAATTACCATCATTAAGAAGCGTGGCGGCCCTAGCGGCGCCGCGCGAAAAACCCACCCCCACCCGGGTCGGTCCATGCCCGGAAGAAGCACCACCGCACTAGCTCAACAAGGAAGA